>NZ_MKJY01000063.1 GCF_001942465.1 Actinomadura sp. CNU-125
CGGCGGCGGGCAGCCGATCCCGGCCGGCGGCCTCCAGGACGGCGGCCCGGACGAGCGCGTCCTCGTCGCCCGCGAGCGTGGTGAGCAGCGGGCGGCCGAGCGGGTCGCCGAGGGACGCCAGGCCGTGCGCCGCCGCGACGCGCACCTCGCGGGACGCGTCGGTGACGGCGGGGGCGAGCGACTCCGGTCCGCCGCGCGCGACGAGCCCGTCCACCGCCCGCAGCCGGACGCGGTGGTCGGCGTCGTGCAGCGCCTTCTCGAACACCGGCGCTCCCCCAGCCGCAGGACGCGCAGCAGTTCGAGCACCGCGGCCCGGACGAGCGGGTCGGCGGCGTCCAGCGCGGCCGACAGCGCGTCGTGCAGGGCCGCGTCTGCGGGCAGCACCTCGACGAGCTCGCGCAGCGCGGACGCGGCGGCCCGGCGGACCGAACCGTGACCGTCCCCCAGCGCGCGCGCCAGCGCGACGCCGACGCCCTCGGGGACGACCTCGGTGAGCGACGCGACCGCGGCGCGCCGCACCTTGGGGTCGGGGTCGTCGAGGTAGGGCGCGAACGCGTCCGGTCCGGACGCGGTGTCGGCGAGCCGCTGCAGTTCCAGGATGCGCGGCGACCGTCCGATCGCGGGCACCGCCGCACCGCCGTCCGCGCCCCGCCGGACGCCCGCCGCGCGCCGCTCGGGACCGATCGTCCCGAGGACGGCGACCTCCCCGGCCGCGGGCACCGCGAAGCCCTCGACCGGAACCAGGTACGGCTCGACCGGGCGGGTGACGAACTCCATCGCCCCGTCGTCGCGGCGCCGCAGGTTCAGATGGCAGAACCAGGATGCGTCGTCGCGTTCGGGCAGGTCGGCGCGGTCGTGGTAGAGGCCCCAGCGGCTCTCGGAACGGCCCAGCGAGGCGCGCGCGGCCATCTCGGCGCAGTCGCGGATGAACGATACCTCGACGCAGCGCATCAGCTCGTGCGGCGTGCGGGCGCCCATCGCCGCGATCTCGTCCCGCATCCGGTCGAACGTCTCGATGGCGATCTCCAGCTTGCGGGCCGTCTTCGCGGGGGCGACGTAGTCGTTGACGAAGCGGCGCAGCTTGTACTCGACCTGGGTCTGCGGCGGGCCGTCCGGGTGGCGCAGCGGCCGGTAGATCAGCTCGTGCGCGGCGGCGATCTGGGCGTCGTCGGCGGGGCCCGGGGCCAGGTGCGCGGCGGCGTGCTCCCCGGCCAGGTCGCCGTAGACGAACGCGCCGATCATGTAGTTGTGCGGGACGCACGCGAGGTCGCCCGCCGCGTACAGGCCCGGGACGGTCGTGCGCGCGTGCTCGTCCACCCACACCCCGGACGCGGAGTGCCCGCCGCACAGGCCGATCTCCGAGATGTGCATCTCCACGTCGTGGGTGCGGTAGTCGTGCCCGCGCCCCGCGTGGAACGTGCCGCGGGTGGGGCGTTCCGTGCTGTGCAGGATGCCTTCGAGCTCGGTGAGGGTCTCGTCCGGCAGGTGGGTGAGCTTGAGGTAGACGGGTCCGCGCGCCGAGTCGATCTCCCGCTTGACCTCGGCCATCATCTGGCCCGACCAGTAGTCGCAGTCGACGAACCGGTCCCCGGCGGCGTTCACCTGGTAGCCGCCGAACGGGTTCGCGACGTACGCGCACGCGGGCCCGTTGTAGTCCTTGATCAGCGGGTTGATCTGAAAGCACTCGATGCCGCTGAGCTCCGCGCCCGCGTGGTAGGCCATCGAGTGGCCGTCGCCCGCGTTCGTCGGGTTCTCGTAGGTGCCGTACAGGTAGCCGCTGGCCGGCAGGCCGAGCCGTCCGCACGCGCCGGTCGCCAGGACGACCGCCCCGGCGGACACGGTGACGAACTCGCCGGTGCGGGTGTCGAACCCGGCCGCGCCGACCGCCCGTCCCTCGCGGGTGAGGACCCGGACGGGCATCACCCGGTTCTCGATGGTGACCTTCTCGCGGATCGCGCGGCGCCGCAGGACCCGGTAGAGCACCTTCTTGACGTCCTTGCCCTCCGGCATCGGCAGCACGTAGCTGCCCGACCGGTGCACGCGCCGCACGGCGTACTCGCCCTGCGCGTCCTTCTCGAACTTGACGCCGTACCCCTCCAGCCGCTGCACCATGGCGAAGCCGCGAGTGGCGGTCTGGTGGACGGTGCGCTGGTTCACGATCCCGTCGTTGGCGCGGGTGATCTCGGCGACGTAGTCCTCGGGCGTCGCCTTGCCGGGGACGACCGCGTTGTTCACGCCGTCCATGCCCATGGCGAGCGCGCCGGAGTGCCGGACGTGCGCCTTGTCCAGCAGCAGGACGGACGCGCCGCGTTCGGCCGCGGTGATCGCGGCCATCGTCCCGGCGGTGCCGCCGCCGACGACCAGCACGTCGCAGCTCAGCTCGCGGCGTTCGGAGACATCGGGGATGCGCATCAGCGGGTCCCTTCGGAGACGAGTTCGGGTTCGGCGGCGGGCCCGGCGGGGGCCGCGCCGAGTTCGGCGAGGATCCGCTCGCGCAGCCCTTCGGGCGGGCCGCCGGCGCGTTCGGCGCGGGCGGGCAGCGGGAACTCGGCGGTGATCCCGGCGGCGCCGAGCACCGCGACGCGGTCGCCGAGCAGCAGCGCCTCGTCCACGTCGTGGGTGACGAACACGACGGTGGCGGGGGTCGCCCGCGAGGACGCGGCGCAGGAGCCGCTGCATCGCGCCGCGCGTCTGCGCGTCGAGCGCGCCGAACGGCTCGTCCATCAGGATCGCGCGCGGCGCGGCGGCCAGGGTGCGGGCGAGTTGGACGCGCTGCCGCATCCCGCCCGACAGTTCGCGCGGCAACCGTCCGGCCGCGTCGCCGAGGCCGACCCGGTCGAGCCAGTCGCCCGCGACGCGGCGCCGCTCGGCGCGCGGCACGCCGCCGATGGCCGGGGCCAGCTCGACGTTGCGGCGCGCCGTGCGCCACGGCAGCAGCGCGTCCTCCTGGAAGACCAGGGCGCGGTCGCGGGACGGTCCGGTGACCGGCGTCCCGTCGGCGGTGATCCGGCCGGACACCGCCGGGAGCAGCCCGGCCAGCGTGCGCAGCAGCGTCGACTTGCCGCCGCCGGACGCGCGACGACGACGAGGAACTCGCCGGCGCGCACGTCCAGGTTCAGGCCCGCGACCACGGGCGCGCCGCCGTAGCCGACGGAGACGCCGGTCATGCGCAGTTCGAGTCCGGTGGTCACCGGGCACCTCCCTCTCGTCCGGGCAGCCAGCGGGTCGCCCGCCGTCCGGCGAGTTCGACCGCGCCGGAGGTGAGCTGGCCGAGCAGCCCGATGGTGATCATCCCGACGAGCACGCCGGGGTAGTCGACGATCGTGTACGCCTGCCAGGTGCGGTAGCCGACACCGAAGTCGCCGGAGATCATCTCCGCGGAGATGACGCAGATCCACGCGACGCCCATGCCGACCGACAGCCCGCCGAACACGCCGGGCAGCACGCCCGGCAGCACGACCTGGAACAGCACCCGCGCCCGTCCGCCGCCGAGCGTGCGGACGGCGTCCTCCCAGGTGTCGGGCAGCGCCCGCACCGCGTGCCGGGTGCTGACCAGGACGGGGAAGAACGCCGCGGTGAACGTGATGAACACGATCCCCTGCTCGTTCGCGGGGAACAGCAGGATCGCGACCGGCACCAGCGCGATCGCCGGGATCGGCCGGGCCACCTCGAACAGCGGCTGCAGCAGGTCGCTCGCCCAGCGGGACCGCGCCACCAGGACGCCCACCGCGACGCCGACGACCGCGGCGAGCCCGAACCCGCTGAGGATCCGCACCAGGCTCTGCGCCACGTCGGCGTAGAACTGGCCCTGCCGAAGCTGCCGCCCGAACTCGTCCGCGACCTCCACCGGCCCGGGGAACCGGTCGAACCGGACCCACAGCCGCACGTCCGCGGCGGTGAGCAGATGCCACAGGACGAGCGCGCCCGCGAGCGACGCGCCCCGCACCGCCCAGCGCGCCGCGCCGATGGACGAACGCCGCGCCGTCCCGTCCGGCGGGTCCGGCGCCGTCGCGGGGACGGGCGCGGCGTCCCCCTCGGTCACGGCGGTCATGCGCGCTTCACCGCCTCTTCGTAGGAAACGGTCTTCGATCCGGAGTGGGCGTCGATGTACTCGCGCGCCTGCTCGACGGTGGCGAACGGCTCGAACCGCTCGTCCTCGTTCGCCTCCGGGTTCTCCACCCACGTCATCCGGTCGGCGAACCAGCGGGTGCCGGTCGTCGCGTCCGGGACGTACGCGGCGCGGAGCTCGCCGCCGTCCGTCCGGACGTCGCGGACGTTGCGCAGCAGGCACACCGGGCTCGCGGCCGGGCGGGTCGCCTTCTCCCCGGCGACCCACACCTCGCCCGCCTTCGCCGGGTCCCCGGCCTCCTCGTCGCAGACCCGGTCGGTGCCCTTGATCGCCGCGGGGTTCGCGGTGGACGCGACGGCCTCGTCGTATCCGGAGCCGTACGCCTGCCGGATATGGCCGTCGTCGACGAACGACTCCAGGTCGATCGAGCCCTTCAGCACCCCGATCGACTTCAGGAACGGGACGTCGTGGCCCAGCGCCTCGCGCAGCCGCGGCTTGATCGTCGTGTCGAAGGTCGCCACGCCGCCCGCGCCGTTGTAGAGGTACACCGTCTCGGCGGGCAGCCCGGTCTCGGCCGCCACGGACTCGGCGGCCTCCACCGGGTGTTCGTGCAGGTACCGGGTCGCGTCGATCTGCGCGCGCAGGAACGCCCGCAGCACCTCGGGACGTCCCTCGGCCTCCTCGTGCGGCACCACCACGCCGTGGAAGGTGGGCACGTCGAGGGCGCCGCCGTCGTACAGCAGCCGCGCCCCGTTCTGCTGCACCAGCAGCCCCGGCCAGGCGACGAACTGGGCGAGCCCGGCGGCGCTCCCGGCCTGCAGCGCCGACGCGCCCACCGACGGCTCCTGGTTCTCGACGGTGACGTCGTCCGGCTTCAGCCCGTAGTCGCCGAGCGCCTGGACGAGCGTGCCGTGCCCGGCCGACCCGACGCTCGCCGAGATGCTCTTCCCCTTCAGGTCGGCGAGCGAACGGGCGGGCGAGTCCGCCGCGACGACGACGCCGTTCAGCGAGCCGCGCATGTTGTAGCCGGTCACCGACACGAGCTCGGTGCGCGCGTCCGCGCCGAGGCCCTGCGAGCGGGTGCCGTTGATGAGCAGCGGATAGTCGCCCATCGACCCGATGTCGATCTTCCCGGCGAGCATCTGCGCGGTGATCGACGCGCCGGTCTCGTAGTCCTTCCAGACGACCTCGTAGTCGCGCCCGCCGGACTTCCCCAGCTCGCCGAGGCGCTTCTCGAAGTACCCGAGCGAGCGCAGCAGCGTCCCGGCGGTGACGGTGTTGATCGTCTTCGACTGGTACCCGACCACGACGCTCGTCGAGCCGTCCCCGGCGGCGGCGTTCCCGGCCACGGTGCACCCGGCCGCCAGCGCGATCGCCGCGGCGGCGGCCGGGGCCGCGAGGGCCGCTGTCGTCTTCCGTTTCATTGGGTCCTCAACGAAGTAGGTAGGGCATGTTCACGGTGACGGCGCCCGTCGGGCAGCGGTCGGCGCACGGGCCGCAGTACCAGCACTCGTCGACGTGCATGTACGCCTTGCCGGTCTCGGGGTGGACGGCGAGCGCGTCCAGCGGGCAGACGTCGATGCACAGCGTGCAGCCGTCGATGCACAGGGCCTCGTCGACCGTCACCGGGACGTCGGCGCGGTTGTTCACCAGCGACATGGCGGTTCCTCCAGAAGTCGTGCGGGGTCAGGCGGAAGTCGGCCCGCGCCGCGCCGTGCCGCGCAGGGTGATGCGGTCGCCGCGGAGCCGGATGTACTCCAGGTCCACCGGACGCCCGTCGGCGAGGTGCGTCAGCCGTTCGACCATCAGCAGCGCGGCGCCGCGGT
Organism: Actinomadura sp. CNU-125; assembly: GCF_001942465.1. GTDB lineage: Bacteria > Actinomycetota > Actinomycetes > Streptosporangiales > Streptosporangiaceae > Spirillospora. The sequence goes on from NZ_MKJY01000063.1 coordinate 5,896, forward strand.
GGGCGTCGAGGGTCGCGGCCGAGTGCGGGTCGGCGTTGACCGCCTCGACGGTGAGGTCGGCGCGGCCGAGCCGCTGCCCCGCGATCCGTTCGAGCAGGACGAAGATGTCGTTGCCGGCCAGGTCCTCGTCGAGCAGCGGCTCGCCGAGGTCGCGGACGACGTAGGTCAGGTCGAGCGACAGCGGGTCGCCGTTCAGCCGCCGCAGCCGCTCGATGTAGACGACCCGCTCCCCGTCCGGCACCCGCAGGCGGCGGGCGATCTCGCGCGGCGGATCGGTCAGCCCGGCCGTCCGGACGAGGTTGCCGATCTCGCCGTGCGCGCCGAGCGTCTCGGCGAGGCCGAGCAGGTGCTCCAGCCCGTGCGGGTACTTCGCGGTCGTCACCATCGTGCCGACGCCCGGGCACCGCTCGACCAGCCCCTCGGCGCGCAGCAGCCCGAGGGCGTCGCGGACGGCGTTGCGCGTGGTGCGGAACTCCCGCACCAGGTCGGGCTCCGACGGCAGCGCCCCGGACGGGAACGCGTCGTGGAGGACCTGCCGGCGCAGCACGTCGGCGATCTGCCGGGCCCGGTCCGCCCGCCGCCGCCGGGCGTCCGACAGCGACGGAGGTTCGGGCACCGCGTCGTTCCTGCTCACGGCGAACAACATACTAAATGAGTAGGAATAGTGGAATAGGGTACGGATTCCGCCACCCCCGCTCCGCGCCACACCCCCCGCCACCTGCACCGACACCCGAGCACCCGCCGCATTGCGCCACCCCGCGACGCTCCCCGACGCCGATCCGGGCCGTCGTACCGAACCCGGCCGAACCGGTCGGACCTGGTCGGGGCGGGGTCAGGTGACCTGGACCCGGTGGTGGACGGCGGCGGCGAACAGGTAGCCGTCGTCGTTGGGCTCCGACCGGACGGGCTGGCGGGCGCCCGTCGCGTCGACGGCGCGGGCGGCGAGCACGACCGGGCCCGTCCGGTCCGGACACCACTCCAGGCTCCAGCGGCTCCACGCGGTGTCGCCGTCCCGCAGGCGCGCGGGCCGCCAGCTCGCGCCGCCGTCCACGCTGACCTCGACCCCGTGGACGGGGCCGCGCGGGGACCAGGACCGTCCCGTCAGGACGACCGGACGGCCGAGCGGGACGCGCTCGTCCCATGCGAGTTCGAACGCGCTCTTGGCGACCTGCTCGGTCAGCGCCGGGCCGCCGCCGGGCGGGTGCCCCGGTCCGGACATGCGGTACATGCGGGTGGTCCACGGCGACGGCAGCGGACGGCGCGCGACCTCGATCTCGCCGAGCCACTTGATCGAGGCGATGCCGACCCAGCCGGGCACCACGAGCCGGGCCGGGAAGCCGTGGTCGGGCGGCAGCGGGACCCCGTTCATCTCGTAGGCGATCAGGACGTCGTCCAGCGCCTTGCCGACGGGCAGCGGCCTGCGCACGCGCCCCAGGTTCTCGCCGTCGAGGACGAAGTCCGGATCGAGCCCGGACGCCAGCACGTCGACGGCGTCCGCGCGCAGCCCGGCGCGTTCGAGGACGGCCGCGAGCGGGACCCCGCGCCAGCGTGCGGCGCCGATGCCGCCGAGCCCCCAGGGGATGCCCGGCATGGGCGTGTCCTGCTGGCTCGCGAAGAGGGCGCGGCCGTTGCCCGCGCATTCGATCACCGCGTCGAGGGTGCGGGACGGCATGGCGAGGAGGTCGGCGTACCCGAACTCCACGGCGCGGGCGCGCGTGGGCGCGCCCCGCAGGCCGTCGCCGAACAGGCGCAGCCGCCACGTCCGCGCGTCGATCAGCGGCGTCCGGGTGTGGTCGCGGACGAAGAAGCGGTCGTTCGGCACGAGGAGGCCCGCGCCGCGCATGGCGTCCCAGCGCATCTCGGCGTTGGTGCCGTGCACGGCGAACCGGTCGGGCGGCAGCGCCTTGACGATTCTGCCCATGCTCCCCGACCCGTTCCCCTGCTCGGGGCGTCCATCCATCCGGGTTCTCTGCACAACCCACCACCTTCAACAGGAATTCGCCGTCCGGAGAGTCCGACTTGACGCCTCCACTCCGAAGATCCATGCTATCCCCGTCAAACAAGTAGGAAATATGGAGTTCTCATGCCGGGACGCAAAGTGGGTGCGGGGCTGGTGCTGGCCGCGATCGTCGCGGGGCTGACGGCCTGCGGCGGATCGGGCGACGCGGGCGGCGGCGTCCGGCTGTCGCTGGTGGCCTACTCGACGCCGCAGGCGGCGTACGAGGAGATCATCGAGGAGTACCGGAAGACGCCCGAGGGCGAGAACGTCACGTTCACCAAGTCGTTCGGGTCGTCCGGCGAGCAGACGCGGGCGGTCGCCGCCGGGCTGGAGGCCGACATCGTCGCGCTGTCCCTGGAACCGGACATGACCGAGCTCGTCGAGGCGGGCCTGGTCGCCGAGACCTGGAACAGCGGCCCCCACAAGGGCATGGTCACCGACTCGGTGGTGGTCCTCGCCACCCGGAAGGGCAACCCGAAGAACGTGCAGACCTGGGACGACCTGGTCGAGCCGGGCATCGAGGTGATCACCGCCAACCCGTTCACCTCCGGCGGGGCCCGCTGGAACGTGCTGGCCGGGTACGGCGCGAAGTCGGACGGGGGCGCGAACCGGAAGGCGGGCGTCGACTACCTGTACTCGCTGTTCAAGAACGTGCCCGTGCAGGACTCCAGCGCCCGCAAGTCGCTCCAGACGTTCAGCGGCGGCAAGGGCGACGTGCTGCTGGCCTACGAGAACGAGGCGATCTTCGCCCGGCAGGAGAAGCAGCCGATCGACTACACGGTCCCCGAGTCCACGATCCTGATCGAGAACCCGGTGGCCGTGACGAAGAACAGCGAGCACGCGGCCGAGGCCGAGGCGTTCCTGAAGTTCCTGCGCGGCGAGAAGGCGCAGGAGATCTTCGTCGAGAACGGTTACCGGCCGGTGGTGGAGGGGGTGCCCGGCGCCGAGGGGTTCCCCGCGCCGCCCGGCCTGTTCACCATCGCCGACCTCGGCGGCTGGGAGAAGGTCTCGACGGAGTTCTTCGACCCGAAGGACGGCCTCATGGTCGGCGTCGAGAAGAGCGTCGGCGTCTCGACGGAGGGTTAGAACTCCGTTGTCGACGACCGAAACGACGAGAACGCCCGTCCGTCCGGGCCTGCCGCTCGCGCTCGGGGGGCGCGGCGGCACGGTGCTCGGCCTGGGCACGGCGACGATCTTCATGAGCGCGGTGGTACTGCTGCCGCTGGCCGCCGTGGTGTGGACGGCGGCCGAGCAGGGGCCGGGCGGTTTCTGGGACGCGGTCACCACCCCGGACGCGTGGGCGGCGCTGAAGCTCACGATCGGGCTGTCGCTGGTGGTCTCGCTGATCAACCTGGTGATGGGCACCCTGATCGCGTGGGTGCTGACGCGCGACGACTTCCCCGGCAAGGGCCTGCTCAACCTGCTGATCGACCTGCCGTTCGCGCTGCCCACCATCGTGGCGGGCCTGGTGCTGCTGACCCTGTACGGGCCGGAGAGCCCGCTCGGCCTCACGCTCGCCTACACCAGGGCCGGGCTGGTCGTGGCGCTGCTGTTCGTGACGCTCCCGTTCGTGATCCGCACCGTCCAGCCCGTCCTCCGGGAACTGGACGCGGAGATGGAGCAGGCGGCGGCGTCGCTGGGGGCCGGTCCCTGGACGGTCTTCCGGCGGATCATCCTGCCGAACCTGCTGCCGGCGATGCTCGCCGGGACGGCGCTGGCCTTCACCCGCTCGGTCGCCGAGTTCGGCTCGACCGTGCTGATCTCGGGCAACATCCCGTTCCAGACGCAGGTCGCCGCCGTCCAGGTCTTCGGCCGGATCGAGAGCAACGACACCGCCGGGGCGGCGGCCGTCTCGACCGCGCTGCTGTCGGTCTCGCTGCTGGTGCTGCTGCTGATCGGCCTGGTGAACCGGTGGGGGGCGCGCCGTGGCTAAGTACGCGCTGCGGACGGTCGCGCTGGGATACCTGCTGTTCCTGCTGATCCTCCCGGTCGGGATGATCGCGTGGCGGACGTTCGGCGAGGGCGTCGGGCCGGTCGTCGAGGCGCTGACGTCCCGGTCGGCGCTGCACGCGCTCCGGCTGACGGCCGTGGTCGCGGGCTGGGCCGTCGTGCTCAACACCGTGTTCGGCGTCCTGGCCGCGCTGCTGCTGACCCGGCACCGCTTCCCGGGCCGGGGCCTGTTCGGCGCGCTGATCGACCTGCCGCTCGCGGTGTCCCCGGTGGTGGTCGGGCTGGCGCTGATCCTGGTGTACGGACGGTTCGGCTGGTTCGGCGGCTGGCTGGAGGAGCGGGGCTTCCAGATCATCTTCTCCACGCCGGGCATGGTCCTCGCGACGGTGTTCATCTGCCTGCCGCTGGTCGTGCGCGCGATCGTCCCGGTCCTGGAGGAGCTGGGGGACGAGCAGGAGCAGGCGGCGCGGACGCTGGGGGCGGGCGGCTGGCAGACCTTCCGCCGCGTCACCGTGCCGAGCATCCGGGCCGCCCTCGGCTACGGCATCGTCCTGTCCCTGGCCCGGGCCCTCGGCGAGTACGGCGCGGTCGCCGTCGTCTCCGGACGGGTCGTCGACCAGACCCAGACACTGACCCTGTTCGTCGAGGAGCGCTTCGAGAACTTCGACGTGCAGGCTTCGTACGCCGCCGCGCTCGCGCTGGCGGCGATCGCGATCGCCAGTCTGCTGGCGACCAAGCTCCTACGATCCGAGGACGGCGGCTGATGGCCATCGAGATCCGTGAAGTCAACAAGTCGTTCGGCGGGACCCGGGTACTGCGCGATATCGATCTCGACATCGCGCCCGGCTCGCTGACGGCGCTGCTGGGGCCGAGCGGCGGCGGGAAGTCCACCCTGCTGCGCGTGATCGCGGGGCTGGAGCGGCCCGACTCCGGGCGGGTCGTGATCTCCGGACGGGAGGCGACCCTGCTCCCGCCGCAGCGCCGCGGCGTCGGGTTCGTGTTCCAGCACTACGCGGCGTTCAAGCACATGAGCGTCTTCGACAACGTCGCGTTCGGGCTGAAGATCCGCAAGCGGCCGAAGGCCGAGATCCGCGGGCGCGTCACCGAACTGCTCGAACTCGTCCACCTGGAGCAGTTCGCCTCGCGGCACCCAGCGCAACTGTCCGGCGGGCAGCGGCAGCGGATGGCGCTGGCGCGCGCGCTGGCGGTCGAGCCCGAGGTGCTGCTGCTGGACGAGCCGTTCGGTGCGCTCGACGCGCAGGTGCGGCGGGAGCTGCGGACGTGGCTGCGGCGGCTCCACGACGAGGTGCACGTCACCACCGTCTTCGTCACCCACGACCAGGAGGAGGCGATCGAGGTGGCCGACACGATCGTGGTCCTCGCCGACGGCGCCGTGCAGCAGGCGGGCAGCCCGGGCGACATCTACGACAACCCCGCCTCGCCGTTCGTCATGCGCTTCCTCGGGCCCGTCACCGAGCTGGACGGCGTCCTGCTGCGCCCGCACGACGTCGAGCTGGCGGCCGACGCGGGACCGGACACGAGCCCCGCCACCGTCACCCGGGTGGTCCGGCTCGGTTTCGAGGTCCGGGTCGAGTTCCTGGTCAAGGACGGGGACGGGCGGGAGCACCCGGCGTGGGCGCAGCTCACCCGGGACGCCGCCGACGGGCTCGGCGTCGCGGCGGGGGCGCGGGTCCACGTCCGTCCCGCTCCGCACGCGGCCGCGGCACCGGCGTGCTGACCGAGCCGATCACCGGAGCCGAGCTTGTACATCACCGCCCGCACCAGCTACGCGGTGCGCGCCATGCTCGCCATGGCGGCGATCGAGCCCCAGACGATCAGCACCCCGGCGCTCGCGGAGGCCGAGGAACTGCCGTTCAACTTCCTGCAGACGATCCTCGGCGAGCTGCGCCGCGCCCGGCTCGTCCGCAGCCGGCGCGGGCACGACGGGGGCTACCGGCTGGCCCGGCCGTCCGCCGAGATCACGGTCGGCGAGGTGGTGCGCGCGATGGACACCTCGCTGGCCCGGCTCGACGGCGACGGCGACGCCGCCGAGCGGCTCGCGTCGCCGCGCACGGTGCGGCTCGAAACGCTGTGGCGGGCCGCCGACACCGCCCTGCACCGGGTCCTCGACGAGACGACGCTGGCCGATCTCACGGTCGGCGAGCTGCCCGGCCACGTGCGCGACCTCGCGTCCGCGCCGCCGTCCGGAAGCACAGCCGACTATTCCGATTGACTAAATAGGAAAACCACGTCATGATGCTGAACATGCACCGGGATCTCCCTCTGTGGCGACGACCGCACCTCGACCTCGGACGGCTCGCGAGCGGCCTGTGTCGGCCCGCCCCGTCCGGCGGGGCGCGCGGCGCGGAACGGAACCGAACGGAGAGGACCCCGAGGAATGACGCCGACCACGGCCACGGCTGAGAACACGGCACCGGACGCGGCACCGTCCAGGCTGGAGACGGCGCTGTCCGGCACCGTCGCGGAGCTGGCCGAGAACTGCGACGAGTGGCTGCCGCGCGTGCGGCTCGACCCGCAGGGACGCTGGTACGAGCGGCTGCACCACGACGGCGACCACGAGATCTGGCTGATCAGCTGGCTGCCCGGCCAGTCCACCGGCCTGCACGACCACGGCGGGTCGCGCGGCGCGTTCGCGGTCGCGCTCGGCACGCTGGAGGAACGCGACCTCGGCGCGGCGCGGCACCTGTCGCCGGGCGGTTCCCGCTCGTTCGGCGCCGACTACGTGCACGAGGTCCGCAACGTCTCGGACGCCCCGGCGATCAGCGTCCACGCGTACTCGCCGCCGCTGTCGACCATGAACCGCTACGACCTCGTCGGCGGACGGCTCGTCCGGCTCGTCACCGAGGAGGCGGGCCAGTGGTGACGGGACGGCCGGCGACGCGGACGATCGACGAGGTCCTCGACGCCGCGCGGGCCCGCCTGCGGCGGCTCGACCCCGCGGCGGCGCACGAGGAGTGCGGCGCGGCGCGCTGCTGGTCGACATCCGGCCCGCGGCGCAGCGGGCCGCGGAGGGGCACGTGCCCGGTGCGCTGGTGATCGAGCGGAACGTCCTGGAGTGGCGGCTCGACCCGGCCTGCGCGGCCCGTCTCCCGGAGGCCACCGGCCACGACGTGCGGGTGATCGTCCTCTGCTCGGAGGGGTACACCTCCAGCCTGGCCGCCGCGTCCCTCCAGGATCTCGGCCTGGCACGCGCGACCGACGTCGCCGGCGGGTTCCGCGCCTGGGCGGCCGCCGGGCTGCCCGCCGCCGGACTGACCGGACGGCACGCCCCGCTCCGGGGGTGACCCTGCTGGAGGCACGGACCGAGCAGGCGGTCCGGGCGGTCTCCCCCGGGATGCGGGTCCGGTCCGGCCCAGGCGCGGCGACCGGGCCGGACCCGCACACTTCTTTCAATATTTCCTACTATAAAAGTAGGATTAGCAGGAAATTATGAGACCGCCGCCGGTTCACCCGGCGCGGAAGGAGAGGACCGGACCGATGACCGCGGAACGACGGCTGCACCTCAACGCCTTCCTGATGAGCAACGGACACCACGAGGCGGCGTGGCGGCTCCCGGCGGCCGACCCCTTCGTGACGCACGACGCCGCGTACTTCACCGGGCTCGCGCGGACCGCCGAGCGCGGCCTGCTGGACTCGGTGTTCTTCGCCGACAGCCCCTCGCTCATGGGCGACGTCGGCCGCCGCCCGTCGAGCACGCTGGAACCGACCGTCCTGCTGGCGGCGATGGCGACCGCGACGACGCACATCGGGCTCATCGCGACGGCGTCGACCACCTACAACGACCCGTACAACCTGGCCCGCCGGTTCGCCTCGCTGGACCACATCAGCGGCGGCCGCGCGGGCTGGAACATCGTGACGACCGCGACCCTGGACGCGCGCGCAACTTCGGCCTCGACGAGCTCCCCGCGCACCGCGAGCGGTACGAGCGCGCGGCGGAGTTCGTCGAGGTCGCGCGGCGGCTCTGGGACAGCTGGGCCGACGACGCCGCCGTCGGCGACAAGGCGGCCGGGACATGGGCGGTCGCCGACCGGGTGCGGCCGATCGAGCACGCCGGGCACCACTACCGGGTGCACGGGCCGCTGAACACCGCGCGCCCGCCGCAGGGGCACCCCGTGCTCGTGCAGGCGGGCTCGTCGGAGAACGGCCGCGAGTTCGCCGCCCGGCACGCCGAGGCGATCTTCACCGCGCAGCAGACCCTCGCCGACGCGCGGGCCTTCTACGCGGACGTCAAGCGCCGCGCGGCCGACCTCGGCCGGGACCCCGACCAGGTCAAGATCCTCCCCGGGATCGTCCCGGTCATCGGCGCCACGGAGCGGGAGGCGCGGGCGCTCGAAGCGGAACTCGACCGGCTCATCTCCCCCGAATACGCGCGCCTCCAGCTCGCCGAGACGCTGCGCGTCGACCCCGAACGGCTGCCGCTGGACGCCCGGCTGCCGTCCGACCTGCCCGCCGAGGACGAGATCGAGGGCGCGAAGAGCCGGTACACGCTGATCGTCGAACTCGCCCGGTCGGAGAACCTCACGGTGCGCGAGCTGATCGGACGCCTCGGCGGCGGCCGGGGCCACCGCACCTTCGCCGGCACCCCGGAGCAGATCGCCGACACCATCGAGCACTGGTTCACCGCCGGGGCCGCCGACGGGTTCAACGTCATGCCCGCCGTGCTGCCGTCCGGGCTGGAGCGGTTCGTGGACGACGTCGTCCCGCTCCTCCAGGCGCGGGGCCTGTTCCGGACCGAGTACACCGGCGGCACCCTCCGCGACCACTACGGCCTCCCCCGCCCGGCGAGCCGGTACGCGGTCGCCGCCGGCTGACCCCCGACCGCGAAGGAGAACGCCCAGATGACCACCGCACACGCCGCCCCGTCCGTCGAAGCACCGTCCCCCGAGGCACCGTCCGTCGAGGCGGGGTCGTTCCGGGAGGCGCTCGGACGCCACGCCAGCGGGGTGGTCGCCGTCACCGCGACGGTCGACGGCGAACCCGTCGGGTTCACCGCCACCTCGTTCACCAGCGTCAGCCTCGCCCCGCCGCTGGTCTCCTTCTACATCGCCGACACGTCCGCCACCTGGCCCAAACTCGACCGCGCCCGCGTCTTCGGCGTGCATCTGCTCGCGGAGGGGCAGGCGGGGCTGGCGGCCCGCTTCGCAGCCCGGGGCGCCGACCGGTTCGCCCCGCCGACGGCGTGGCGGCCCGGCCCGCGGGACGTCCCGCTGATCGACGACGCGACCGCCCACCTCATCTGCGACCGGCACGAAACGCACGCCATCGGCGACCACTGGCTCGTCGTCGGGCGCGTCCGGCGGGCGCTGCTGAACCGGCGGGAGTCGCCGCTGCTCTACCACGGGGCGGCGTTCGGCGGATTCGTGCGGCACCCGTGATCCCCCACCGCGTCCCCGCTTCCCCACGCCCCCGCCGTCCCGTCCGTTCCCGGAGGTCCGAGCACGACATGTCCGCCCACGCCCCGTCCACGACCGTCCTCGTCGGCAACCCGCGCCCCTCCTCCCGCACGTCGCTCGCCGCGCTCAGCGCCGCGCGCGCCGCGACGCGCGTCGCGGGCGGCGGGCCGGAACCGCACGTCATCGAGCTGGCCGACCTGGCGCCCCGGCTGTTCCCGGGCGACGACCCGGCCGTGGCCGAGGCGGTGCGGCGGGTCACCGAGACCGACCTGCTGGTCGTGGCGAGCCCGACGTACAAGGCGACCTACACGGGCCTGCTGAAGGCGTTCCTCGACCGGATCGACACCGGCGCCCTCGCGCGGGTCGTCGCCCTGCCGCTGATGGTGGTGGGCTCCCCCGTCCACGCGCTGGCCGTGGAGGTGCACCTGCGCCCGCTCCTGGTGGAGCTGGGCGCGACCGTGGTCACCCCCGGGCTGGCCGTCGCGGAGGGCGACCTGCGCCGGATCGACGAGCTCACGGCGGCGTGGGCGGGACGACTCGGGCGGTGGCTCGGCCCGCGGCGCGAACCCGTCGCGTAGGTAGCGGGCCGCCGCCGTCACGCCGGACGTCACGCCGGGAGGCCGCCGGACCGGTTCCGTGCGGCCGCGTGCACCACGACGGTGACGGTCACCGCACCCGCGAGCAGACCGGCGAACGCCAGGCAGGCCCCGACGAGCCAGAGGCCGGACGAGTCGTCCGACCAGTCGGCGCACAGGGCGACCATCGTGCCGAGGACGGGTCCGGCGACGGCCGCGACGGGGTGCCGGAGGGCCGCAGCGGCGACGGTCAGCGCGATCAGGACCACGATCAGGCCCGCGACCTGCCACACCTGGTACGGGCCGGTCTCGCTGCCGTCCGGCAGGACGTCGCGGTGCTGGTCCCACCCGAGCCAGGCGGCCCAGTTGGCGGCGGCGGCCACCGAGAGGAGCAGGAAGGCGGCCGTTCCGATCGCGATTCGCTTCGTCATACGTCGATGCTCGCCGCGGCGACCGCCCGCCGGACAGAGTACGGATACTCATCTCCGCACGCCGGGACGTACCGGGTACGCGGGTACGCGGGTACGGCGCGTGGTAGTGCCTGCACTACTCCACATGGGCCACAGGCTGCATTGTTGCGGATCGGCGCTCTCCATAGCGTCGAAGGGCGTCGAAAACGGCTCCCTGGAAGGCACCCGCACCATGTCAATGTCCCCAGCCGACATCCCCGTGGCCGGCAACGCCGGTCGCCCCGGTCCCGCCGGTCACCCCGGCGACGCCGTCGGCGTCGAAGGCGTCAGCAAGATCTACGGCGGCGAGCAGCCCGTCACGGCGCTCGACAACGTCGACGCCCGGTTCCGCCGCGGCACGATGACGGCGGTGATGGGGCCGTCCGGCTCCGGCAAGAGCACCATGCTGCACTGCGCGGCGGGCCTGGACCGGCCGACGTCGGGACGGGTCCGGATCGGCGACACCGACCTGTCGTCGATGTCGGAGAAGCAGCTGACGCGGCTCCGCCGCGACCGGGTCGGGTTCATCTTCCAGGCGTTCAACCTGGTGGGCGCGCTGACCGTCGAGCAGAACATCCTGCTGCCGTCGCGGCTGTCGGGCCGCAAGCCGGAGCAGGCGTGGCTCGCCGAGGTGATCGAGCGGGTCGGGCTCGGGCAGCGGCTGCGGCACCGGCCGACGGAGCTGTCCGGCGGCCAGCAGCAGCGGGTCGCGATCGCCCGCGCGCTCGCCACCCGTCCCGAGGTGATCTTCTGCGACGAGCCGACCGGGGCGCTGGACACCCAGACCGCCGCGGAGGTGCTGGCGCTGCTGCGGGCGGTCGTCGACGACACCGGGCAGACCGTCATCATGGTGACCCACGACCCGGTCGCCGCGTCCTACGCCGACCGCGTCATGGTCCTCGCCGACGGCCGCATCGTCACCGACATGCCGCAGCCCGGCGTGCGGGCGATCGCCGAGCAGCTCGCGAACCTCGGCCGCCGTCCCGCCCCGAACCGGGAGGGCTGACCCGTGCTCGGCCTGGCATTGCAGATGCTGCGGTTCCGCAAGGGGACGTTCGTGGCGACGTTCCTCGCCCTCGCCGCCGGGGTCATGATCCTCACGGTGTGCGGGATCCTCGCCGAATCGGGCCTGCGTTACAAGGGGACGCCGCAGCGGTACGGCGACGCGACCGCCGTCGTCGCCCAGCGCGAACTGACCATCACCACCGAGATGTTCGGCGAGACGGAGTCCACCACGCTGCCGCTGCCCGAACGCGGCGGCGTCCCCGGCGAGCTGGCGCGGCGGATCGCGCGGGTGCCCGGCGTCGCGACCGCGGTGGCGGACCGTTCCGTCGCCGCCGTGGTGACGACCGCGCCGGACACGCCCGCCATGGGGCACGGCTGGGGCAGCGCGGCGCTCGCCCCGTACCGGGTCGTGTCGGGGACCGCGCCGCGGGCCGACGGCGAGATCGCCGTGGACGCCCGGCTCGCCGAGTCCGGCGGGCTGCGGCCCGGAAGCACCGCGACGATCGTCACGGGCGGGGCCGCGCACCGGTTCCGGGTGAGCGGCGTCGTCGACGCCGGTGAAATGCCCGGCGTGGCGGCGGCGCTGTTCTTCACCGACGCGCAGGCCGCGCGGTTCGACCCGTCCCCGCGCACCCTCGACGCCGTCGGCGTGCTCGCCGAGAAGGGCGCCGACGACGATGCCGTGCTCGCCGGGGTGCGGAAGGTCGCGGAGGAGGCCGGGGCGACGGCGTACGCCGGGGACGAGCGGGGAATGGCCGAGCAGCCGCAGGTCGGCGCGGCGAAGGACCTGCTCCTGCAGGCCGGCGGCGCGTTCGGCGGCTACGCCGCGATGATCATCGCGTTCGTGGTCGCCGCGACCGTCGGGCTGTCGGTCCGGCACCGCCGCCGCGACCTCGCCCTGCTGCGGGCGATCGCGGCCACCCCCGGCCAGGTGCGCGCGCTGATCCTCGGCGAGGTGGGCATGCTCGCCGTGCTCGCCGCGGTGGTGGGCGTCCCGTCCGGGCTCGCCGCCGCGCGCTGGGTGCAGGGCGAACTGGTCGACCGCGGGTTCGTCCCCGTCGACTTCACGGTGAGCCCGGGGCTGATCGCCGCGCCGGTGGTGATCGCGGCCGTGGCCGCCGTCGCGCTGCTGTCGGCGTGGATCGCCGCGCTGCGCACCACCCGGATCCGCCCCACCGAGGCGCTCGGCGAGGCGGCGGTCGAGCGGGAACTCGGCGGCCGGCTGCGGATCATCTTCGGCGGGGCGTTCCTCGCGGGCGCCGTGATCCTGATCTTCGTCGCCGGGGGCACGAACGGCCAGACGGCCATGGGCGCCGCGGTCGGCATGCTGTACATGTTCGTGCTGGCGGTCGCGCTGCTCGCCCCGTGGATCAACCGGGCCGCCGCCACGTGCTCGGCGCCCTTCCTCCGGGTGATCTGGGGCAACAGCGGCTACCTCGCCGCCGCGAACCTGCGGGCGAACGCCCGCGGCATGGTCGCGGTGCTGACCGCGCTCGTCCTGTCCGTCGGGTTCGGCGGCAGCGTCTGGTTCCTCCAGGACAACCTGCAGCGCCAGACCGTCGAGCAGAACGAGGACGGCACGCTCGCCCGGCACGCCCTCGTCGGTTCCGCCGGGCTGCCCGCGGCCGCCGCCGAGGAAGCCCGCCGGATCCCCGGGGTGACCGCCGCGACCGGCGTGCGCCGCACGTCCGTGATCGTCCCGTTCATGGGCGAGGGCATGGCCGTCGTCGCGCAGGGCATCGACCCGCGGGGCGCGGACAAGACCATGGACCTGGACGTGACGTCGGGCAGCCTCGCCGACCTGCGCGAAGGCACCGTCGCGGTGTCGTCGTCGCAGGCGGACATGTCGAAGTGGGAGATCGGCGGCGACGCGCGGTTCTGGCTCGGCGACGGCACGTCCGTCACGTTCGAGGTCGTCGCGATCTACGAGCGGGGCTTCGGGTTCGGGGACGTCACCCTGCCGAACTCGGCGCTCGCCGGGCACACGATGACCGGGCTCGACGACCACGTCCTGATCGGCACCGCGCCGAACGCGGACGTGGGCCCGGCCCTGGCGCGGCTCGCGCAGAAGTACCCGGGGAGCGCCGTGACCGGCACCGGCGACTTCACCGGTGCGCTCGCGAAGGACATGGAGATCAACTCCTGGCTGAACAAGATGCTGATCGCCGTGCTCGTCGGCTACGCGATCCTCGCCGCCGCCAACACCCTGATCATGGCGGCCCTGGCCCGCACCCGTGAACTGTCGCTGCTGCGCCTGGTCGGGGTAACGAAGGGCCAGGTCAAGCGGATGGTCCACGCCGAACAGGCGACGCTGCTCGGGGTGTCGATCGGGATCGGCGCGCTGATCGCCGCGGTGACCCTCTCCTCGGTCGTCAACGCCGTCGCCGGGCAGCGCGTCCCGTACGTCCCGGCGCTCGGCTGGGTCACGATCATCGGCGGGACCGCGGTGCTCGCGCTGTTCTCCACGATGCTCCCGATCGGCCGGCTGCTGCGCCGCACCCGTCCGGTCGAGGGCATCGGCATCCGCGAGTAGCCCGCCCGTGCGCGCGCGGACGCGCCGGGGCCGCGGGGCCCGGCGCGTCCGGCGCGTCGGCGCGTCCCGCGTCCCGAAGCCCTG
>NZ_MKJY01000064.1 GCF_001942465.1 Actinomadura sp. CNU-125
ATGCTGGCCGAAGACGTCGGATAGCTGCGATCATCCCCTGATGGCGACATGGATGATCCGAACGGACGAGCCCGGTGACGGCCCACGGCTGGCCGTCAAGGACGCCATCGACGTCGCGGGGCTGCCTACCACCGCGGGCAGCGCCGCCGTCGCGGCCCTGGCACGGCCCGCCGACCGCGACGCCGCCGTCGTGGCCGCCGCCCGCGCCGCGGGCGCCCGCATCGTCGGCAAGACCAACCTCACCGAGTTCTGCCTCGGCGTCGACGGCCTCAACCCGTGGTCCGGCACCCCCGTCAACCCGCTCGACCCCGGCCGGATCCCCGGCGGCTCCTCCAGCGGCTCGGCCGTCGCCGTCGCCACCGGCGAAGCCGACGTCGCGTTCGGCACCGACACCGGCGGCTCCGTCCGCGTCCCCGCCGCCTGCTGCGGCATCACCGCCCTCAAGACCACCTACGGCCGCGTCCCCCTCGACGGCGTCCACCCCCTCTCCCCGTCCCTCGACACCGTCGGCCCGATGGGACGCGACGTCGCCGCCGTCGTCCTCGGCATGCGGCTGATCGAACCCGGCTTCGCGCCCGTCCCGTACGAACCCGGCGGCTCCCTCGCCCGGATCCGCGCGATGGGCGTCCGCCCCGAGATCGACGCCGCCGTCGACGACGCCCTCCGCCGCGTCGCGCCCCTCACCGACGTGAAGACCGAGTACTTCCAGGACGCCGCCATGGCCAACGGGGTGATCGTCGGCGCGGAGGCGTGGCGGCAGAACGCCCGCCACCTCGACACCCCCGACCTCGTCGGCGACCGGACGAAACACCGCCTGCACCTGCTCAAGGCCATCTCCACCGGACGCCTCGACTGGGCCGCCGAGACCCGGCGGCTGCTGCGCGCCGAACTCGACGCGATCCTCAGGCGGCACGCGGCGATCGCGCTGCCCGTCCTGTCGACCGTCGCGCCCGAACCCGACGAGGACAACGAGGCCGACCTCGTCCTCACCACCCTCACCGGGCAGATCAACGTCGCCGGACTGCCCGCCCTCGCGCTGCCGGTCCCGCTGCCCGGCTCGCACCTGCCCGCGTCCGTCCAGCTCATCGGCCCCGCGGGCGGCGAGGAACGGCTCTGCGGCCTCGCCGCCGCCATCGAGGACGCCCTGCGTTAGGCCCGCGCTAGTCGCGGGCGGTGTCGAACGGGACCAGCAGCGTCCGCAGCAGCCCCGCCAGCGCCTCGTGCTGCGCCGGGGTCAGCCCCGCGAGGATCGCCTCCTCGCGGGCCAGCAGATCGGCGAACGCGGCGTCCACCCGGGTCAGCCCCGCCTCGGTGAGCCGCACCTGGACGCCGCGCTTGTCCTGCGGGTCCGGATGCCGCTCCACCAGCCCCGCCGCCGCCAGCCGGTCGATCCGGTTGGTCATCGTGCCCGACGTCACGAGCGTCGCGCGCAGCAGCCGTCCCGGGCTCAGCTGGTACGGGGCGCCCGCGCGGCGCAGCGCCGTCAGCACGTCGAACTCCCACGACTCCAGGTCGTGCGCCACGAACACGGCCCGCCGCGCCCGGTCGAGGTGACGGGCCAGCCGCGACACGCGGCTGAGGACCTGCAGCGGCCGCACGTCCAGGTCCGGACGCTCGGTCCGCCACGCCTCGACCAACCGGTCGACCTCATCCTCCATGCCGCAAGCCTACCTGTCTTGATGTCGAGATACCCGGGGGGAAGGGCTGAAGGGACCTTAGCCTCCGGCCCTCCCGCCGGACAGGTCAGGTTGTGCGCGGGTAGTGGCATTGCCGGGCAATCGGGCAGTGTGCGGTGTCGCGAGGCTGGTGGGAGGGGTCATCCTCGGGTGAGGGGGGCGATCCGGGCGGCGACTTCCCGAGACTGGCGTCGGCCCGCTTGGAAGCAGTCGCTCCAGCGGTCCATGTCGCCGAGGTCGTCGCCGAACGCCCGCAGAGCCTCCGCGTCCGGGGCCGTGCGCACGTCCGCGCCGACGGCCGGGGCGCCCAGGCTCATCGGCTCGGCCAGGACGACCGTGCCCGCCCCCTCGGCCAGTGCGACGTTCGAGCCGCCGCCGAACGCGCCGTCCATGAACCTCCGTCCCCCGATCTCCACCGGCCGCGCGTACCCCGGCGCCGCGCTGCTCGCGGCGACGGCCGCGGTCAGCGGCGTCCCGTCCGATCCATCCCACACGATCGGCTCCCCGGACGCGACGTCCACGCCCGTGACGAGCAGCCGCCCCGGCGGCCACTCGTCCGTCCCCACGAGGGCACCCATCCGCTTCCGATGCGCCTCGCCGTCCTGGGCCTCCGCGTCCAGCGCGATGCGCCCCACCCGGCGGCGGGCCTCGCCCGGTTCGAGGCCCGGGTCCTGGAGCACCTCGAACACCCGCCGCATCGTCGAGGCGAGCCCGCTCCCGTCCGTCCCGGGCCCGGGGCGGGGGGACGGGGCGCGACCTCGGCAAACGCGTCCAGGTCGCGGCCGGAGGCGATCACGGCACCGGCGATGGCGCCCGCGGAGGTGCCGACGATGACGTCGGCGGCGGCGAGGTCGACGCCGCCGCGGCGCAGGCCCGCGGCGAGCCCGAGGAGCCACGCGGTGCCCAGCGGGCCGCCGGGGCCGAGCACGAGCGCCCAGGCGGGGGACGTTCCGTTCGTCTCGTTCATGCCGCCGACCGTAGGCGCGAGCGGGGAGAGCGGGCATCCGTCATGTGACCGGAACCATGATTCTTGACATCAAGATATGGGCGGGGCATCATGTGTCTTGATGTCGAGACAGGCCGAGGCCGTATGGGACCCCGCACAGTACGGGGTCTACGGAGACGAACGCTTCCGGCCGTTCCGCGAACTCGTGGAACGGCTCGGCGACGTCGCGCCACGGCACGTCACCGACCTCGGATGCGGGAGCGGGGAGCCGGCCGCGACACTGGCGGGCCGCTGGCCCGACGCCGTCGTGGAGGCCCTCGACTCTTCGCCCGAAATGATCGACGCCGCCCGAGCCCGTGAAATCCCCGGACGCCTCACCTTCCGCGTCCAGGACCTCCGCACCTGGGACGGCCACGACACCGACCTCATCGTGTCCAACGCCGTCCTGCAGTGGGTCCCCGAACACCTCGGACTACTGCCCCGCTGGACCACGGCGCTCACCCCCGGCGGACGGCTCGCCTTCCAGGTCCCCGGCAACTTCGCCGCCCCCAGCCACGCCATCCTCCGCGAACTGTGCCGCTCCGAACGATGGGCCGGACGCCTCGGCCACATCGTCCGCGACGCGCCCGTCCTCAGCGCCGAAGGCTACCTCGACCTCCTCGCCGCACACGGCTGCGACGTCGACGCCTGGGAAACCACCTACATGCAGACCCTCACCGGAGACGACCCCGTCCTCGAATGGGTCAAAGGCACCGCACTGCGGCCCGTCCTCACCGCACTCGACCCACCCGACGCCGACGCGTTCGTCGCCCAATACCGCGAACGCCTCCGCGACGCCTACCCCGCCCGCCCCCACGGCACCGTCTACCCGTTCCGGAGGATCTTCGTGATCGCCCGACGCACCTAGACCACGGCGCCGCCCGTCCGACCGGGGACAGCGAATCGTTCCCCTGCGGTGTGCAGCACCCGGACGGCGGGCGGCGACGGGCGACCGACACGGTCGCAGCACAGCCCCGGCGTCGCAACCCGACGTCGGCGACCCCAACCGGCGGCCGCCCGGACAACTCCGGACGCCGCCGGTGCACATCTCAACCCGGCTGCTCCGCGCCATCGTCCTTACGGACCTTGCGCCGCTCCCGCGCCGCCGCCTTCTCCTCCTTCGCCGCGATCTTCTCCGCCCGCTTCTCCGCCCGCTCCATCTCCTTGCGGCGACGACGCGGATCCAGCGATGGACGCGGCTCCAGCCCCGACAACCCGTTCCACGCCAGATTCACTATGTGCGCGGCGACGTCCTCCCGGTGCGGCTTACGGACGTCCAGCCACCACTGGCCCGTCACCGCCACCATCCCCACCAGGCTCTGCGCGTACAGCGGCGCGAACTTGTCGTCGTACCCGTGCCGGTCGAACTCCCGGGCCAGGATGTACTCGACCTCCCCCGCGATCTCGCTCAGCAGGCTCGCGTAACTCCCCGTCCCCGTGCCGCCGTGCGAATCCCGGACCAGAATCCGGAACCCGTCCGGATTCTCCTCGATGTACTCCAGCAGCCCCAACGCCGCCTTCTCCAGCTTGCCCCGGTAATGCCGCGCCGACGTCAACGCCTCCGTCACCAGCCGCAGCAGACCCTCGAACTCCCGGTCCACCACGACCGCGTACAAGCCCTCCTTACCGCCGAAGTGCTCGTACACCACCGGCTTGGAGACGCCCGCGGCGGACGCGATCTCCTCCACCGACGTGCCGTCCAGGCCGCGCTCGGCGAACAACGTCCGGCCGATCGTCAACAACTGCTCCCGGCGTTCCTTGCCGGTCATCCGCTTTCTGCGGGGTCTTGGAGCGGGTTCTGTCACAGGACCAATTGTGACGCTCAAGCGGGCTGCTTCGTGCGCCGCGCCGCGAGCCGCTCCTCGTCCGGCCACCGCACCCCGTACGCCCAGCCCGCCTTCTCGAATCCCTGAATGATCCGGGCACTGATGTCTACCTGCCCCTTCAACACCCCGTGCCGCGCGCACGTCGGGTCCGAATGGTGCAGGTTGTGCCACGACTCGCCCAGCGACGGGATCGCCAGCCACCACACGTTCCGCGACTTGTCACGGACCGTGAAATCCTCGTTGCCGAACGTGTGACAGATCGAGTTGATCGACCACGTCACATGATGAACCAGAGTGAGCCGGACGAACCCCGCCCAGAACAGCGCCGTCAGGAACCCCGCCCACGACATAGTGATCAGCCCCCCGAGCACCGCCGGCAGCAGGAACGTCACCGCCACCATCGCCGGGAACAGCCGATGGATCCGGGTCAGATCCCGGTCGTCCAGCAGATCCTTGGCGAACCGCGGCTTCGACGTCTGGTCACCGTCGAACAGCCACCCGTAGTGCGCCCACACCAGCCCCTTCGTCAGAGCCTTCCAGCCCTTGCCGAACCGCCACGGCGAATGCGGATCCAGCTCCTTGTCCGAGTGCTTGTGATGGCGCCGATGGTCGGCCACCCACGTGATCACCGGCCCCTGCATGGCCATGCTCCCGGCCAGCGCCAGGAAAATCTTCAGCGGACGCTTCGCCTTGAACGAACCGTGCGTGAAGTACCGGTGATACCCCACGGTGATCCCGCCCGCGGTCAGCACGTAGAACACCGCGGCGAGCACGACGTCCGTCCAGCCGAGAAAACTGCCCCACGCCAGCGGGACCGCCGCGAACAGCGCGAGGAACGGCACGCCGGTGAACACGGCGACCAGCAGCCGCTCACCGTTCCCCTGCTGGTCGGGCGCTAGTTCGGGGCGCCGCTGCGGGCGCGGAGGGTCCACCGTCGGGGCCGTTGTCATGGCGTCACCACTTCCTGCAACTCGGGAGGCCTTACCTACGCCAACGTAACCTACGGAACCGTAGGTACGACAGCACCGGTCGGTAAAATCAGTGGGAACGTGTCCCTCGGGTCACAGAACTCTCATGCCGCTCGACCGCGCCCCCGGCGGAAGGACTCGAAATGGCCCTCACCCTGGACGAACGCTCGACGCGCGCCAAAGGTTCGCTCGACGGCCTCTCCGTCGGCGACGCCTTCGGCGACCAGTTCTTCCTCCTCGCGAACCGGGACGTCTCCGCGGAGACCGGCGTGCCCCCCGCCCCCTGGAACTGGTCGGACGACACGGAGATGGCGTGCTCCATAACCGACGCCCTAAACCAATCCGGGCAAATCAACCAAGACGACCTCGCCCACGCATTCGCCGAACACATGACCATCGAACGCCGCTACGGCGCCGGCGCCTTCGAACTCCTCCACCGCATCCGGCAGGGCGACCACTGGCACCAGGCGTCCCGCGAACTCTTCGACGGCAAAGGCTCCTTCGGCAACGGCGCCGCCATGCGCGTCGCCCCCCTCGGCGCCTACTTCGCCGACGACCCCGACCGCGCCGCCGAACAAGCCGTCCTGTCCGCCGAAGTCACCCACGCCCACCCCGAGGCATCGCGGGCGCCGTCGCGATCGCCGTCGCCGCCGCCACGCGCGCTCCCGTCCCGGCGCCCCCATCGCCCCCCGCGACCTGATCGAAGCCGCACTCGACCGGACGACGACGGGCGAGTACGTCCGCCGCGGCCTGCAACGCGCCCTCCGCCTCCTCGCGAAGACCCCGCAGGAAGCGGCCCACGAACTCGGCAACGGCAACCGGATCACCGCACAGGACACCGTCCCGTTCGCCCTCTGGGCCGCCGCCACCCGCCTCGACGACTACGAGTCCGCCGTCCGCGCCTGCGCCGTCGTCGGCGGCGACATGGACACCACCGCCGCCATGGTCGGCGGCATAATCGCCGCCCACCGAGGCCCCGAAGCCATCCCGGCTTCATGGCTCGAAGCCCGCGAACCCCTCCCGGCGTGGCTGTCGTTTTGAGTAAGGGCAAAACGACGCCAGAGGGTCAATAACGGTAAGTAATTATCCTGTAACGGAACGTTAAAATCGATGGTAAAGTCGGTTCCATGGGTGGACCGATGCCGGACGAGATCCGGAACAAGCTCAAGCCGAGGCATCGAACTCCGCAAGCAGGGGAGGACCTACAAGGAGATCGCAGGTTCCTTGGGGATCGCCATAAGCACCTGCTCACTGTGGTTAAGGGATGTGCCCGCGCCGCCGCGGCCCGGGTACTCACAGGAGCGCGTCGCCGCAGCGTGGAAGGCGCGCTGGGAACCCATCCTCTCCGCCCGTGAAGGCGAGCGGAAAGAAGTCAAGCTGGGGGCCTGTGAGGAGATGGACGGCCTCAGTGAGCGCGAGGTCCTCTTGGCCGGTGCGCTCGTGTACTGGTGCGAAGGGACGAAAGACAAGAGCTACAGGCGTTTGGAGCGTGTCTCGTTCATCAACAGCGACCCGGCGCTGATCATCCTCTTCCTGCGCTTCCTTAAGGTGGCTGGGGTGGCGGATGGCAGTCCCCAGTTCCGGGTGCACATCCACGAAACGGCCGACGTGGGCGAAGCCACGGGGTACTGGGCCGACTTGGTCGGCGTGCCCGCAGAGCTGTTCAAGAGGCCAGTGATCAAGCGACACAACCCGAAGACCAACCGGAAGAACCTCGTCGACGCCTACCGCGGGTGTCTGCAAATCGTGGTCCCGAAGAGTGCCGATCTGTACAGGCGTATCGAGGGCTGGGCCTATGGTGCGATGCTCGGGCGGGAAGGGGGTCGTGCGCGCTTGATCGCCCGCTCGGACGCCGCGATCGCCAACCTCGCGCGGCCGAACGGCGGCTTGGCCGAGTAAGTGGTCCCACGGCCTGTGCATGAGTTCGGCGCTCTGTTCTGACCGGAGCGTCTCGCAGTCTTCGGGCCAGTCAGGGGATGTTGGGCCCGACCCTGGTCCGGTTCCAACCGGAGCCGGACCAGGGATCCTGCGGGCATGGCTGTGCCGCTCGCGCTATCGAGGTGGGCTCGAAGCGTAGGTGTCGGTATCGTTGGGGGCACTGGCGGCAGGCCGGTGTCCGATCTGTCGCTTTTACGGTCCGCCGTGGCGTAATTGGCAACGCAGCTGGTTTTGGTCCAGAAGAGTCTAGGTTCGAGTCCTAGCGGCGGAACTGTCCGGTTTGTCTGGTGGGTTGCCGGGTGGTGGGCGGGGGATGACGCCTGCGTGTCGGGCGGTATCCTTCGGGTGTCGGGCCGACGCGGCCTGTGGCGCGTGTCGTTGCAGGTGGGCCCGTACGTCAACCGTCCGCGACGCCAGGGAGCCTCCTTGTGAGCGCGAGCCGCCCGGCCGCCGTCATCGTTCTCGCCGCAGGCGAGGGCACCCGGATGAAGTCCCGCACCTCGAAGGTGCTTCACGAACTCTGCGGTCGCAGCATGCTCGGGCATGTGCTGGCCGCCGCGCGGGGCCTGGAGCCCGAACGGCTCGTCGTGGTCGTCGGGCATCGCAGGGAGCAGGTCGTCGCGCACCTGGACGAGCACGTGCCGGAGGCGCGTGCGGTCGTGCAGGCCGAGCAGAACGGGACGGGGCACGCCGTCCGGATGGCGCTAGAGGAGATCGGCGCCATGGACGGGACGGTCGTCGTCACGAACGGCGATCATCCGCTGCTGCGTGCCGAGACCCTCGCGGAGCTGGTGCGGACGCACGAGGGCGAGGGCAACGCGGTCACCGTGCTGACGACCGAGATGCCGGACGCGACCGGGTACGGGCGGATGATCCGGGCCGGTGACGGGAGCGTCGAGGCGATCGTCGAGCACAAGGACGCGTCCGAGGCGCAGCGTGCCGTCAGTGAGATCAACGTCGGGATGTACGCGTTCGACGGGTCGTTGCTGGGGGACGCGCTGAAGCGGGTGACGACCGACAACGCGGGCGGTGAGGAGTACCTCACCGACGTGGTCGCGATCCTGCGGGGCGACGGGCATCGGGCGGGCGCGCATCTGGTCGCCGACTGGGTGGAGACGCAGGGCGTGAACGATCGGGTGCAGCTCGCGCAGGCGCGGCGGCAGTTGAACGATCGTGTTCTGGAGGCTCACATGCGGGCCGGGGTGACGATCGTCGATCCGGCGTCCACGTGGATCGATGTGCAGGTGACGGCGGAGCCGGACGCGGAGGTGCTGCCGGGCACGCAGTTGCACGGGGCGACGCATCTCGGGGCCGGGGCGCGGGTCGGGCCGGGGTGCACGCTGACGGACACGCGCGTCGGTGCCGACGCGGTGGTGGCGAACTCGGTGTGCCTGGGCGCGGAGGTCGGTCCGGAGACGACGGTGGGTCCGTACGCGTACTTGCGGCCGGGGACGAGGCTGGCGCGCGGGGCGAAGGTGGGGACGTACGTCGAGACGAAGAACGCGGACGTCGGTGAGGGTGCGAAGGTGCCGCATCTGACGTACGTGGGCGATGCGGAGATCGGCGCGGGTTCGAACATCGGGGCGAGTTCGGTG
Organism: Actinomadura sp. CNU-125; assembly: GCF_001942465.1. Lineage (GTDB taxonomy): Bacteria > Actinomycetota > Actinomycetes > Streptosporangiales > Streptosporangiaceae > Spirillospora. The sequence goes on from NZ_MKJY01000064.1 coordinate 8,989, forward strand.
TTCGTGAATTATGACGGCGTCGACAAGCATCGCAGTGTGATCGGTTCGCATGTGCGGGTCGGCAGCGACAACATGATCGTCGCGCCGGTGACGGTCGGGGACGGTGCCTACACGGCGGCCGGTTCCGTGATCGTGCAGGATGTGCCGCCGGGTGCGATGGCGGTGGCGCGGGCGCGGCAGCGCAACGTGGAGGGCTGGGTGGAGCGTCGGCGGGCCGGGACGGCTTCGGCGGACGCGGCGCGCCGGGCTCGGGACGAGGCCGAGTAGGACCGCCCTTCGGGGTGTAAGGCTGGGCGGACAGCGGCGTCCCCCGCGAACAACAGACGACCCGTGCGTGCGGACTCTTGCGCGCGCGGGGAGTGGGGACAACAACCCACGTGAAGCACAGTTCCATTGAGGGGGAGTCGTTCTAAGGTGAGTGGGATCAAAGCGAGTGGTCAGAAGAAGCTGATGCTCTTCTCCGGCCGAGCCCACCCGGACCTGGCAAAGGAAGTTGCCGACCACCTTCACGTCGAGTTGACGCCGACGTCCGCGTACGACTTCGCGAACGGTGAGACGTTCGTGCGGTTCCTGGAGTCGGTGCGCGGTTCCGATGCTTTCGTGATCCAGAGCCACACCGCTCCCATCAATCAGTGGATCATGGAGCAGATCATCATGGTGGACGCGTTGAAGCGCGCGTCGGCCAAGCGGATCACGGTGGTGGCGCCGTTCTTCGGGTATGCGCGGCAGGACAAGAAGCACCGGGGTCGGGAGCCGATCTCGGCTCGGCTGATGGCGGACCTGTTCACGACGGCGGGTGCGGATCGGGTGATCACGGTGGATCTGCACACGGCGCAGATCCAGGGGTTCTTCGACTGTCCGGTGGATCATCTGTTCGCGCTGGATCTGCTGGCGCGGCACTTCGAGAGCCGGCTGGATCTGTCGAAGGTGACGGTGGTGGCGCCGGACGCGGGCCGGGTGCGGGTGACGGAGCGGTGGAGCGATCGGCTGGGCGGTGTCCCGATGGCGATCATTCACAAGAAGCGCGACCCGGACGTGGCTAACGAGGTCAAGGTCTTCGACGTCGTGGGCGAGGTCAAGGGCCGGACGTGCGTCGTGGTGGACGACATGATCGACACGGGCGGGACGATCGTCAAGGCGGCGGACGCGCTGTTCGAGAACGGTGCGACGCGGGTGGTCGTGGCGGCGACGCACGGCGTGCTGTCGGGTCCGGCGGTGGATCGGCTGAAGAACTCGCGGATCTCGGAGGTGGTGTTGACGAACACGCTGCCGATTCCGGAGGACAAGCAGTTCGACAAGCTGACGGTGCTGTCGATCGCGCCGCTGGTGGCCCGGGCGATCAACGAGGTGTTCAGTGACGGTTCGGTGACGAGCCTGTTCGGTGGGCACAGCTGACGTTCGGCTGAGCGTTTCCGGGCGTGCCCGGCCCGCCGTCGGCGGTGCCGGGCTTGTCCGTTTCTGGCGTGCGCGTGTCCCCCGGATGGATCGCGCGTTACACGGATCGGCTAGACTGGCTCAATCCCGCGTATGCCCTTGGGTCGTTCAGTGTGGTGCAGGTACGGTCCCGTGCTCCCCGGGGGAACGCAAAGAATCTTCGAGGCGCCTGACGCATCGAGCATCGCCTGATTCGCTTTTGTCCGTAGCGGACGTCCGGTGGCGGACGGCCGTGGATCGCAACAACAAGGAGTTTTCGCCGTGTCCGAGGTACGCATTGCCGCCGAACCGCGCACCGAGTTCGGTAAGGGTGCCGCGCGGCGCACCCGCCGGGCCGGCAAGGTGCCCGCCGTCCTCTACGGTCACGGCACCGACCCGACGCACATTTCGCTGCCGGGTCATGAGCTGATGATGGCGCTGAAGACGCCGAACGCGCTGCTGGCCATCGAGGGTCTGGACGGCGGGAAGCAGCTGGCGCTGCCGAAGGACGTGCAGCGGGACCCGATCAAGGGGTTCCTGGAGCACGTCGACCTGCTGATCGTGAAGCGGGGCGAGAAGGTCGTCGTCGATCTGCCGGTGCACGTGGTCGGCGACGTCATCGCGGGCGGTGTCGTGACGCAGCAGGTCGTGGAGGTGCAGGTCGAGGTCGACGCGACGCGCATTCCGGAGTCGGTGGAGCTGGACGTCACCGGGCTGGCGATCGACACGCAGGTGCTGGCGAAGGACCTGAAGCTGCCGTCGGGGACGACGCTGGCCGCCGACGAGGACATCCTGGTCGTGCAGATCACGGACGCGTCGGCGTCGGCGGGCGAGACGCCGGAGGAGACCGAGGCGGCCGCGGGCGAGGGCGAGGGCCCGGCGACGAACGTGGTGGCGTCCGAGAGCGAGTGAGGTCGTCCCGGGTGCGGCCCGGGTGACCGTTTCCGGCCTTTGGTGGCCGTGGTGAGCCTTGTGACGGCCCTCGCCGGTGTGCGCACCGGTGGGGGCCGTCGCTTTTCGTCGGGGCGTTCGGTGCGGGTGTTCGGGTGAGGGAGTGAGCGCGGGCATGTGGCTGGTGGTGGGTCTGGGCAATCCGGGGCCGAAGTATGCGGGTAACCGGCACAACGCGGGGTTCATGGTGCTGGACGTCTTGGCGGGGAGGGTCGGGGGGACGTTCAAGGCGCATCGGTCGAAGTTGTTCGGGGCGCGGTCGGACGTGCTGGAGGGGCGGCTCGGCGGTGAGCGGGTGGTGTTGGCGAAGCCGCGGTCGTTCATGAACGAGTCGGGCGGGCCGGTGAAGTCGCTGCGGGATTTCTACAAGGTGCCGCTGGAGCGGGTTGTGGTGGTCCATGACGAGCTGGACATCCCGTTCGGGGCGGTGCGGTTGAAGAAGGGCGGCGGTGACAACGGTCACAACGGGCTGCGGTCGGTGACGCGGTCGTTGGGGGATCGGGAGTATCTGCGGGTGCGGTTCGGTGTGGGGCGGCCGCCGGGGCGGATGGACGCGGCGGCGTTCGTGCTGAAGGATTTCTCGCCGGTCGAGCGGCGGGACCTGGGCGTCGAGGCGGAGCGGGCGGCGGACGCGGTGGAGGCGTTGCTGGGGGAGGGCCTGGCCGCGGCGCAGAACACCTATCATTCGGGTTGATCTAGGTGGGTAAACGCGGGGTACGGCGTTCTCACTGGGAGTTTCAAGGATCAGGTGAACCCTGGTGGTCCCTCAGGCGTCCCTGAGGTGGATCGATCTTTTCGGGGCGCGCGTTACAAGGGTTGGTGAGGGCTTATGGCCGTTGTGGACAAGATTCCGGCCGAGTCGTCGACCCGACAGGAGGGGCGTTACCCACCGTCACAGGACTGGAGCGTGCGGTACCGGACGGTGGCGGGGTTCCTGGATTTCTTCAGCATGCTGGCGGCGGGCGTGATCGCGTTCCTGTTGCGGTTCCCGGGGGTGCCGAAGGAGTGGCAGACGCCGTACATGGTGTTGACGGTGGTGTTGCCGCTGGTGTGGGTGCCGGTGCTGATGTTGTGCCGGGCGTACCAGCCGCGCTACATCGGGTTGGGGTACGAGGAGTTCCACCGGGTTCTGCGGGCGGGGTTCATCTTCACGGCGGGGATCGCGATCATCGCGTACGCGTCGAAGACGGAGGTGGCGCGCGGGTACGTGGTGATGGCGATGCCGTTGGGGACGTTCCTGGCGGTGGTGGCGCGGTACAGGCTGCGCAAGTGGCTGCATCGGAAGCGGTGGCACGGCCAGTACATGCGGCGGGTGGTGGCGGTGGGTCATCGCACGTCGGTGGAGGATCTGATCCGGCTGCTGAAGCAGAAGCGGTATCACGGGATGGACATCGCGGCGGTGTGCCTGCCGCCGGCGCTGGTGACGGGCGACGACGCGGTGGCCGAGGTGGAGGGCGTCCCGGTGCTGGGCGACTTCGGGCAGACGGCGGCGGTCGCGGACCGGGTCGGGGCGGATTCGGTGGCGGTGCTGGCGTGCCCGGAGCTGGACGGCACGGCGCTGCGGCGGCTCGCGTGGCAGATCGAGCGCAACGACGTGGAGCTGGTGGTGGCGCCGGCGCTGATGGACGTCGCGGGGCCGCGGATCTCGATCCGTCCGGTGTCGGGGCTGCCGCTGCTGCATGTGGAGCATCCGGAGCTGGACGGCGGCCGGAAGGTGCTGAAGGGGCTGTTCGACCGGACGTCGGCGCTGGGCGGGCTGCTGGCGTTGAGCCCGCTGCTGCTGGTGGTCGCGGTGCTGATCAAGGTGACGAGTACGGGCCCGGTGATGTTCCGGCAGGTTCGGGTGGGGCGCGGCGGCCGGGAGTTCACGGTGCTGAAGTTCCGGACGATGGTGCAGGACGCGGAGGCCCGCAAGGCGGAGCTGCTGCAGAGCAACGAGGGCGACGGCGTCCTGTTCAAGATGCGGGCGGACCCGCGGGTGACCCGGGTGGGGCGGTGGCTGCGCCGGTACTCGCTGGACGAGCTGCCGCAGTTGATCAACGTGGTGCGGGGCGAGATGTCGCTGGTGGGGCCGCGTCCGCCGCTGCCTGAGGAGGTCGCGCAGTACGGCGGGGACGTGTACCGGCGGCTGGTGGTGAAGCCGGGGCTGACGGGGCTGTGGCAGGTGAGCGGGCGTTCGGACCTGACGTGGGACGAGTCGGTCCGGCTGGACCTGCGGTATGTGGACAACTGGACGCTGGCGCTGGACCTGCAGATCATCTGGAAGACGTGGTCGGCGGTCTTCCGGGGTTCGGGCGCGTACTAGGGCGCCGACCTGGGCGGGGCGCCGCGTCCGGTGGCGGCCCCGGCCGTCCGGGCGGTGGCGCGGGCGTGAGATTGTAGACCGGGCAGACCAGTCGAGTCGGGAATGTGGTCGAAGGATGACGGATCAAGCGGCGGCGGACGATCACGCGCTGGCGGCGGAGCTGGCCGCGGCGGCGGGGCGCCTGCTGCTGGGCGTGCGGGACGAGATGGGGTTCGCCGACGGGCGGGCCTTGAAGGACACGGGCGATCTGCGGTCGCACGAGTACCTGATGGGGGCTCTGGCGGAGCGCTGTCCCGGTGACGCGATCCTGTCCGAAGAGGGCCGTTCGTCGGTCGCGGGCAAGCGCGCGCGGGGCGCGGAACGCGCGCCGACGGCGAACACGGCCGACGCGGAGCGGCTGACGGCCGACCGGGTGTGGATCGTGGACCCGCTCGACGGCACCCGTGAGTTCTCCGAGGAGGGCCGCCGCGACTGGGCGGTGCACGTGGCGTTGTGGGTGCGGGACGGTTCCGGGGCGGGGCGGCTCGCGGCGGGCGCGGTGGCGCTGCCCGCGCAGGGCGTGACGCTCCGCACGGACGCGACGGGCGGTGCGCTGCTCGTCCGGGAGGAGCCGAACGCGCCGGACGCGATCACGGGCGGCGCGGGTTCGATCGTGGACCGGCGCGGCCTGCCGCGCGAGGGGCCGCTGCACGTTCCCGCGCCGGACGCGGGGAAGCTGCGGATCGCGGTGAGCCGGACGCGCCCGCCGGAGTTCGTGCGGCGTCTCGCGGACGTGATCGAGCCGGACGTGGAGCTGGTGCCGATCGGGTCGGCGGGCGCGAAGATCTCCGCGGTGCTGCTCGGCGAGGTCGACGCCTACGTGCACGCGGGCGGCCAGTTCGAGTGGGATTCGGCGGCTCCGGCGGCGGTGGCGCTGGCCGCGGGCGCGCACGCGTCCCGCGTCGACGGGGCGGCTCTCGCGTACAACCGTGAGGACCCCAGGTTGCCGGATATCCTGGTGTGTCATCCCGTGTCGGCGTCGACGCTGCTGACCGGCATCCGGGACGTGGGCGACGCGCTGCCGGGGTGATCCCCCTTCGCGGTCGTCGTTCGGGCCGGTGGACGGGTGCGCCCGTCGCGTGCCACCGGCAGTACCTGCCAGTTCGTGGAGAGAAGCCCCAGATCATGCAGCGTGGCGATTATCTGCTGTCCCAGTTGGACGTCCTAGAGTCGGAATCGATTCACATCTTCCGGGAGGTGGCGGCCGAGTTCGAGAAGCCGGTGCTGCTGTTCTCGGGCGGCAAGGACAGCATCGTGATGCTGCGCCTGGCCGAGAAGGCGTTCCGGCCTGCGCCGATCCCCTTCCCGGTGATGCACGTCGACACCGGGCACAACTTCCCCGAGGTGATCGAGTTCCGTGACCGGCGGGTGGCCGAGACGGGCATCCGGCTCGTGGTCGCGTCGGTGCAGGAGTCGATCGACAAGGGCCGGGTCGTGGAGGAGAAGGGGCGCCGCGCGTCCCGGAACCGGCTGCAGACGGTGACGCTGCTGGACGCGATCGAGGAGCACGGGTTCGACGCGGCGTTCGGCGGTGCCCGGCGCGACGAGGAGAAGGCCCGCGCCAAGGAGCGGGTGGTGTCGTTCCGCGACGAGTTCGGCCAGTGGGACCCGAAGAACCAGCGTCCGGAGCTGTGGAACCTGTTCAACACGCGGATCACGCGCGGTGAGCACGTGCGGGTGTTCCCCCTGTCGAACTGGACCGAGCTCGACATCTGGGACTACGTCCGGCGCGAGGGCCTGGAGCTCCCGTCGATCTACTTCGCGCACACCCGTCAGGTGTTCGAGCGGGACGGGCTGCTGCTGGACGCGCAGACGGGGTTCGCGAACCGGGGCGACGACGAGCCGGCGTTCGAGGCGACCGTCCGGTACCGGACGGTCGGCGACGCGTCCTGCACGGGCGCGGTGAAGTCGGTGGCGGAGGGCCTCGACGAGGTGATCGAGGAGATCGCGGCGACGCGGATCACCGAGCGGGGGCAGACCCGCGCCGACGACCGGACGAGCGAGGCGGCCATGGAAGACCGCAAGAAGGAGGGCTACTTCTAATGGCCACCGAGACGCCGGAGCAGGCCCAGGCGGCGGGGAAGCCGATGGACATCCTGCGGTTCGCGACGGCCGGGAGCGTCGACGACGGCAAGTCGACGCTGATCGGGCGGCTGCTGTTCGACTCCAAGTCGATCTTCGAGGACCAGCTGGAGTCGGTCGAGAAGACGAGCGCGGACCGCGGCGAGGAGTACACGAACCTGGCGCTGCTGACCGACGGCCTGCGGGCCGAGCGGGAGCAGGGCATCACGATCGACGTGGCGTACCGGTACTTCGCGACGCCGCGCCGCAAGTTCATCATCGCCGACACCCCCGGGCACATCCAGTACACGCGGAACATGGTGACGGGCGCGTCGACGTCCGACCTGGCGATCATCCTGGTGGACGCCCGCAAGGGGATCCTGGAGCAGTCGCGGCGGCACGCGTTCCTCGCGACGCTGCTGCAGGTGCCGCACCTGGTGGTGGCGGTCAACAAGATGGACCTGGTCGACTACGACCGGGCCACCTATGAGCGGATCGTGGACGAGTTCACCGCGTTCGCCTCCAAGCTGGACGTCACCGACCTGACGTTCGTGCCCATCTCGGCGCTGCACGGCGACAACGTCGTGGAGCGCAGCGTGAACATGCCCTGGTACGAGGGTTCGTCGCTGCTCCACACGCTGGAGCACGTGCACATCGCGTCCGACCGCAACCTGATCGACGTGCGGTTCCCGGTGCAGTACGTGATCCGCCCGCACGCCTCGACCGACCCGGAGCTGCACGACTACCGGGGTTACGCGGGGCAGGTCGCGGGCGGCGTCCTCAAGCCCGGCGACGAGGTGGTGCACCTGCCGTCCGGGCTGACCACGACGATCACGCAGATCGACGGGCCGTCCGGGCCGGTCGAGGAGGCGTACGCGCCGATGTCGGTGACGCTGCGGCTGGCCGACGACATCGACATCTCCCGCGGCGACATGATCGCCCGGCCGAACAACCGGCCGGAGGTCGCGCAGGACATCGACGCGATGGTCTGCTGGATGACGCCGGACCGCACCCTCTCGGCGCGGTCCCGGCTGGTCGTCAAGCACACCACCCGCACCGCGAAGGCCATGGTCAAGGACCTGCACTACCGGCTGGACGTCAACACGCTGCACCGCGACGACCAGGCGGACGCGCTCGCGCTGAACGAGATCGGCCGGATCAGCCTGCGGGTGACGCAGCCGCTGTTCGTGGACGACTACAACCGCAACCGGCTGACCGGCGGGTTCATCCTCGTCGACGAGGCCACGAACAACACCGTCGGCGCCGGAATGATCATCGGTTCCCGCTGACCCGTACGGCCCGCGCCGCCGCCGCACGCCGCCCCGCCCGGGCGGCGCGCGGCGGCGCGCCGGTTCCCCCACAACTCAACCTGAGGCAGGTCGTCGATGCCCCCATCCGTCGGAGTGGTGCTTCCCACCCACAACCGGCCGGAGCTGCTGCGCCGCGCGCTGGAGTCGGTGCTCGCGCAGGACTACGACGGGGAGTTGCGCGCCGTCGTCGTGTTCGACCGCGCCGAACCGGACGAAAGCCTCGTGTCCGACCGCGTCGAGGTGATCGTCAACACGCGGGAGCCGGGCCTGGCGGGCGCCCGCAACAGCGGCATCCTGCACCTGGGCACCGACCTCGTCGCGTTCTGCGACGACGACGACCAGTGGCTGCCGGGCAAGCTCGCCGCGCAGGTCGCCGCGCTCGACGCGGAACCGGACGCGGTGCTGTGCAGCTCCGGCATCCTCGTCGACTTCGACGGCAGGGAGCTGCCGCGGCTCGCCGGGACCGACCGCGTCACCTACGACGCCCTCATCCGGGACCGGATGATGAGCGTGCACTCGTCCACGTACGTGGCGCGGCGCGGGCCGCTCGTCGAGATCGGCATGGTGGACGAGTCGATCCCCGGCAGCCAGGGCGAGGACTGGGACCTGGCGTTGCGGGCCGCGCGCCGCTCCCCGGTCGTGAACGTCGACGTGCCGTACGTCCGGGTGCTGTGGGGGCTGACGTCGTACTACGCGCAGGCGTGGGAGACGAAGGTCGCGGCGCTGGAGTGGTTCCTGGACCGGTACCCGGAGATCGGCGAGGTTCCGGGGGCGGCCGGACGGGTGTACGGGCAGCTCGCGTTCGGGTGCGCGACCGTGGGGCGGCGCAAGGACGCGTTGCGCTGGTCGGCGCGCGCGCTGAAGGCGAACCCGGCGGAGCGGCGGATCCCGTTCGCGCTCGCCGTGGCGTCCGGCGCGGTGTCGGGCGAGCGGGTGCTGCTGGCGCTGCACGCGCGCGGCAGGGGCATCTAGCGGGACCGGGTCCGGCCGGTCGCGGCGCGCACGGCCTGCGCGATTCGCGCCCGGGCACGTCCGGGCGAACTGTACGGTGATGGGCACGTCGCGAGCATTTCCAGCGACATCTCAGGGTTTTCGGTGAGGTGGAATGGCAGTGGACGCCCCGGTTCGGGTGCTGTTCATCGGGGCCCTCGGGCGCAGCGGGACCACGCTGATCGAACGTCTCCTCGGTGAGCTTCCGGGGACCGCGTCGCTCGGCGAGGTCGTGCACCTGTGGGAGCGCGGCGTCGGCGCGGGCGAGAAGTGCGGGTGCGGCGTTCCGTTCCCGGAATGCCCCTTCTGGGGGAAGGTCGGCGAGCTGGCCTTCGGCGGCTGGGACGCCTTCGACCTGGCGGAGTTCCGCCGGGTGAAGGACCCCGTGGACCGCACCCGGCACATCCCGGCGCTGTCGCGCGGAGAGGTCCCGGAGGAGCTGCGCGAGCCGCTCGCCGCGTACGTCCGCTACTACGAGCGGCTGTACGACGCCGTCCGGCGGGTCAGCGGCGCGCGGCTGCTGATCGACTCCAGCAAGCACGCCTCGCTGGCGTTCTGCCTGCGGTCGGCCGCCGCCGACGGACGGCTCGACCTGCGGGTCGCGCACGTCCTGCGCGACAGCCGGGGCGTGGCGCAGTCGTGGTCCAAGGAGATCCGCCGCCCGGAGGCGACCGAGGCGAGCCCCGAGCAGTACATGGCGCGCTGGGCGCCGCACAAGGTCGCGATGCACTGGAACGCCGCCAACGGGGCGTTCGCGCTGCTGGGGCGCCGCGGCGTGCCGGTGCGGACGGTCCGCTACGAGGAGTTCCTCGCCGACCCGCGCGGCACGCTGCGCGGCATCGCCGAGTTCGCCGGGCTGCCGGTGAGCGACGGCGACCTGGCGTTCCTCGAAGACGACCACGCGACGCTGTCGGCGAACCACACCGCGTCGGGCAACCCGATGCGTTTCACGACGGGACGGGTCGAGCTGCGCCGCGACGACGCGTGGCGCGAGAAGATGCCGCCGGCGCGGCGCCGTGCCGTCACCGCCCTGACCCTGCCGCTGCTGCGGCACTACGGCTATGTCTGACCGATCGTCCAGTCCATCCCCCCGAGCCGCCGCGAGGAGCCGTTCCGTGCGCGTACGTCCGCCCGCAGGCCGCCGCCTGTCCCTCGTCCTGCCCGCGGCCGCCGCGGCCGCCGCGGCGGCGCTGCTGGCGCCGCCCGCCGCCGCCCACGCCGACACCGACATGACCCTGGTGGTCGACTCGGTGGCGGAAGCGGGCTACTACGTGGATTCCGGTGCCAAGTACTTCCAGTCGGACGGCGCGCTCGACCTGCTGCGCGACAACAAGGCGCTGCACTCCCCGGTGTTCGTCGCCGTGCTGCCGGACGGCGAGTCGCCCGACACCGTGCTGAACGGGCTCGTCCAGGGCGTGGGGCGCAAGGGCACCTACGCCGTCATCAGCGGGCAGACGCTGCGGATCAAGTCGACGGCGCTGCCGCAGTCGCAGGTGAAGAACGCCTACGACAAGGCCGTCTCGGCGAACGGGTCGCGCCCCGACAAGGCGCTGATCAGCTTCGTGAAGCTGCTTCCGGCGGCGGCCGACCTGCCGCCGCAGAACGAGAAGAAGAAGATCGAGGAGAAGGCCGCGCAGCCGCCGCTCGCCGAGACGAAGGTGGGCGAGGACAAGGCGCAGGCCAGCGAGCACGCCGAGGCCGTGCAGCAGCGGGCGGCGCAGGAGGCGACGAAGGACGACGGCGGCTTCCCGGTGCTGCCCGTCGCGGGCGGCGGCGTGGTGCTG
>NZ_MKJY01000065.1 GCF_001942465.1 Actinomadura sp. CNU-125
CCAGCCCGTCGCGGACGGTCGCGGTGCGGCGGCGGGCCCGGCCGCCGCCGCGGCGCCGTCCGTCCGGGTGTTCGCCATGGTCATGCCACCGACGTTAGGCGAGGTCGCGAAGTGCGTATTGAACGTTCTTGCGGCCTCTGGGCGGCGGCGCTCGCACGCCCGGTCATGCGCGGGCGACACGTCGACGGCGTCGAGCCCGGCCTCGATCACGGCGGTCATGATCCGCGCGAGCCGGTCGGCGCCCAGCGAGGGGGCGTGCGCGGCCATCGCCTCGACGATCGCGCGCTCGCGCGCGCAGCGCGTCCGGCGAATCCGCCGACGGGCTTGAGCCGCTGGACGACGCCGCGACGGCGACGCGGCGTTCCAGCAGTGCGGCGAGCACGGCGTCGATGCCGTCGATCGCGGCCCGCGCCTCCCCGACGGTCCGCAGCGCCGCCGCGTCCGGCAGCGCCACCCGCAGTCGGCGGCGCCGGGGCCGGGCGCCCCGCTCGCCGGGGTGCCGCGCCCGTCGGCGGGCAGGCCGCCGCCCGCCGTGGACGTGCGGGGCGCGGGGGCGGCGGGCAGCGCCTGGTGCGTTTCGCAGGACGCGCCGGGAACGGCGCCGGGAGTGGAGGCGGCGGCCGGTGCGGGTTCGGGGGCGGTGGGGTCGTTGAGCTGGTCGTTCATGCGGGTGTTCCCTCTCTTGGGGTCCCGGCGGGACGGGCCGCGAGGGTGCGGAGGCTCGGGCCGCCCGTTCGGGGAAGTGTCGTTCCACGAGAAAAGGCAGAGCCCGTGGGGGCTCTGCCTGGGCCGGCTCCGAGGTCGTCGCTAGGTGCGTGCGTCGACCGGCTCACCCGGAGCCGGCTCGGTAAACGCGGTATAGCGACGGTCCATGCCGACGATGGTAGGCGGGGCGGCGGGGTGCCCGTCAAATTCCGGGACGGTTCGTCTCGTCCCGTGAGACGTCGGGCCGGGGGTGCCGACTAGCATGTCAGGCATGACGGGAGAGGTCGCACATTACTGGCGGCATCCCGCGCTGCCCGACGTCGGGCTGCTCAGGGCGCGGTTCGTCACCCACCGGTACGCGCGGCACGCCCACGAGGGGTACGCGATCGGCGTGATCGTGGCCGGGGTCGAGGAGTTCGAGTGCGCGGGCGGCGCCGAGCGGGCGGGGCCCGGCGCGGTCGTCGCGGTCAATCCCGGCGCCGTCCACACCGGGCAGGCGGGCGGGCCGGAGGGCTGGGCGTACCGGATGACGTACCCTTCGGTGGAGTCCTCGCGGAGATCGCCGCCGAGCTGGGCCTGCCGCGCGGCACGCCCGCGTTCCCGAGCCCCGTCCTGGACGATCCGGACGCGGCGCGGCGGCTGCGCGCCGTCCACCGGGCGGGGGAGCGGGGGGACGCCCTGGCGGCGTCCACGATGCTCCGGACCGCGTACGCGGCGCTGCTGCGGCGGCACGCGGGTCGGTTCCCCGCGGCGGTGGCGCCGCCCGCGCTGCCGCCCGCCGTGCGGGACGCGCGGGACGTCCTGCACGCGAGCCTGGTCGGGCCGCCGACGCTGGAGGAGCTGGCCGCGACGGTCGGGACCCGCCCGTTCCCGCTGCTGCGGGCGTTCCGGGAGGCCACCGGCCTGCCGCCGCACGCGTACCTGAACCAGGCGCGGGTCCGCGCGGCGTGCGCGCTGCTGGACGAGGGGCTGCGCCCCGGCGAGGTGGCCGCGCGCACGGGTTTCGCCGACCAGGCCCACCTGACGCGCCATTTCAAGCGCACGATGGGTGTTCCGCCGGGTGCGTACCGTGCGGCCCGGGCCTTTGGGAGTGTCGGGGCCCGAGAGCCCCGCGGGGCGGGTTAGGGTTTCAGGACCGCGCCGTCCCGGAGCTCCCGCCCGGGTCGGCGATCTTCCCCCGGGACCGACGGCGACACCGCGTGCCGACCCGCACGCGGGCGGTCGCATGCCACGAGCAGGAGGTGCGCCAGGCATGGCCGACTCTTACGTCCATCTGCACGTTCACACCGAGTACTCCATGCTGGACGGGGCCGCCCGGTTGAAGCAGATGTTCGAAGAGGTCGGGCGGCAGAAGATGCCCGCGATCGCGATGACCGACCACGGCAACATGCACGGCGCCTACGACTTCCACAAGCAGGCCACCGCCGCGGGCGTCACCCCGATCATCGGCATCGAGGCGTACATGGCGCCCGAGTCGCGGTTCCACAAGAAGAAGGTCCAGTGGGGCGAGCCGAGCCAGAAGCGCGATGACGTCTCCGGCGGCGGCCTGATCAACCACATGACGCTGTGGGCGCAGAACAAGACGGGCCTGCACAACCTGTTCAAGCTGTCCAGCCGCGCCTACACCGAGGGCTTCGTCTTCAAGTACGCCCGGATGGACGAGGAACTGCTCGCCGAGCACGCCGACGGGGTGATGGCCACCACCGGCTGCCCGTCCGGCAAGATCCAGACGCGGCTGCGCCTCGGGCAGTTCGACGAGGCCCTCAAGGCCGCCGCCACGTTCCAGGACATCCTGGGCAAGGACAATTACTACCTGGAGCTGATGGACCACGGGCTCGACATCGAGCAGCGGGTCCGGCAGGGCCTTCTGGACATCGGCAAGAAGCTGAACATCCCGCCGTCGTGACGAACGACTCGCACTACACCCACGAGTCCGAGGCGACCGCGCACGACGCGCTGCTGTGCGTCCAGGTGGGCAAGCAGCTCGCCGACCCCGACCGGTTCCGGTTCAACGGCAGCGGCTACTACCTGAAGACGGCCGACGAGATGCGCGGCATCGACTCCTCGGACGCCTGGCAGGAGGGCTGCCGCAACACCCTCCTGATCGCCGAGAAGGTCGACCCGGCGGGGATGTTCGAGTTCCACGACCTGATGCCGCGGTTCCCCGTCCCCGAGGGCGAGACCGAGGAGACGTGGTTCCGCAAGGAGGTCTGGAAGGGCCTGGAGCGGCGCTTCCCGGGCGGGATCCCCGAGGAGTACACGAAGCAGGCCGAGTACGAGATGGGCGTCATCCTCGGCAAGGGGTACCCGTCCTACTTCCTCGTCGTCGCCGACTTCATCATGTGGGCCAAGGAGAACGGGATCCTGGTCGGCCCCGGACGAGGCAGCGCCGCGGGCTCGCTCGTCGCGTACGCGATGGGCATCACCGACCTCGACCCGCTCCCGCACGGGCTGATCTTCGAGCGGTTCCTGAACCCCGAGCGCGCGTCCATGCCCGACATCGACATCGACTTCCCTGAAGACCGGCGCGCCGAGGTCATCAAGTACACGACGGAGAAGTGGGGCGCCGACAAGGTGTCCTTCATCGCCACCTTCGGCACCATCAAGGCGAAGGCCGCCATCAAGGACGCGGGCCGCGTCCTCGGCTTCCCCTACGCCCTCGGCGACCGCATCTCCAAGGCGTTCCCGCCCGCGGTCATGGGCAAGGACATCCCGCTGTCGGGCATCTTCGACGACAAGCACCCCCGGTACGGCGAGGCGGGCGAGCTCCGCAAGCTGTACGAGGAGGAGAACGACGTCAAGCAGATCATGGATCTGGCGCAGGGCCTGGAGGGGCTGATCCGGCAGACCGGCGTGCACGCCGCGGGGATCATCATGTCCGGTGAGACGATCACCGACCACGTCCCGATCATGCGCCGGGACGCCGACGGCGCGATCATCACGCAGTTCGACTACCCGACCTGCGAGACGCTCGGCCTGCTGAAGATGGACTTCCTGGGCCTGCGGAACCTGACGATCATCGACGACGCGCTGCAGGGCATCAAGAAGAACAAGGGCGTCGACGTCGACCTGCTCGCCCTGCCGCTGGACGACCAGCCCACCTACGACCTGCTCGCCCGCGGCGACACGCTCGGGGTGTTCCAGTTCGACGGCGGGCCGATGCGGTCGCTGCTGCGGCTGATGAAGCCCGACAACTTCGAGGACATCTCGGCCGTCGGCGCCCTGTACCGGCCGGGCCCGATGGGCGCCAACTCCCACACCAACTACGCGCTGCGCAAGAACGGCCAGCAGGAGATCACCCCGATCCACCCGGAGCTGGCCGAACCGCTCAAGGAGATCCTCGGCACCACCTACGGCCTGATCGTCTACCAGGAGCAGGTCATGGCGATCGCGCAGAAGGTGGCGGGCTACACGCTCGGCAAGGCGGACCTGCTCCGCCGCGTCATGGGCAAGAAGAAGAGGCCGAGCTGGACGCGCAGTTCGTCGGGTTCGAGCAGGGCATGGTCGACAGCGGCTTCTCCAAGGAGGCCGTGAAGACCCTGTGGGAGATCCTCGTCCCGTTCTCCGACTACGCGTTCAACAAGGCGCACTCCGCCGCGTACGGGCTGGTGTCGTACTGGACCGGGTACCTCAAGGCCAACTACCCGGCCGAGTACATGGCGGCGCTGCTCACCTCCGTCGGCGACGACAAGGACAAGAGCGCCCTGTACCTGAGCGAGTGCCGCCGCATGGGCCTGAAGGTGCTGCCGCCGGACGTCAACACCTCGGAGGCCGACTTCACCCCGCTGGGGGACACCGAGATCCGGTTCGGGCTGTCGGCCGTCCGCAACGTCGGGACGAACGTGGTCGACGGCATCGTCGCCGCCCGCAAGGAGAAGGGCGCCTACACCGACTTCAACGACTTCCTCAACAAGGTCCCGCCGATCGTGTGCAACAAGCGGGTCGTGGAGTCGCTGATCAAGGCGGGCGGGTTCGACGAACTGGGGCACGAGCGCAAGGCGCTGCTGATGGTGCACGAGCAGGCCATCGACTCGGTCATCGACATCAAGCGCAAGGAGGCCATCGGGCAGGACTCCCTGTTCGGCGCGCTGGAGGACGACGGCGGCGAGGACGCGTTCGCCGTCGCGATCCCCGAGGGCGAGGAGTGGGACAAGACCACTCTGCTGGCGTTCGAGCGGGAGATGCTCGGCCTGTACGTCTCCGACCATCCGCTGCTCGGCGTCGAGCACATCCTGGAACGCGAGGCCGACTGCACCATCGCGTCCCTCAACTCCGGGGAACGTCCCGACGGCCAGATCGTCGTCGTGGCCGGGCTGCTGTCGGGCCTGCAGCGCAAGGTCACCAAGCAGGGCAACTCGTGGGCGATGTTCCAGCTGGAGGACCTCGCCGGTTCCATCGAGGTGCTGTGCTTCCCCTCGGCCTACCAGCTGTGCTCCACGCTGCTCGCCGAGGACGCGATCCTGATCGTCAAGGGCAAGCTGGACCGCCGCGAGGACGTCGCGAAGATCATCGGCATGGAGGTCGTCCAGCCCGACCTCACGATCACCGACGCGGTCGGCCCGCTGTCGGTCAGCCTGCAGCTCAACCGCTGCACCCCGCCGACCGTGGCGCGCCTCAAGGAGGTGCTGACGACCCACCCCGGCTCCGCCGAGGTGCACCTGCACCTCCAGAACGGTCCCCGCACGACGGTCGTCCGCCTCGACGACCGCCTCCGCGTGTCGCCGTCCCCGGCGCTGATGGGCGACCTGAAGCAGCTCCTCGGCCCGTCCTGCCTGGGCTGACGGGCGGTCCGCGGCCCGGACGGACCCGGCGGCCGGGCGGGCCGGACGGCCGGGCGGGCCGCCGTCCGGTCAGCCGGGCAGGCCCGCCGGGCTGAGTTCGGCCCGCCACTGGACGAACCGGCCGAGGCCGTCGAACACGACGCGGGCGCGCCCGCCGGGCGCCAGGACCTCGGTCTCCATGTCGGTCTGCCGGTAGCCGACGCGGTGCTCGCCCAGGAACCCCGCGAGCGTGAGCCGCGGCTCGTGCGGGAACAGGCTCGCGGCGTCCGTCAGCAGCCGCGGCGCCGGGACCGGGTCGAAGGACGGGGCGGGCACCTGCGGGTCGTCCACGTGCAGGTACGCCGAGCCGCCGTCGTAGCCGGCGCCGATGTAGCCGCTGCCGCGCAGCACGCCGCCCGCGGCCATCGCGATCAGCTCGCCGCCGTGCCCGGCCGGGCCCTCGTACCAGGACAGGTCCACCTCGGGGGTGGTGAACTCGGTGATGCCGAGCCGTTCGCCGATCGTCCGGATGATCCGCGTCGGGACGACCGCGGGGTGCGCGTCGCCGAACTGCGGGTTCGCCCACCCCCACAGCCAGGTGCGCTCGCGCACGGCGTAGCTGCCGAGCAGCGAGACCCGGACCGTGACGCCGCCGCTGGTGTAGGAGCGGGCGGTGAGGTCGGCGCTCCAGTCCTCGCGGGGCAGAAACTCCGCGAGCGCCTCCTGCCGTTGCAGGACGACGGCCGCCAGGGCGGCGCCGAGGCGTTCGAACGCGGGACTGAATCCGGACATGTCGGGCACACTATCCCAGTGGTCGAGGCGGGTGCGGGCGTCGCGAGACCGCCCTTGCATTGTCGATCGGCTGACCACGGCAGGCTAGTCTTTCGCCGACAGCGGAGTCTCGGTTAAGGAGCGGGCGAGGTGCGGGGACCGACCGGGAAACGCGCGGCGACCGGGCTGGTCACGGCGTTGATCATGACGGTCCTCGGGCCCGTCGCGGGCCTGCTGTGGGCGTGGACGGCCCCCGAGGTGACATATGTCATCTTCCGCGGTGACACCTACCTCGCCGATCCCGAGAGCCAGGCGCCGATCGGGACCGACATCCGGTTCGCGCTGATCGTGCTGGTGGCGGGCGCGATCTGCGGCGGCGCCGCGTACCTGGCCGGGGGCCGCGGCAACGACATCGCGCTGCTGCTCGGCCTCGCCGCGGGCGGCGTCGTCGCCGGGCTGCTCGCCTGGCGGACCGGCCACATGATCGGCCTGGACGACTTCCGGTCCGCCGTGCGCGCCGCCGCCGACCGGGAACGCGTCACCGGCGTGGCCGAACTGCGCGCCCGGGGCCTGCTGGTCTGCTGGCCGGTCGCCGCCGTGGGCGTTTACGGGATCCTGGAGCTGTTCGTCCGGCGGCTACCCGCGCGCGACGACGGCGACCTCGGCGCCGGTGAGGCGGACGAGGTCGGCGGGACGCAGCTCGATCTGGAGTCCGCGCCGACCGGCGGAGACGTAGATCGTCGGGAGGGCTGACGCCGACGCGTCCAGCACCGTCGGCAGCCGCCTGCGCTGCCCGAGCGGGCTGATCCCGCCGACGACGTACCCGGTGGCGCGCTCGGCGTCGCGCGGGTCGGCCATCCGGGCCCGCTTGCCGCCCGCCGCCGCGGCCAGCGCCTTCAGGTCCAGGCTGCCCGACACCGGGACGACGGCGACGGTGAGGCGCCCGTCCACCTCGGCCAGCAGCGTCTTGAAGATCCGGTCGCGGGCGATGCCGAGCGCGTCGGCGGCGGCCGCCCCGTAGGACTCGGCGTCCGGATCGGGCTCGTAGGGGTGCAGCGTGTGCTCGATCTTCGCCTTCGCGGCGGCGACGGTGGCCGGGGTGCCGCCGCCTCCCTTCGATTTGCCCATGGGAGGAGTCTCCCGCACGCGTCCACCGGATTTCCGTATGCCGGGTCCGTATGCCGGGTCCGGGTGCCGGGTCCGGCCGTCAGTTCGGGTGGAACGAGCCGTCCAGGAACTGCCCGGCGGGGAGGGTCGGCAGCGAGGCCAGGATCCGGTTCTCCCGGACGAGCGCGTCCCGTTCGGCGCGCAGCCGCAGCGTCGCGTCCTCGCACTCCAGCAGCCGCTGCTTGTCGTGCCCGTCCAGGATCAGCGACGACGCGATCAGGTACGACAGCCGGACCGGGTCGGCGGGCAGGTCGATCTCCTCGGCGGGACCGGCGCCCGCGCTGCGCAGCCGCTCCAGGTACCGGCCGAACAGCCACCGGACGTGCCGCGCGGCGGGCGCCGGGTCGCTCCCGGGCTCCTCGGGGAGGTATTCGACCTCGCCTTGCAGGTAGGGGCGGGAACGGTCCTGTTCCTTGAGCCGGAACCGGCGGGTGCCGACGGCGACGACGTCGTACCGCCCGTCCGGGTGGCGCGTCGCGTCGTGGATCTCGGCGAAGCACCCCACCCCCGACAGCCGGCGCGCCGCGTCGTTGCCGACCTCGTGCCCGAGCTCGATGTTCACCACGCCGAACCCGCGCGGCTCGGGCGTCTCCAAAAGGTCGGCGACGAGCAGGCGGTACCGCTCCTCGAACAGGTGCAGCGGCAGCACGAGCCCCGGGAACAGCACGGTGCCCAGGGGGAAGAGGGCGATCCGCTCCGTCACTGTCTCTCCTGCGTTCCTGGCGCCCGCCGGCGAGGGACGCACTCCACAGCAGCCTACGACGCCGTTGATGATCTTGGTAAGGCGGGATTTTTCAGATTGTGAAGCGCGAGTCACCCCGCGGGGCCACGGTAACGTCGGCCCCATGCGGATGCTCGTCGTGGACGCCTTCACCGACCGTGCCTTCGCGGGGAACCCCGCGGGCGTGTGCCTTCTGCGGGAAGCGGCCGACCCCGCCTGGATGCAGCGCGTCGCCGCCGAGATGAAGCACTCGGAGACGGCGTTCGTCCGCCCGGTCGAGGCCCCGGACGCCGACTTCGAGCTGCGCTGGTTCACGCCGCTCGTGGAGGTGGCGCTCTGCGGGCACGCGACCCTCGCCGCCGCGCACGCCCTGTTCGACACCGGGACGGCCGATCCCGGCGCCCCGATCCGGTTCCGGACGCTGCACAGCGGCGTCCTCACGGTCGGCCGCGACGGCGACGGCGACGGTCCCGGCGACGGCGGCGGCACGCTGTCCATGGACTTCCCGGCCGTGCCGCCCGAGCGGATCGACGTCCCGGACGGGCTCGCCGCCGCGCTCGGCGCGGAGGTCCGGTGGGCCGGGCGCAACGCGCAGAACGACGTGCTGGCCGAGGTCGCGGACGAGGCGGCCGTCCGCGCGCGTCCGGACGTCGGCGCGCTCGCCGCCGTCGACGCCCGCGGCGCGATCGTCACCGCCCCGGCGGACGGGGACGCCGGCCCCGACTTCGTGTCGCGCTTCTTCGCCCCGCGCGTCCTGCCCGGCGACGCCGAGGACCCCGTGACCGGCTCCGCGCACTGCGCCCTCGCGCCGTTCTGGGCCGCGCGGTTCGGCCGCGGCGCGCTGACCGGGTACCAGGCGTCCCCGCGCGGCGGGCTCGTCCGCGTCGCCCTGCGCGGCGACCGGGTCGTCCTGTCCGGTTCGGCCGTCATCGTCCTGGACGGGACGTTCCGCGGCTGAGGCGCGGCCGAGACGAGCCGGAGCGGCGTGCGTCTCGGCACGTGAGACGGTGCGCGAGGGGGCGGTGCACTCCGTAGACTGGTCGGCGTGATTTCCCGTATCGACCTGCGCGGCCCGCTTCCCGGCGAGCTGCGCACCGTGCTGCCCCGCGCCGAACTCGACGTCGAGGCCGCCCTGGAGAAGGTGCGGCCCATTTGCGACGACGTCCGCCATCGTGGGGCGGAGGCGGTCCGGGAGTACACGAAGGCGTTCGACGGAGTCGAGCTGCGGAGCACCCGCGTCCCGGTCCCCGAGATCCACCGGGCGCTCGCCGAGCTGGACCCGAAGGTCCGCGACGCGCTGGAGGAGTGCGTCCGCCGCACCCGCGTCGTGCACCGCGCGCAGCGCCGCACCGACGTCACGACGCAGGTCGTGCCGGGCGGCACCGTCACCGAGCGGTGGATCCCCGTCGGCCGCGTCGGGCTGTACGTGCCCGGCGGCCGCGCCGTGTACCCGTCCAGCGTGGTCATGAACGTCGTCCCCGCCCAGGAGGCGGGCGTCGGGTCGCTGGCCGTCACCTCGCCCCCGCAGGCCGAGTTCGGCGGACGCCCGCACCCGACGATCCTCGCGGCGTGCGCGCTGCTCGGCGTCGACGAGGTGTACGCGGCGGGCGGCGCGCAGGCGGTCGCGATGTTCGCCCACGGCACCGCGGAGTGCCCCCGCGCCGACTTGGTCACCGGCCCCGGCAACGTGTACGTCGCCGCCGCGAAGCGGCTGCTCAAGGGCGTGATCGGCATCGACGCCGAGGCGGGCCCGACCGAGATCGCGATCCTCGCCGACGGCACCGCGGACGCGGTCGACGTCGCCGCCGACCTGATCAGCCAGGCCGAGCACGACGTCCTCGCCGCCGCCGTCCTGGTCACCGACTCGCCCGAGCTGGCCGACGCGGTGGAGACCGAGCTGAAGGCGCAGGTCGCGCGGACCAAGCACAGCGAGCGGATCACCGAGGCGCTCGCGGGCCGGCAGTCCGGCATCGTCCTGGTCGACGACGTCGAGGCGGGCCTGACGGTCGTCGACGCCTACGCCGCCGAGCACCTGGAGATCCACACGGCCGACGCGGCCGCCGTCGCCGCGCGCGTCCGCAACGCCGGGGCGATCTTCGTGGGCCGGCACGCGCCGGTGTCGCTCGGCGACTACCTCGCCGGGTCCAACCACGTGCTGCCCACCGGCGGGTGCGCCTGCCACTCCGGCGGCCTGTCGGTGCAGTCGTTCCTGCGCGGCGTGCACGTCGTCGAGTACGACCGGGACGCGCTCGCCGCCGCCACCGGACGGGTCGTCGCGCTCGCCGAGGCCGAGGACCTGCCCGCGCACGGCGCCGCGCTCAAGGCCCGCTTCGACTGGGAGATCCCCTCGTGACCGACCTGTCCGACCTGCCGCTGCGGGACGACCTGCGCGGCCGGGAACCCTACGGCGCCCCGCAGCTCGACGTCCCGTACGCGCTGAACACCAACGAGAACCCGTACCCGCCGTCCGAGGCGCTGGTGAAGGCGCTCGGCGCGGCCGTGACGGACGTCGCCGGGACCCTCAACCGCTACCCCGACCGCGACGCGGTCGCGCTGCGCGCCGACCTCGCGGCGTTCCTCGACGCCGACACGCCCGGCGCGGGCATCACCGGCGACCGGGTGTGGGCCGCGAACGGCTCCAACGAGATCATCCAGCAGATCCTGCAGGCGTTCGGCGGGCCCGGCCGCAGCGTGCTCGGCTTCGAGCCGTCCTACTCGATGCACCCGATCATCACGGCCGTGTCCGGCACCCGGTGGATCAACGCCGCCCGCGACGAGGACTTCACGCTCGAACCGGCGCGCGCCGTCGCCGCGGTCGAGGAGCACCGCCCCGACGTGGTGTTCCTCACCTCGCCGAACAACCCGACCGGGACGTCCCTGCCGCTGGAGACGATCGAGGCCGTGCTGGCCGCCGCGCCCGGCATGGTCGTGATCGACGAGGCGTACGCCGAGTTCCGCCGCTCCGGCACCCCGTCCGCGCTGACGCTGCTCGACGGGCGGCCCCGCCTGATCGTCACCCGCACCATGTCGAAGGCGTTCGCGATGGCGGGCACCCGGCTCGGCTACCTGGCCGCCGACCCCGCCGTCATCGACGCGCTGCTGCTGGTGCGGCTGCCGTACCACCTGTCGGCCGTCACCCAGGCCGTCGCCCGCACCGCCCTCGCGTTCCGCGACGAGCTGCTCGGCTCGGTCGAGGCGCTGCGCCGCGAACGCGACGAGATCGTCGGGTGGCTGCGCGGCGAGGGCTTCACCGTCGCCGACTCCGACGCCAACTTCGTCCTGTTCGGCCGCTTCCCGGACCGGCGCCGCGTCTGGGCGGGCCTGCTCGAACGGGGCGTGCTGATCCGCGAGGTCGGGCCGCCCGAGTGGCTGCGGGTCAGCGTGGGCACCCCCGGCGAGATGGCGGCGTTCCGCACCGCACTGAAGGAGAGCTTGTGACGCGCAAGGGCAGAGTCGAGCGCGGGACCAAGGAGACCCAGGTCCTCGTCGAGATCGACCTCGACGGGACGGGCCGGGTCGACGTGGCCACCGGCGTGGGGTTCTTCGACCACATGCTGGCGCAGCTCGGCAAGCACGGGTCGTTCGACCTGACCGTCAAGACGACCGGCGACCTGCACATCGACAGCCACCACACGATCGAGGACACCGCGATCGCGCTCGGCCAGGCGTTCCGCGAGGCGCTCGGCGACAAGGCCGGCATCCGCCGGTTCGCCGACGCGTCCATCCCGCTGGACGAGTCGCTCGCGCAGGTCACCGTGGACGTCTCGGGCCGCCCCTACCTCGTGCACGTCGAGCCGGACGGCATGGCCCCGATGATCGGCCCCGAGTACGACACCACGATGACCCGGCACATCTTCGAGTCGTTCGTGTCGCACGCGCGGGTGGCGCTGCACGTGCACGTCCCGTACGGGCGCAACGCCCACCACATCGTGGAGGCCCAGTTCAAGGCGCTGGCCCGGGCGCTGCGCGACGCGGTCGCGTTCGACCCGAAGGTGCACGGCGTGCCGTCCACGAAGGGGGCGCTGTAACCGTGGAGATCGGCGGCCTGGAGCTCACCTACGGCAGCATCGCGATCTTCGGGGTGGCGGTGTTCCTGCTGGCCGGGGTGTACAGCTTCATCAAGCAGGGCCTCAAGATCGCCGCGGTGATCGTCTTCGTGCTGGCCGCGCTGGCGTTCACCGGGGGAGTGGTGTGGTCGTGAGCCGCCCCGAGATCGTCGTCCTGGACTACGGGTCGGGGAACCTGCGCTCCGCCGAACGGGCCGTGGCGCGCGCGGGCGCGTCCGTCACCGTCACCGCCGACCGGGACGCCGCGCTGAACGCCGACGGGCTGGTCGTGCCGGGCGTCGGCGCGTTCGCCGCCTGCATGGCCGGGCTGAAGTCGGTGCAGGGCGACCGCATCATCGGCCGCCGGCTCGCCGGGGGACGGCCCGTGCTCGGCATCTGCGTCGGCATGCAGATCCTGTTCTCCAAGGGCATCGAGCACGGCGTCGTCACCGAGGGCTGCGACGAGTGGCCCGGCACCGTCGACCGGCTCGACGCGCCGGTCGTCCCGCACATGGGCTGGAACACCGTGGACGTCCCGGAGGCTCCGCCCTGTTCCGCGGCATCGAGGACGCGCGGTTCTACTTCGTCCACTCCTACGCGGCGCGGCGCTGGGAGCTGGAACCCGACCCGATGGGCCGGATCCGGCCGCCGCTCGTCACGTGGGCCGAGCACGGCGACCGGTTCGTCGCCGCCGTCGAGAACGGCCCGCTGTGCGCCGCGCAGTTCCACCCGGAGAAGTCCGGCGACGCGGGCGCCGAGCTGCTGCGCAACTGGCTGTCCACCCTCTCCTGAAAACACCCCGTCGATAAGGTTTCCGCATGACTTTGACCCTGCTTCCCGCCGTCGACGTCGCCGCCGGACAGGCCGTGCGCCTCGTCCAGGGCGAGGCCGGCACCGAGACGTCCTACGGCGCGCCGCTGGAGGCGGCCCTGGCCTGGCAGGAGGCGGGAGCGGAGTGGATCCATCTGGTCGACCTGGACGCCGCGTTCGGCCGCGGCTCCAACCGTGAGCTGCTCGCCGAGGTCACCGGCAAGCTCGACGTGAAGGTCGAGCTGTCCGGCGGGATCCGCGACGACGCGTCCCTGGAGGCGGCCCTGTCGACCGGCTGCGCCCGCGTCAACATCGGGACGGCCGCGCTGGAGAACCCCGACTGGTGCCGCAAGATCATCGCCTCGCACGGGGACCGCATCGCCGTCGGCCTGGACGTGCGCGGCACCACGCTCGCCGCGCGCGGCTGGACCCGCGAGGGCGGCGACCTGTGGGAGGTCCTCGCCCGGCTGGAGGCCGACGGCTGCCCCCGCTACGTCGTCACCGACGTCACCAAGGACGGCACGCTGCGCGGCCCGAACACCGACCTGCTCCGCGACGTGTGCGCCCGCACCGACAAGCCCGTCGTCGCGTCCGGCGGCGTGTCGTCCCTGGACGACCTGCGCGCCATCGCCACGCTCGTCCCGGACGGTGTCGAGGGCGCGATCGTCGGGAAGGCCCTGTACGCGGGCGCGTTCACGCTCGAGGAGGCCCTGGAGGCCGTCAAGTGACCGTCGCCGTGCGGGTCGTCCCCTGCCTCGACGTCGACGCCGGGCGCGTCGTCAAGGGCGTCAACTTCCAGAACCTGCGGGACGCGGGCGACCCCGTGGAACTCGCGCACCGCTACGACGCCGAGGGCGCCGACGAGCTGACGTTCCTGGACATCACCGCGTCCAGCGCCGACCGCTCCACCACCTACGACGTCGTCCGCCGCACCGCCGAGCAGGTGTTCATCCCGCTGACGGTCGGCGGCGGCGTCCGCACCGTCGACGACGTCGACCGGCTGCTGCGGGCGGGCGCCGACAAGGTTTCGGTGAACACCGCCGCGATCGCCCGCCCCGAGTTCCTCCGGGAGGCCGCGCACCGGTTCGGCTCGCAGTGCGTCGTCCTGTCGGTGGACGCACGGCGCGCGCCGGGCACCCCGTCGGGGTTCGAGGTCACCACGCACGGCGGCCGCAAGGGCACCGGCATCGACGCGATCGAGTGGGCGCGGCGCGGCGCCGACCTCGGCGTCGGCGAGATCCTGCTGAACTCGATGGACGCCGACGGCACCAAGAACGGCTTCGACCTGGACATGCTCGGCCGGGTCCGGGAGACCGTCACGATCCCGGTGATCGCCAGCGGCGGCGCGGGCGCGGTCGAGCACTTCGCGCCCGCCGTCGACGCGGGCGCCGACGCCGTCCTCGCCGCGAGCGTCTTCCACTTCGGCGACCTGAAGATCTCCGAGGTCAAGGACGCGCTGAGCAACGCCGGACACCCCGTCCGCTGACCCGCACGACCCGGAGCCCCCCATGCGCGTCGCCCTCGCCACCTGCACCCGCCTGCGACGGCAACGACGACGTCCGCGCCCTCGCCGGGCCCTCGCGGGCCTCGGCGTCCGCGCCGAGCCCGCCATCTGGGACGCCGACGTCGACTGGTCCCGGTACGACCTCGTCGTCATCCGCACCACCTGGGACTACACGCACCGCCCGGACGAGTTCCTCGCGTGGGCCGACCGGCTGCCGCACGTCCTCAACCCCGCGTCCGTGCTGCGCTGGAACACCGACAAGCGGTACCTGCGCGACCTCGCCGACGCGGGCGTCCCGGTCGTCCCCACCCGCTGGGACCCGGACGACGTGCCGTCCGACTGGCCCGAATACGTGATCAAACCGGCCGTGTCCGCCGGGTCCCGCGACACCGCCCGCTGGACCGCCGCCGAGCACGCGCGGGCCCGCGCCCACCTGCGCGGGCTCCGCGACGCCGGACGCACCGTCATGGTGCAGCCCTACCTGTCCCACATCGACACCGCCGGGGAGACGGCGCTGGTCTTCCTCGACGGCGAGTTCAGCCACGCCGCCCGCAAGGCCCCGATCCTCGCGCCCGGCACGGGCGTCCAGGGCCTGGTGCTGCCCGGCGACGGCCGCGGGGAGATCACCGCCGCCACCGCGACCGACGCCGAACTCGACGTCGTCCCGCTCACCCTCGCCGCCGTCCCGGACGCGCCCGGACTCCTCTACGCCCGCGTGGACCTCGTGCCCGGCCCGGACGGCGACCCGGTCGTCCTCGAACTGGAACTGGCCGAACCGAACCTCTTCCTGCGGCACGGCCCCGGCGCGGTGGAGGTCCTGGCCAAAGCGGTGCTCGCCCGGCTCTGACCAGGACGGCCGGAGCGGTCAGGGGCCGTCAGGGGCCGTCAGGGGCCGTCCTGGACGAGCCCGGCCTCGGCCTCCGGGTCCGGATCGGCGTGCTCGGGGGACGCCTCGGCGATCGGCAGGACGATCGCCGACGGGTGATCCGGGTCGTGGAAGACCTCCTGGTGGGCGGCGACCATCGTGCGGGCGGTGATCAGCGGCTCGCCGGTGCCCGGGTTCGCCGCGACCTTCGGGTGGGCGCCGCTCGTCACGTGCACCCGGACGCGGTGGCCGCGGCGGAACCGGTGCCCGGTCGGCCACAGCTCCACCGCGATACGGCGGATGCCGTGCGTGCCGACGGGTTCGTCGGCGGCCGCGGGCAGCCGCAGGCCGCCCTCGCAGACGTTGCGGGACGCGCCGTCCGGTCCCACGTCGCAGAGCCGGACGACGAAGTCGGTGTGCGCGCGGTCGGACCGGACGAACAGGTCGGCGGCGAGCGGCCCGATGACGTCCAGATCCCGGTCGAGGACCGGCGAGGTGAACACCAGCACGTCGTGCCGCCGCTCCAGCGGCCGGTTGTCGACCGGGCGGGAACTGCCGAGCAGCGTTGGGCCGCCGAGCGCCGGGGTCGGGTGCGCGGGGTCGAACCGGTAGGCGCTCGGACGGCAGCGGCGCGGGCCGTCCGGGCCGAGCCCGCCGCCGGGGTGCAGGTGCCAGCGCTGCTGGACCACGCCGGGCGGCGGCCAGTCGCGGTAGTCGCGCCACTCGCGGGCGCCCGTCACGTACACCCGGACGGGGTCGGGGCGCAGGCCGGACGCGTCGCCGAGCAGGTGCGCGCGGAACCAGGCGAGGGACTCGCGCAGCGACACGATCCCGTGCCGGGGATCGGTGTGCCACCAGGGCCCGATCGTGAGGTAGGGCCGGTGCCCGGCGGCCCGCAGCGCCAGATAGTCGCGGACCTCCCACGGCAGGAACACGTCGAACCAGCCGCCGAGCAGCGTCACCGGCGCCGACACCTCGCCGACGGTGCCGCTGAAGTCGCGGGTGTCCCAGTAGCCGTTGTCGGTGCCCTGCGCGGCGAGCAGGTCCTGGTAGAAGCGCATCACCTCGCCGCCGGTCAGCACGTCCAGCTCCGACAGCGGACGGCCCGACGCGGCGGCCCGCGCCACCCGGCGGCGCGCGAACAGCGGGCCGGTCAGCAGGCCGAGCGGCTGCTGCTGCTGGTGCGTCAGGTTCGTCCAGGTCAGCGTGGACTCCAGCGCGAACGACCCGCCGACGTACGCGGCGTCCCGGAACGAGGACGCCGTGACCTGCAGCGACATCGCCTTCAGTTCGGGCCCGGCCTCGGCCGCCGTCGCCCACGCGGTGTAACCGAGGTAGCTGGCGCCGTAGGTCGCGAACGTCCCGTCGAACCACGGCTGCCGCTTCAGCCATTCGACGGTGGCGAGCCCGTCGTCGCGTTCGCTGCCGAGCGGGTCGAACTCCCCGCCGGACCCGAACGTCCCGCGCGCGCTCTGCGCGACCAACTGGAACCCGAACGGGACGAACAGCAGGCCGTTCGCGAGCGCGGCCGGTCCGCGCCGTCCGTACGGGGTCCGCACGAGGATGGTGGGGCGCGGCCCCTTCGCACCGGCCGGGACGTACCGGTCGGCCAGCAGCGTCACGCCGTCCCGCATCGGCACGGGAATGTCGCGCTCGACGGTGTAGCGGGGCAGCGTGGGCGGCCACGGGAGCCCGGGGAGCCCGGGCAGCCCGGGCGGGCGCGGCAGCCCGGGCGGGCGGGGGATCCGGATCGGCGGAGTGGGCAGTCGGTCCCACGGGGCCATGTTCCCCTCCCCTGTCCTGGCCGGAGATCACCTTCCCGGCGAATCGCCTGTCCGGCGGATCCGCCTTCGCGGCGAGTCCGCCTTCCCGACCATACGTAACCGTTCGAGCGGCCCCGAATCCCCGCCGCCGCACGCGTCCCGGCCGTCCGGCCGACCCGGTCTGGTGGACGGGCCCTCCGGATGAGATCGTGGACTGGACCGGTCCTGATCAGGGGTGACAGCAGGGGGACGACATGTGGCCTGGGGCGAATCTGCCGATGGGACCGCCGCCCGTGGGGCCGGCCGGGCCGACCGGGCCGCCCCCGCCCATCCGGCCCGCCGCGGGCTGGTACGCGCTGCCGATCACGATGGGCGTCCTCGCCGTCGTGGTCTTCTTCGGGGCGTTCGCGCTGCTGTGGAACGAGTCGGAGGTCGCGGACGGGCGGCCCGTGGAGGGGCCGGAGTCCGGCGTGTCCCTCCGGCTGGAGGAGGGCTACGGCTACTTCGTCTACGTGCGGGACGCCGCGGAGCCGGACGAGTGCCGGGTCGTCTCCGGGGAGCGGACGATTCCGGTCCGGTTGACCGACGAGCATTCGTGGGTGGCGTCCGAGGTCGACTCCTACGCGTACGCGGCGACGTTCACGGCCCCGGTCACCGGGCAGGCGCAGGTGGCCTGCGCGGGGACGGGCGGCTGGATCCGGGTGCAGCCGGACGACGCGTCCCTGCTGTACCTCGGGCTGTCGTTCTTCCTGTCGCTCGGGCTGCTGATCGTCGCCCTGGTGTCGCTGCCGATCATCATGCTGCGGCGCAGCGGGGCCCGCCGCCGCGCCGCCGCCGTCACCGGCCCGCCCTACGGGTACTGACGGCTTCCGGCCTACGCCGGGTCAGGCGGTGAGTTCGCGTTCCAGCGGGGTGCGGAACCGCGGGATCGCGCGGACGTCGCCGTACCAGGCGGCGATCCGGCCGGCCTCCCGCTCGGCGGCCGCGCGCGCCTCGGCGCCCGCGTCCTCCAGGAAGCGCAGCGCGATCTCGCCGTCCGGCCGCTGCGCCCAGCCGCCGACGACGCGGCCGTCCCACCAGATCGTCGGGCCGATGTTGCCGTTGCGGTCGAACAGCGCGGGACGGTGCTCGCCGAGGAACCAGCCGCGTTCCTGCCAGCCCATCGGGGTGGGGTCGAGGGCGGGCAGCAGCGCCGCCCACGGCTCGGGCGCCTCGACCGGTTCGAGGTCGTCGGTGAGGACGATCCCGGCGGCGCCGTCGAGATCGACCTCGGTGGTGTCGAGCGGCGCGAGGGCCTTTTTCACCTGGGCGGCGGTCCAGCCGGTCCACCACTTGAGGTCGGCGGCGGGGGCGGGCCCGAACGCCCGCAGCCACCGCTCCACGAGCGCGGTGCGGGCGTCGTCGGCGGGCATCGGCGCGATGCCGTCCGGCAGCCACTTCTCGACCGGCGCCCACTTGTACTGGCTGCTGGTCCACGACCCGTTCGGACGGCCGCGCACGATCCGCCCGGCGCAGCCGAGGACGACGAGCACCCACGTGGTGACGCCGGTGGGCCTGGAGTACGACTTGCCCGGCGCGGGTCGACCCGGGTCCGCAGCAGCGGCTCGGCCGCGCTCAGCTGGGCGCCGGTCGCCTCGCCGCGGGCCAGCAGCGCGCGGTGCGCGGCCTCCTCCAGTTCGGTGAACCACGCGAGGACGTCGGTGAGGCCGGGGTCGCGGTCGATGAGCCCCTTGTCGATCATGCGGGCATAGGTCGTGCGCTGCTTGGCGGCGAGCGCGTCGGCGGTGGACGCCTGCAGGACGGGCACGAGTTCGGTGGGCGCGACGAACATCGTCCGCCGCATCGCCAGCATCCGCAGCAGCGTGCGGTCGTCGTACAGGGCGCGTTCCACCGCCGCCGGGGCGGCCGCCGCGCTGCGCGCCGCGACGGACAGGAACACCGTCGCCGGGTCGGTGGCGTGCAGCACCACCATGGAACGGGCGATGTCCAGGACGTCGTCGGTCCTGGACATCGCGGCCAGCCGGTGCCGTCGCCCGAGCCGGGCCCGCCGCTGCGCGGCGCTGATCGAACGCATGTGCGAGAGTCTACGCCCCTCAGGCGTTGGCGGTGATCTCGACGACGACCTTGTCCTGCGTCACCGACTTCACCGAGACGTCGAAGCCTTCGGCCTCCTCGGCCTGCTGGCCGTCGCCGACCGGCACGGTGATGTTGTTGCCCTCGATCGCGAGGGTGACGGTCTCGCCCTGGACGCTGACGAGTTCGGCGTCCACGCCGAGGATCGAGGCGCTGGCCTCCACGCCGCGGTCGAAGGTCACGGTGCAGGAGTTGACGTCGCAGTCGGTTTCGGCGTTCGTCCCGCCGCACGCCGCGACCGCGGCGAGGGGCAGCAGGAGAACGGGGAGGATGGCCAGCTTCCGCCGGGCAAGGGAGTTGGTCATGAGGGGAGTGTATGAGGGCGGGCGCCGCCCGGTCGCCCTCCGGCAGGCGGAACTTCGCGAAGCGGATGTAATACCGGACGGTGACACTCCCGCGCGGCGGCTCGGCTGGATCGCCGAGGCCCGCCGTGATCTTCTTGATCTCGTGGAGGAGG
>NZ_MKJY01000066.1 GCF_001942465.1 Actinomadura sp. CNU-125
CCGACCGTGCACGGCACGCCGCCGTCGCCGACACCGCCCAAGCGCAAGGACGCCTCACCGAACTGCAGGCCCGCGTCGGCCGCGCCGAGCAGGCCGCCGACCAGGCCACCGACCGCGCCGACCGTGCCACCGCGCGAGCCGACAGTGCAACAGACACCGCCTCCCAGCTGCGCGCCGCCCTCGTCTTGCCGGTGGTCACCGACATCGGCGACTCGACCGGGGTGCCGCTCACCGACGGCGCAGGCGCGGTCCTTGCCGACGACGGGATGCTCATCCTGCAACGCGTCGGCGACCGCCACAGCCCCGAGGCCGGCCTCGAACTGGCCCGCGCGATCACCGCCGTCGCACACACCCTGCGGTAGCCGTCCGAGCGGGAAGGACTCCGCCGAGGAGGGCATCCTTCGCGGTGACGATCCGCTCTCGGCGCTGTGTGCGGGCGCTGCTTGACCTTGTCGCGACGTCAGCGTTTCTACCGGTCCCGACGTCGCCAGACGAGAAGGTTTGTGATGCTCGCGTTGCCGTTCGACCGGTCCGATCCGCTCATGCCGCCCGCGGCGTACACCGGGCTGCCGCCGGTCGCGGAGGTGTCGGCACCGGACGGACGGCGGGCATGGCTGGTCACGTCGTTCGACGCGGTCACCCGGGTGCTGACGGACGCGCGGTTCGGAATCACGCCGCCGGGCGCCCAGGCGGCGCGGCGCACGCGCGGCTGCGGCCGCGGATCGAGCGGATCGCCGACGAGCGGGCAGCGGCGTTCGCCGAGAGGCCCGCGCCAGCCGGGTGCCCTTGGTGGCGCCGCGCAGTACCTTGCCGAAGTATCTGTCGGCACCGGCGGGCGGAGCCGGTCGGGCGCGCATAGTCGGGGATACCTGTTGGGCGGCCGGTTCGAGTCCTGGAACACCGTGGCCGACCGTCCAGGTCGTGAACTCGGGGGCGGTGCCCCGACTGCCGGGGGTGCTGGGTGACTCTCGGCAGTCGGGGTGAGGCGTACGACGGAGCCCGGTTCAGGAGGCGGTGGGAGGGGGCGGCTCTTCCTTGGGAGCGTCGGCGTTGGTGTAGACGAGGTGCACGACGCCGGTGGCCTCGAAGGTCGTTGAGGACAGCAGCTTCAGGGGCACGGTCTGGCCGTCGGTGAACAGTTTCGCCCCGTGTCCGACGACGATCGGGTGCACCAGCAGGTGCAGCTCGTCGATCATGCCCTGCTCCAGCATCCAGCGCACCAGCGTGGCGCTACCGGTGGTGCCGAGCCGGGTGTCCGCCTTGAGCGAGGTCAGCTTCGCCGCGACGTCGCCGGTGATGAGCGAGGAGTTCTGCCATGTCGCTTCGGTCAGGGTGTCGGACACCACGAACTTGCGCGCGCTGTTCATGGCCTCGGTCATCGGGTCAGCGGGGTCGGCGTCCGGCCAGTAGGAGGCGAACCCCTCGTAGGTGTGCCGACCGAGGAGGGTGGCCTCGGCCTCGTTCATCAGCCCGCCGACGACGGCGCCCATCTGGTCGTCGAAGTAGGGGAAGTGCCAGGTCTCCGGCGATTCGATCACGCCGTCGAGCGAGATGAAGAGGCTGGACTTGATGAACCCCATGGCGATGCTCCTTCTGATGGCGCGTCCGCGGCAGGCGCCCTGGACGGGTATGTCGGCCAAAGGTCGAACGGGGGCTCGACGGATCGACACACCCACGACGTTTTTCCTAACCGGCTACGGGTCTCCGGACGATCGCCGCGGCGAGCCGCGTTCGAGGTGCGCGATGGCGACGGGGAGGCCGGGATCGGCGCCCCGACGGCTGAAGGATTCGAGGGTCGCGCGAATTCCGGAGACTTCCCCGGAAACTCAAGCATCGCCCGCTGCCGCAGCGACAGCACTGCGTACAGGCTCTGGTGCAGCCGATCGATCGCCTGATTACGGGGTTGATGAGGTGTCGCTCGCCGACTTGGCGGGCGAGTACGGCGTCGGCCGCTCCACCGTCCACCGCATCATCCACGGACCAGACGCCTGACTGCGGCTCAGCGTTTAGCGCTGATACTCGGCCGGATCATCCCGCTACCCAAAGTAGGGCAGTCGACTTTGAAACAGGCCTTAGGCGACCTTCTCGTCGGCGGTGGGCAGGTCGCGGACGAAGGCGCCCATCTCCTCGATGGAGCGCAGGCCCTCGCGGCAGAAGTCGGCGAAGATCTGGAAGACATGGGGCTGGCGGTCCCAGACGACGAGGTTGACGGGCACCCCGGCGTCCGACAGGCGCCGGGCCATCAACTCGGCGTCCACCAGCAGCACCTCGGTCGACCCCACGTGGATCAGGGTCGGCGGCATCGCGGCGAGGGCCCCGTTGACGGGCGAGTGCAGCGGTTCCAGCACGAGGCCGCCGAGCAGCATCGGGGTGAGCTCCGGCAGCAGTGCGCCTGGGATGTAAGGGTCCAGCAGCAGGTTGGCGTGCGCGAGCTTGTCGGTGTGGTCGAGGTTGGTCACCGGCGACATCGCCACCAGGCCGCCGGGCGCGGGCAGCCCGTCCAGGACGGCCTGGAGCGCGGTCGCGAACGTCAGAAACCCGCCCGCCGAGTCCCCGGCGATCACGATCTCCTCCGCCCGGTACCCCTCGTCCAACAGGAACTCGTACGCCGCCGCGCAGTCGGCGATCGACTCGAGCAGCGTCGTGCCGGGCAGCTGCCGGTAGGCCACCGACAACGCGGGTGCCCCCGACGCCGCCGACAACCGCGCCACCATCCGCCGGTGCGTCCGCAGACCGCCGACCACGAACCCGCCCCCGTGCAGATAGAGGATCACCCGCCCCTGCCCGTGGGCCGCGCTCACCCCGGGCCCCAGCACCCACTCCGCGCCGAACCCGTCGAATCGCACCGCAGCCCGCCGTGTCCCCGGCGGCGTCACCATCACCGCGCACAGCGGGTCGAGCGCCTTCCACAACCGCATCCCGAACGGAGTGAACAGCACATACCGCATCAGCGGCCGCAACCAGAACCGCAAGAAGAAGGTGAACACCCGGGTGGGCACCCCCACCCCGAGCCGCTCCTCCACGACCTGTCCCATGTCCACCTCCCGAGCAAGCGTTAGGCCGCTACGCTACCGGAGCCCCCGTCCGAAGCTCGAGCCGCCCAGGCCCTATCTGGTAAGAGGCGCCTAAGGTCTGTTCGCAGTTCGGATCATGGGAGAGGCACCGCCAAGCCGAGACCGACCAGACCGCAGAGGCTGCGGAAGGCATGGCGGCCGACTGCCGCCTGAGCTGCCCGGGCCTACCTCCCCTCCTCACTCGCTCGGTCGCTGGAATCGGGGAAGCGGAGATGTCGCCAAGCTCGCGCAGGAGCTGCGGTTATTTCGGTTCTCTGGGCGGTTGTGGATTTTCAGCAGGCCGCCCTGCTGGCCAGCGGATCGCTCGACGGTTCGCTGCAGCCCTCCGGCACGGCTGGCTGGGTGCGGCGCGCGTAGGCGAGAGCGGCGGCGGCCAGTCCCGCCCCCCAGTAGGCGGGGACGGCCACCCAGAAGAACGTCTCCGGCAGCGCCATGTCGCCGTCGGGTGGGAAGGGGTTGCGGCCGTGCAGCGTCTCCCAGAACATCTGGAGCAGCATCAACCCGAAGTAGACGGTGATCCCCGCCGCGACGCACGCGGCGGCATAAGCCCACAAGGACGGCCGCGTGTAGACGACCGGCGCGCGCGGCCCTGCCGCCGCTGGTAGGCCAGCGTCAACAAGCCGAGGAGCACTCCGCCGCCCGCGCACGCCGCGCGGCTCAGCGCGCCCAGCGGATAGAACTCGATCCCGAGTCCCGGGAACACCGCGCCGATCACGTCGAGCAGCAGCAGCGCCGACGAAGCGACCAGCGCGAGGCTCGCCGCCCAGGCCGTGCCGAGCAGCAGCCGCCGCGGCACTCCGTCCAGGTCGGTGCGGAGCAGAACGAACCCGGCGTCGGCCGCGACGGCGCAGAGCACGGCCGCACCCCAGCC
This sequence comes from Actinomadura sp. CNU-125, assembly GCF_001942465.1. Taxonomy (GTDB): domain Bacteria; phylum Actinomycetota; class Actinomycetes; order Streptosporangiales; family Streptosporangiaceae; genus Spirillospora. Next base: position 3,946 of record NZ_MKJY01000066.1, read on the forward strand.
GGTGAAGGCCACCAGGTCGCTTTCCACGGGAGACAGCCCGCCGGGCGTCCCGGCCGCGGCCCAGTACACGCGCAGCACCAAGTAGGCCGAGATCCACAAGGGCGCCACCAACGGCATCCGTCTCGTGAGCGTCATGCCACGAGCTTCACCCCACGGACGTTCCCCGCGCCTCCCCCGGTCGGTTCACCCGCTTCCCTCTCAGGAATGAGTAGCGTCGGCTCCGAGGCCGTCGCCATACGTGTTCGGAACCGACAACGCTCGGGTACAGCGGGGCACCTCATATGTCCGGGTGTGGGCGGTCGGCTGAGGACGAAGCGGAGCGGGCGTCCGGTGCGTAGCTTTCCTCTCCGGTCTCGGCAACCGCACGCTGTCGCCTGCGCCCGCCTGTGGAGTGGCCGGCCCACAGCGGGCGGGCGCCTCTGCGGACCAGGGCGAGAGCCCCCAGGGTGAGGAGCGCGGTGAGGATCCACTCGCGGCTGCCCACCATGAGGTAGACGTGACCGGCGCGGCCGACGTCCCTGGCCTCTGCCCGCATGCCCGTCCGCAGTCCGGGGCCGCTTCCGTAAAGGTAGACGTCCTGCCGGTCGATCGTTCCGTCCGCGGACTGGAAGCGGCCCTGCCAGGTGCAGGCGGTGTGCCCGGGGTGGCTGATGCAGTTCCGGCTTTGGGGGCGGAACGTTCCGTGGACGCCCGCGTCCGCTCGCGCTGCACGGATTACCTGGGGAACGCCCGGAAGCACAAGTGCCAGGAGCAGGCGCCCGCGATGATCAGCATGATGTCGAAGGCGGACGGGCGCGCCCTCATGCGCGGACCGGCTGCTGTCTCGGCTTGTCCGCGACGGCGCAGGCGCAGGCCATGTCGGCGCGTTCGTCCGGGCGTGGCGCCGGTGGAGCAGCATGGCAACGACCATCGGCACCGTGACGATCGCGTTGTAGAAGAGATGGAGTTCGACCCGGGGGATGAGCAGCTGGATGATGCTGGTCGGGACCGGACGCCCGCCCAGGTAGGAGTCGGTCGTGGCCTGGATCAGCAAGATCAGGTGTTCGATGTGGTGCCAGGCCTGGATGAGCAACGCGAGCGTCCACCAGGTTCGAGATCGGCCGGTGAAACCCGGCGTCAAAATGATCAGGCCGATCAGCATCACCAAGGCGTATCCGTAATGGAGCCATTCCGACTCGATCAGCCAGGGGAACGGAATTCCCAGGATCCCTCGTGCTTCGGGCGTCGGCCAGCCCATCACCCAGATCTGGACCGCTTGGACCACATGCTCGCCCCAATGCGCCACCACAATCACCATGAAGGTCGCGACGGCGACTTTATGGCCCCGGGTGTTGAGCGGAGTGAGCAGTCCGGCTTTCCCGCTGCCACCTTCCATGACGAGCCCCTCTCAGGCTGTGGCGGTGGCCCGTCGGCGATGATCTTGGACACACCGGGACTCCTCAACTTAAGCCGGGTCGTCCTGAAGAGGCTTCTTCGAACGTGCGGAAGTCCACCTCTTGCAGAGTGTTGAAAAGCGTGCTTATCCGCTGTTCCTCGACTTCATGGCGGGGAACTCCTGTAGCCACCGCTCCCCCAAGCCTGGGCGAGTAGCCGCACACGGTGCCGGGAGACATCAGCATGAGTGCAGTGCGCACGTGTTGTCCGTGATCAGATGTCGGCTGCGCCCCTGCGGCTGCCGTATTTCGGCCGCGCGCATCGATGGGAATAGGGCTTTCCGACCGAACGGCGATGGTGCTCTGATGCGCCGTTCGGCGGCGCTGACACGCCCCCGGTTTCCTGTCCGGCGAAGGAATGAACCTCACCGTGCCGTGGCCTGCAACCCGACTCGCGTCGGTGGCAGTGGAGGGCTCGGGCGCTGTCCCGCGCTCGGCGCCCGGAATTTTTTCGTTCCGCTGCTCGTGAGGGCCCTGCGGTGTGGGAGTGCCGCGGTCATCGTGGTCGGCCCGTTGGGGGCGGGAGTGTTTTGCGTCGTCCGAAAAATTTCCGGGCGCCGAGACGTCGGGTTGCAGGCCCCGTCCCGGCGAGGTGTGGGGGATTCGCCGGACAGGAACCGGGGGCGCTGCCCCCAGAGATTTTTGGAGGCGCTCACGATATGAGCACCACAGCATCGGAACGTGCCCGCGTCGTGATCGCGGTCGAACGGTTGAAGCCGCATCCCGAGCATGTTCGGGCGGAGGTGGACCTGAACCGCCAGTTCCTGGCGTCGATCGCGGCTACCGGGGTCATCGAGGCCCTGCACGTTACGCCGGATCCCGAAGGGCGCGGCGGCTTCCTCATTCTGGAGGGGCACCGTCGTTGGGCGGCTGCGTGCAAGGTCGGGGTCGGTGAGGTTCCGTGTGATGTGGACGCCGGGCCCAGCGGTGATGCGGGGCGCCAGCATCTGGTGCAGTACATCGCCAACGACCCGGCGCTGCGCACCAACCACAGCCCGTACGAGCAGACGCAGGCTCTGACGCTGGCCGCCGAGGCCGGTGCGAGCCGGACCGAGATCCGCAAGGCGACCGGGCTCACCGCCGTGGAGGTCAAGCAGGTGCTCAAGGCCGGACGGCTCGGTCCGGACGGGTGGAAGCGGGTTCGGGAGACGGTCGCGGAGGACTACGAGCTGACGGTCCCCGAGCTGGCGATCCTGGCCGAGTTCCAGGACGACGAGGAGGCGACGGGACGGCTGCTGGCGGCCGCGCGGTACGGCGAGCCGCTCGAAGCGGTCGCCGGGCTCGTCCGCCGCACCCGCGCCGAGGAAGCCGAGCACCGGCGGCTGGTGGAACAGCTCACCGGTGACGGCGTGGCCGTGAGCGAGGAGCTCCCCGACGGCGCGGTCGAGCTGGGCGCGCTGCGCGCGGGTGAGGACGTCCTGGAGGCCGGGGCGCACGGGGGCTGCCCCGGGCGCGGGGCGTGGTTCCCCGCATCGCTGACCGAGCCGGTGCACTACTGCACCGACCCGATCCGGTACGGGCACGCGTTCGCCGACCCGGCGTTGGGTGAGCGGGTTCGCGTCCGCGGCGAGCTGGCGGCGGCGGGCGAGAACGTCACCGAGGGGCTCCCGATGGGTGCGTGGCGGCTGGACTCGCTGCGGCACGACGGGCGGGAGCTGACCGGCGAGGAGCATCGCGGGTGTCCGGGCGCCGGGGTGTACGTGCGGCGGGGCGAAGTGCCCGAGCCGGTGTACTACTGCCGGTCCGCGGCGGCGCACGGGCACACCGTCCGCAGCAACGGGGTCGCCGCGGCCGCGCCGGGCGTGAAGAAGCCGGAGGAGACGCCGCGCCGGGACGTCGTGCGGTTCAACCGGGAGTGGGCGACCGCCGCCGAACACCGCCGCAAGTTCCTGTCGCAGCTGCTGCGGCGCCGGTCCGCGCCCAAAGGCACGGCGGCCTTCGTGACCGGGCGGCTGCTGGAGATGCCCACCCCCGTGCCGGGCGGGCTGGGGTCCTGGCGCAACGAGTTCCTGTTCACCGAGTTCACCGGCAAATCGTTCGACGAGGCGCGCCGGGAGGCCGAACGGGCGGCGACGGGACGGCTGCACACGCTGCTGCTCGCCCAGCTCGCCGCGGCGTTCGAGTACGACATCGCCGACGTCGGCGGCAAGGTCAAGACCGACCGCAGCAACACCTGGCGCACCGACGACCGGACGAACCCGTACTGCAGCCGCACCGAGGCCGCCGTCTACCTGGAGTTCCTGGTCGCGTGCGGGTACGAGGCGACCGCGATCGAGAAGGCCGTCATCGCCGGGGCCCGCTACACCGGCATCGACCCGGCCCAGACCGACGTGGAGAAGACCGCGCAGGAAGCCGCCTGACCCCGACAACACCACGGCGCCGCCGCGTCCGCGAGAACGGACGCGGCGGCGCCGTTTCGCGTTCATCGAAAGGAGGAAGACGATGGCTCTCGCTCTGGCCACCACATCGGTGACTCCGGCCGCCGAGCCGGTACTGCCCGCGGACGCGCCGCGCCGGCGGTGGCTGCAGGCACGACGGTCCGGCATCGGCGGTTCGGACGTGCTCGCGGTCCTCGGTCTCGATCCGTGGTCGTCGCGTCTGGCGGTCTACCTCGCCAAGACCGGCGCCGAGGTCGAACGTCCCGAGACCGACGACATGGTCTGGGGACGGTTCGTCGAGCCCGCGATCGCCGAGTACTTCACCCACCGGACCGGGATCGGCGCCGTCCGGTGCGGCCTGCTGCGCAACGTCGAGCGTCCGTGGCAGCTCGCGTCGGTCGACCGGCTCACCGCCGACGGGGGCCTGCTGGAGATCAAGAACACCGGGCACTGGCGCCGCGCGGAGTGGGACGGCGGGCAGATCGCCGACGGCGCCGAGGCGCAGACCCAGCACTACCTGGACGTGACCGGGCTGCCGCACGCGTGGGTGGCCGCGCAGGTCGGCGGCGCGCCGCCGCTGATCCGGCGGGTCGAGCGCGACGAGCGGCTGATCGCCGACATGCGCGAGATCGAGCGGGAGTTCTGGGCGCTGGTCCAAGCCCGCACTCCCCCGCCGCTGGAAGGTGGCAAGGCCGAGGAACAGCTGGTCAACCGCATGTTTCCGCGCGCGCAGCCCGGCCGGACGGTCGAGGTCGGCGAGCGCGGCCTGCGGCTGGCGCGCGACTACGACCGGGCCCACCAAGAGGAGGGCATCGCCACGGCCGCCAAGAAGCGCGCCAAGACCGGCCTGACCCACCTGATGGGCGACGCCGAGGTCGCGACCTACCGCGGACGGACGATCGCGGCGTGGGCGAACGCGTCCAAGACCGGCTACGACGGCGACGTCCTCGAGGCGAGGTTCCCCGCCGCGGCGGACGCCGCCCGCCGCACCACCGAGTACCGCAAGTTCTCCAACAAGCTGCCGAAGGAGCTGACGTAGATGGGACGCGACCTGGGCAAACGCGTCGCCGACCGGCGCGCGGCGCATTCTCCCGACGGCACCGCGTTCGGCGAGAACGCCAAGGCGGCGACGCTGGACGAGCAGATCCAGGCGATGCACGACGCCTTCCAGGCGGCCATGCCCCGCGGCGGTGAGGCCCGTCGGCTCGTCCGGGACGCACTGACGTGCCTGCGCATCACGCCCCGCCTCGCACAGTGCGAGCCCGACAGCGTGCTGGGCGCGCTTATGACCTGCGCGCAGCTGGGGCTGCGGCCCGCCGTCCTCGGGCACGCGTGGCCGCTGCCGTGCTGGGACCCAGACGCGGACGGCTACCGTGCCCGGCTCGTCATCGGCTACCAGGGGTACCTCGACCTGGCCTACCGCTCCGGTCACATCGCCTCGATCTGCGCGCGGACCCGGTTCTCCGGCGACGGTTGGCTGCTGGAGTTCCGCGAGAACGGCGACCGGCTGCGGCACGTCCCCACCGGCGACGGCGCGCGGGGCGAACCGGTGTCCTACTACGCCCGCGCGCTGCTGCGAGGCGGCGGGTACGCGCTCACCGACCCGATGAGCCACGCCGACATGCGGGCCCACCGCGACCGGTACGGCGCCGCCGGGACGCGCGAGCCCGCCGCCTTCGACGCCTGGGAGGACGCCTTCGAGGCGATGGCCCACAAGACGATGATCCGGCGGCTGGCCAAGGTCCTGCCCAAGGCGTCCGGGCTGGCGACGGCGCTGGCCGCCGACGAGGGGGTCCGCGTCGACCTGGACCCGGGCTCCGACCCGGCCGCGGTCACCGGCCGCCTCTCCAAGGCGAGCAGGACGACCGAGTCCGCTGCTGTCGACGCCCAGAGGGCGGCCCCCTCCCGGCCAGCACGCGGGCACCCGACTGACCGACACGTTCCGACCGCATCGCGAAGGCCCGGCTCCGGCCGGGCCTTCGGCGTTCCCGCATCAACTTCGGAGGTTCGCATGCACGACGCCCGTCCCGAACTCGGCGGCGAGTTCGACGATCAGGGGCCGCTGAAGGTCACCGACTTCGGCGAGCTCCTCGGCCTGGTCCCGTACATGATCGGGTTCCCGCCGGAGCACAGCCTGGTCGTCCTGGGGCTCAGCCCCACAGAAGGCGTCGAGGGCGTGAGGCCCAATCCCATGATCCGGATCGACCTGGCCCCGGACGAGGACCCCGTGCACGAGCGCGACGCCCGGGCGTCCGGGATCGGGAAGCAGATCGCGTCCGTGCTCGGCCGCAACGGGATCCCCGCCGTGGTGCTGGCGGGGTACGGGACGTCCGAGGCGGTCGCCCCGTTCGGCACCATCGTCGAGACCCGGCTCAAGACGGCCGGTGTGCAGGTCCTCGACTTCGTCCGGGTGCAGGACGACCGCTACTGGTCTTACATCTGCACCGACTCCGAATGCTGCCCGCCCGAGGGCAAGGCCGTACGCACGGACTCCAGCGCCGCCGCCCTGGCCGTCTTCCGCGGGCAAGCCATCGCCAGCAGCCGTGAACAACTGCGGGCCAGGCTGACCCCGCCGGACGGCCGGGCCGGCGAGCGGATCGCGGCGGCGCTCGCCGAGGCCGCCGCCCTGCTCGCCAAGGAGACCGAGCGACTCGGCCACGCGGCCAGTCGGCTGCACGCGTTCGAGGAAGCGGAGCGGCTGATCCCCGACGTCCTGAGCAGGGTGAGCGACGGCGCGCCCGCCGACTCCTTCGACGACGCGGAACTCGCACGGTTCCTGGTCCTGATCGGCACTCATAACTACGCCCGCGACCTGGCATGGGGCCACGCCGAAGACGCCGACAAGCAACGGTCCATGGAGTTCTGGTCCGAGATGGTGCGCCGCGCCGGTGCCGGGGACGACAAGGACCTCGTGCCCGCACCGGCGTGCATCCTCGCCCACATCGCGATTCGGCAGGGCGACGGCGCCATGGTGAACCTGGCGCTCGACCGCGCCGACGAAGCCGACCCGCGCTACGTGGCGGCGAGCCTCCTGCGGAACGTCTCCATGAGCGGAATCCACCCCGCCGACATCCCCGACTTCCACCCCGGCGACGTCACCGCCGCCTACCGCAAGGAGAAGGACGAACTGCGCCGGGAAGCCGCCGTGGCGGAACCGCCCACGGACTGAGCCGCCGTCCCGGCCATCGGCCCGGCCCCACCTGCGCATGCCGCAGCGGGGGCCGGGCCCTTCATTTGGAGCCGTCCCATGTCCACCGGTTCCGAGCCCGCGGACGCGGCGGCGGTCCGGCTGTCGAACCGGCGGCTGGACCGCCTCCCCGGCCGCCCGGGCAAGATCGCCCGCCTCCTGCGCGCGCCGGGTCCGCGGCGTCCGCGACGACGCCGACGACTGCCCGCTCGCCCGCTACCTGTCCGCCGGCCTGCCGCCCGGCTACCGGGTGCAGGTCGGACGGCGCCGGGTGCGGCTGCGGCGCCCCGGCCGCGGCACCCCGGTGCTCGACCGCCGGCTCCCGTCCGCCGCGGCGGAGTTCGTCATGGCGTTCGACGCCGGTCACCACCCCGCGCTGGAACGCGCGGCCGCACGCCCGATCGATCCATCGACCCAAAAGGAGCACGAATTGAGCACGGTCACCGTCATGGCCGGCCTCGCCGTCGGCATCGAAGGTTTCCCGGTCACCGTCGAGGCGAACATCGTTCCCGGCACGCCCGGTTTGCACCTGATCGGCCTGCAGGGCCGCGAGCGTGAAGTCCGCGACCGCGTCCGGGCCGCCGTTATCAACAGCGGGTTCGACTGGCCGCGGCGGCGCATCACCGTCACCCTGTATCCGGCCTCGCTCACCAAGAGTTGGCAGGGCTTGGACCTCGCCATCGCAGCGAGCATCCTGACGGCCGCCGGGGCCCTCCCGCCGGACGGCATGGACGGCACCGTGTTCGCGGCCGGGCTCGGTCTCGACCGGCTCCCTGCACCCGGCGCGGGCGCCTGCCCGTGGCGCTGGCCGCCGCCGAACGGGGAGCGTCCACGCTCGTCGTCGCGCCGGGCAACGCCGCCGAAGCCGCCGCCGTCCCAGGTCTTCGGATCCTCGCGCCCCGGACGCTGGACGAGCTGGGCGAACGCCAGCGCACGTCCCTCTGGCTGCGGTCGCCCGACGGCCGCCCGGACATCACGCCGGAGGACGGCGGGACGTCGCAGCCGATGCCCGGCATCCGGCCCCGGGTCCGGGCGGCGGATCTCGCCGACATGCCGCTGCCCGCCGAGATCAGGCGCGCGATGGAGGTCGCCGCCGTCGGCGGACACCACATGCTGATCGCCGCCACGCGCGGTGCGCCCACGCGTGCGTCCCTGGTCGCCGAGGCGCTCGCCGCCGTCCTGCCGAAGCTGGACGAGACCGAAGCGCTGACGAACGCCAGGATCCGCTCGGTCGCCGAGACCCTCGACCCTGCCGCGCCGCTGAGCCACGAACCCCCGTTCGAGGACGTCCACCACACCGCGGCCGTCCCGACGAGGCTGACCGGAACGTTCACCGAGTCGGGAGCCTGCGGCCGGGATACATGCCGCTGGCCCACCGGGGCGTGCTGCTCGTCGACGACGCACCCGAAATGCCCCAGTCCGCCGTCCGCACCCTGCACCGCGCCCTGGAGGACGGCGAGGCCCGGCTCACCACCCGGACCGGCGGGTTCGTCAAGCTCCCGGCCCGGTTCCAGCTGCTGCTGGGCGCGGCCACCTGCGGCTGCAGAGCCGCCTACGACGACCACAAGTGCGTGTGCCCGGCGGCCGTCCGCCGCCAGTACCCGCTGGGCTACCTCGCCGCCTCATCCGGCACATCACCGTACGGACGCTGATCCGCCCGCAACCGCATCAGGGCGGCGACGACGCCGGGGAGAGCACCGCGACGGTGGCCGAACGGGTCGCGGCCGCCCGCGCGCGGACCCGTGACCGCCTCGCGGGCACCCCGTGGAAGACCAACGAGGACGTGCCCCGCGCCGTGCTGCTGCGCCGGTTCCTCCCCGGGAAGCCGGCCACGCGTGCCCTGGTCCAACACGGAGAGCACCTCGCTCCCCTCCGCGACCACGTCCACGTGCTGCGGCTGTCGTGGACCCTGGCCGACCTCGCCGGCCTCCCCGAACCCGGACCGGCCCAGGTCAAGGAGGCGATCGAGCTTTACCGCATGCCCGACGAACTCACCTGCCGCGAAGACAGCTGACCCGCTCGTCCCGAAGAAAGGAAACGGCCGTGACCGCACTGCTCACCACCGCCCGCAACGCCGGCTTGGAAGATTTGACCGCGCTGCTGGAACGGCAGCAGGCCCACAAGGTCGACGTCGTCGTCGGCCCCCGCAACCTCGCCTTCGAACAGGGCCGCCTCCTCGTGGACGGCATCGAACCCATGCTGACCACTGAGGGCGTTACCGTCGCCAACGGCTCCTACCTGCCGACCGCGACCTGCGACGAGGGCCTGGCCGCCAAGCTGGACGTCCCCCGCGGCTACCTCGGCAAGATGCGCGCCGAGGCCGTCGACCTGTACGACACCAACCTCAACGGCTGGCTGCACCGCGCGCCGTCCGACAAGCGCTACCTGGTACGGGCGCTGCGCGGCGACGGCGGCGGAGGCGTCGCCCGCGCGTTCCTGTCCGACGGCTACAAGCGCGTCGACAACCTCGACGTGCTGATGGCCACCCTGGACGGCGTCCGCCGCGCGGGCGTCCCGGTCGTCATCGACGGCTGCGACCTGAGCGAACGCCGCATGTACGTGCGGATCGTGTCCGAGCACGTCCGGGTCATGGCCCCGCGGCTGCTGCACGACTACCGCTCCCCCTTCACCGGGGAATCGGGCGCCGAGAACCCGACCGTCTTCGCCGGGTTCGTCATCAGCAACAGCGAGGTCGGCGGCGGCGCGTTCACCCTCACCCCGCGCCTGGTCGTCCAGGTCTGCCGCAACGGCATGACCATCACCCGCGACGCGATGCGCTGCGTCCACCTCGGCAGCCGCCTGGAGGAAGGGGTGGTGACCTGGAGCGCCGAGACCCAGCAGCGGAACCTCGACCTGATCGTCTCCAAGACCCGCGACGCCGTCGCCGAGTTCCTCCGCGCCGAGTACGTCGAGGCCAAGGTCGACGAGATCGAGCGGGCGGCGCGCACGGCCGTCCGCGACCCGCAGGAGACGATCACGCGCTCGGCGAACGGCTCGCCTTCACGCCCGAGCAGCGCACCGAGATCCTCAACCACTTCATCAAGGGCGGCGATCCCACGGCGGGCGGCGTCATGCACGCCGTCACCAGCGTCGCCCGCACCACCGACGACGCCGACACGGCCCACGAGATGGAGACCAAGGCCATGCGCGCGCTGACGCTGGCCGCCGCCCGCACCTGACCCCGAACACCGGACGCCCGGGCCGCCGCGTCGAACGCTCGCCCGACGAGCACCGACGCGGCGGCCCCGGCGGCCCCGTCCCGTACCCGGAGAGGAACATGAACGACGCCTTGCAGCAGCCGGACGACATCCGGCTCTGGCCACCGGGAGAGGCTCCCACCACGTTCTCGTTCGGCGGCGGCTGGCAGTCGACGGCCGCGCTCGTGCTCGCCGCCCGCGGCGAACTGCCGATCGACACCTTCGTCTTCGCCAACGTCGGCGACGACTCGGAGAACCCGGCCACCCTCGCCTACCTGCGAGAACACGCCGCACCGTTCGCCCGGCGCAACGGGCTGCGGCTGATCGAGCTGCACCGCACCCGCCGCGACGGCACCATCGAGACCCTCTACGGCCGCCTCACACGCGAGGGATCGCGCTCCATCCCCATCCCGGTCCGGATGTCGTCAGGAGCCCCAGGCACTCGTAGCTGTACAGCCGATTTCAAAATCCGCGTCATCGGCCGCTGGCTCAAACGGCAGGGCGCAGGGCCGGGCAACCCGGCCACCGTCGCGATCGGCATCACCGTCGACGAGATCCACCGCGCGAACAACCGCCGCGGCGACCCGCACGAACGGCTCGTCTATCCGCTGCTCGACATGGGGCTCCGCCGCGCGGACTGCCCGCGCATCATCACGTCCGCGGGCCTGCCGGTTCCGCCCCGTTCGGCGTGCTGGTTCTGCCCGTTCCGCAGCGTCTCCGCCTGGCAGAACACGCGCCGGGACGACCCGGAACTGTTCGAGCGGGCGTGCCGGCTGGAGGAGACCCTCAACCACCGGCGGCGGCTGCTCGACCGCGACCCGGTCTGGTTCACCCGGTTCAACGCGCCACTGAGCGAGGTCATCCCCACCGACGCACCCCTGCCGCTGGACGGCGGTGACGGCTCATGCGACGGCGGATGGTGCTTCACCTAGTCGAAGTACTCGCGCTCGCACAACCGAAACGCACAAACCGAGCCCGCGTTCGTCCGGACGCGGGCCTCACCGATTCAGGAGGAAACCCATGATCAACGAAACCAAGATCACCATCGTCGGGAACCTTGTCGAGGACCCCAAGATGCGGTTCACCGCCACCGGCCAGCCCGTCGTCAACCTCCGGATCGCCTCCAACGCCCGCAAGTACAACGCCGACTCCGGCCGCTGGGAGGACGCCGACGTGCTGTTCCTCAGCTGCAGCGCCTGGCGGCAGCTCGCCGAGAACATCGCCGAGAGCCTCGAGCGCGGCATGAAGGTCATCGTCACCGGCCGGCTCAAGCAGAGCTCCTACGACACCGCCGAGGGCGAGAAGCGCACCGTCTACGAGATCGACGCCGAAGAGGTCGGCCCGTCGCTGCGCACCGCCACCGCCAAGGTCGTCCGGGCCGCCCGGCAGACCGGTGGAGCCGAACGGAGCGGCGGGTTCGGCCGGGCCGCCGAGCCCGCCCCGACCGGCGGCGGCGGCTTCGCCGCCGACCAGAACTGGGGCGCCGGGACCGCCGCCGCAGACCCCGCCGACGCGCCTCCCTTCTGACCCGCTGCCCTCGTCTCCCAGCACCTGTAAGGAGGTCATCGAGATGGTCGACCTGACCGAGCTCGCCCAGAACATCGCAGAGCACCTCGGCGAGGACTGGACCGCGCTCGCCCCCGACCCCGCGGAGAGCGGACGCGTCCTGCTGCACGTCGACGGGGCGTGGCTGCGCATCCGGTTCATCGACCACCGGAGCACGGCCGGGATGCGGATCCTCGGGGGCTTTCCCGGGGCGTCCGCGACCACGGCCACGAGCCCCGCCGCTGGATCACCGCGGCGACCGCCCGGGGATCCCGGGCCATCGCCGCCGCCATCCGCCGCCGCCTGCTTCCCGAGTACCTGCCCGCGTGGGAGCGCGTGCAGCGGTTCCAGGCAGGGCAGGCGGCGGCGGCTTCGGCGCGCCGCGCCCTGGCCGACCGCGTACAGCGGTTCCTCCCCACGGCCCGGGTGAACTTCTCGCCCCCCGACTCCCATATCCGGGCCGACACCGTGGAGTGGAGCCGCATGGGAGGTCCACGGCTGACGATCCACATGCGCGACGTCCCCGACACGGTCGATGTCCGCATCGATGAGCTCGACGCCGACATCGCAACGAACATCTGCGGGCTGCTGCCCCGCGCCGACGCGCCGGTGAGGCCCGCCGAAGAGCAGTCGGGCGAGCCCCGTCCGCTCGCTCTTGACGAAGTCCGCGTCCACCTGGGGCGGCGCGTCCTGGCCGTGACGAAGGACGGAGACCGATCCCGCGGCGTCCTCGCACGCGCGACAGCGGAACGTCTCGTCCTCGATCCGCCCGAGGACGGCGCCGACGTCATCCCTTTCCCGCGGCTGGCCAAGGTCGTGCCGCTCGGTCCACGTGCCGACGGGGGCATCTGGACGCTCACCGCGAACGGCCTGCGCCCGGTCTACCCCGCCCTCGGGAGAAAGGAGGAAGACCGTGGCTGACCCGCGCATCGCGGCGTCCGGCGGCCACGACGCGGACGAGACGCGACTGCGGCGCCTGGTCGAGCGGGCCGAGCGGCTCGCCGCCGACATCGTCGGCCGAGCGGAACTCGAAGGACGCATCGACCGCTGCGCGTTCGCCGAGGGCTACCGGCTCGGATTCCTGAGCGGACGCGACGTCGGCTACCAGCAAGCCGAGGAGGAAGCGGCACGCGACTGGGCTCGCATCGCGTTGCGCGTCCGCAACATGGCGCGCGTCCCGACGTTCGCCGAACTGCAGGCCCGCAGGAACGCTCCGCCCAGCACGGAGCCGAACTCGCCAAAACGTCCGTTTAAGCACCCGGCGTCTGAGGAGGCGAAGAGATGAGCAGCCCGATCCTGGACTGGCCCCGGCTGGGCCGGATGGTCGCCGACCACCTGCCAGGTCCCTGGGACGCCGCCCCCGGGACGTTCGACGAGACCGTCGCGCTCGTGCACCCCGATGGCCGCCGCATCCTGCTGCAGACCGACCGGACCGGCCACCGGATCGTCGCCACGGGCACGCTCCCGCCCGAAGCCGAACGCGGCGTCAGACTCCAGCGTCACGAGATCAGCGTCAGCACCGATCGTGGCCCGGCGGTGTTCGCCAGAGAGATCGCCCGCCGCCTCCTGCCCGCCTACACCACCGACCTGACGACCGCTCAGAACCACCTCCGAGAAAGGAACCGCCGAGCCGAACAGCGCGCCGACCGAGTGGAGCTTCTGCTCGCCGCGTTGCCCGGCGACCCGGTCGTCCCCGGCCACGAGAACAACGACGACCGCACCGGCGTGAGCTGGTACGGGGAACGAGGACGATCCTCAAGGATCGTCCTGTACGGCGACGGATCCACCGGCGACCTTGAGCTGGGCGGGCTTGCCTTCCGGACCGTCCAGGAGATCTGCGCGCTGCTCGTGCGGTACGAGGGGCTCGCCGCCCCTTCGTCGTCCGAGAAGCCAGCATGAGCCGGACGGCGCCCCCACCGGTCTGCGACATCGACGAGCTGCGAGGCCAGCGGGTGCGGGTCCACTTCAACCTGCACACCCGCCGCTGGTCGGTGACCGCCTTGGCCGGACAGTACAAGGGCAGGGTGATCGTCCAGGTGGACGACATCACGCTGCACGGAGGACCGGACGGCGCCGTCGAGTTCAAGGTGTCCCGCGCCGGATGGGAACGGTGCCGGCGCACCGGCCACCGCAACGTCCACGCCTGGTGCATCGGACTGGTGCACGACGTCGACACCGGACCGGACCTCCACGATCGAATCCGCGTCACCTACAACCCGCAGCGGGCGCCCCGCTTCGAGATCGCGGCCACCGGCGAACCGGTGCGGACGGCCGCCCGCGTCACGTTCGCCAAGACCTCACCGCAGGCGCCGCACGGCTACGCATGGATCTGAGAACACCGGCTCGGCGCGACGGCACCACGGCCCCGAAGTCCTAGCCCAGACACAGGGGAGCAAATAACCCATCGGTAGTTCCTGGAAGTCCGCACCTTCCGCCTGGACATGGACAGCGCCTCGACCTGGCATCCACGGTGCCCCGCCCCGCACCTCGTCGGCCTCGGCCCCATCGGCCACCCTCGCCGATCGCGCCCGCCTGCGGGAGGTCAGGAACCTGGCCGGGATGGAGAAGACCGGGCCGAGAGCACCGACGATGGAGATGTCCGTTAGAGATCGTCAACCCGCTCGGGTGCCCAGACTCCGCGTCAGGGTCGGGATCATCACTGCTGCGGGGACGAGGTGCAGCCCGAGGAGGGCGGTTGTGGTGGCCGTGGTCGCCCCGGAGAGAAGAGGCGGGATCAGCGAGATGGCGGTCAGCGACATGGCCGTCCACACGAATCGCTCGGCGGGGCGAGCGCTCAGGCGCAGCAGGGCGACGGCAATGACGATGCCCACGGCCGAGAAGAAGCCGGTCACGACGGCGATGCCGGACAGCGGAATGGTCTCGCCACCATGGACCTCGAAGTCGGCCCCGGCGGCCCGGGCGAGCGCGGCGGCGCCAGTGGTGGCCGCCGCCGCTGCGAGCGTGGCGATGAAGCCGGTGCGGACGAGGCGGCGGAGTCGGTGGGGGTGGCTGCTGCGGCCGACGCCCGGGTCGGTTACGACGGTGGTTTCCTGCATGCTGTTCGTGTCGTTCCTCTTGTCATTCGGTAGGGCCTGGCTTCCGGGCCGAGTGATGATGCGCACCCTGGCCGTGCGACGGTAGGGGTTGTGCAGGGCGCGGACGCCGGTGCCGCGGAGCCAGAACGCGGCGTCGTGTCCGAGGACCGGCCCCGGCTCGCCGTCACGTAGCTCCAACTGCACCCGGCCACGGGTGACGACGCAGAATGCGTTGTGCCATTCCTCCGCGATCACGGCGATGCGTGCGCCGGCGCGCAGCGCGAGCGTTTGCACCGGGTCACTCGGTGCCGTCGGCCGGCAGGCGTTCCGGCAGTCCGAGCTGCGGGAACCGGTCGTCGTGGAACGTGGTGATCTCGGTGATCGCCCCGCCGGTAATGCGCAGGACGTCGATCGTCAGCGGCAGGTACGCGCCCTCGGACTGCTGCCAGAGGTAGAAGGCCAGGGCGGGCTGCCGGTTCACCGAGGTGGGAACGGCGCGCAGGCCGGTCATGCCCTCGAAGCCGCTCTCGATCCAGAAGTTCACCACTGCGTCGCGGCCGACGTACAGGCCGGGCGTGGGCGGCATCGAGAAGCGGACGTCGTCGCGCAGCATCGAGGCGAGCGCCTTGACGTCCGTTGCCACGCTGGCCTCGGTGTAGCGGTGCACCAGTTCGCGCATGGTGGCGTCCTCCTCTCCGCCGGTCCAGTCCTGCCGCTCCGCGGGCAGGTGCTCCCGCATGCCGCGCGGGCGCGCTGCAGGGCGCTGTTCACGGAGTTGACGGAGTCGCCGAGGAGTTCCGCGACGTCCTTCGCCGGCCAGCCGAGCACGTCCCGCAGGATCAGGACGGCCCGCGGGCGCGGCGCGAGGTGCTGGACCGCGACCAGGTACGCCAGCTCGATCGTCTCCCGCGCGACGGCGACGGTCTCCGGCTCGTCCGCGTCACCCGCGGGCAGTTCGTCGAGCAGTCGGTCCGGGTAGGGCTGCAGCCACCGCGCCTCGCCGCCGGTCGCGGGCTCGGGGCGGCGCTTGGCGAGCAGGTCCAGGCAGGCGTTGGTGGCGATCCGGTACAACCAGGCCCGGAACGTCGACCGCCCCTGGAAGGTCTCCCGCCGCCGCCAGGCACGCAGGAACGTCTCCTGCACGGTGTCCTCGGCGTCCTCGAACGACCCGAGCATCCGGTAGCAGTGCACGTGCAGCTCCCGCCGGTGCCGCTCGGCCAGCCCCGAAAACCGCGACTCGTCAGCCTCACCCAGACCGCGCGTACCCAGCCCGCTCATACCCGACTCCTCCTGCATGGTGTCCGCGCTCATCGCGTCATCCTTCCGTCTCACCCTGTCCGGTCATACATGTGACGGGTGCGGTCGCGAAAACTCATCACCAGGGTCGGTCGGCATGGCTGAGCAGCCGGCATGCCGTGCCATCCAGGCCGACGACGTCTGCCCGCTACCCGACTTCGGAGTGTCGGCGGACGGTCGTCTGTCGACACTCATCGGCGTTGTCGATTTCCGAAGTCGTGTGCACGACGGTAAGGGCGCGGCGATGGACGGTGAGCGGGTGCAGGTCGTTGAACAGGGCGTGCTGACGGCTTCGGACGAGGTTTGGACGGTTTGCGTGCGGCGTGCGGGGGTGATCGGGCCGTCGGCTGCCGGGGCGCCGATGGGGGCGGAGGCCGTGGACATCCGGGCTGGCGTCGACCGCGACAACATTCACAGCCCGAAGGCATCCCGGCCGGAGCTCGATCTCGCCCTACAGTTGCTGCGCGAGAGCGACACGCTGAAAGTCACCCGGCTCGACCGGCTCTCCCGCTCTGTGCTGCACCTGGTGACCCTCGGTGCCGACCTGCGCGGGCGCGGCATCGAGCTGCACGTCATCGAGCAGGGCATCGACACCTCCACGATAGAGGGACGGGCGATGCGGAATGCTGTCCGTACTGCAGCGCGAGGATCGTGGCGAACACCAACGACGGGCTCGCCGCCGCGCGGGCCGCGGCCGGATCGGCGGGCGTCGGCCGAGGCTGACCGCGGACCAGGCTGCGCTCGCCCAGCGGCTCTACGACGAGTGGGAGAAAGACCGTCCAGCAGATCGCCGACATGTTCGGCGTCCCCCGGTCGACGGTGTACGGACACCTCGACCGGGAGAAGAGCCTGCCCGCCAGCCGGAGAAGACCACTGCCACCGAGCCCAGAGAGCTACCAGCGGGTTACTTGTATCCCTGGTGTCTGAGCTAGGACTTCGAGGCCACCACCGGAGAACCGGCGAACGACCGCCGTAACGTCCGACGGCCCCCGTTCCGGCACGCCGACTATGCCGCACGCCGTTCGTGCCGGAAACCGCGCTGAGCGCGAGGCGGCCACGAGCCCCTTCCTGCGGATTCCAAGATCTTTTCGCAAGCGAAAACATCTTGGAATCCGCAGGGACGCGCGGTTGCCGTCCCGCCCGTCGCACGGCCGGGGTCGACTCAGCCGGAACGGGACACCTAGGCCGCCAGCGGAGGCGGCCGCCCTCCGGCCGACTCCAGGAGGTACCGCCATGTTCGAGCTGACGTTCCCCTTCGCCATCCGCGGCCAGGTCGCCGCAGCGCCCAAGTTCCACCCCGTCCCGAACAACCCGTGGCGACGGGCCGGTTTCTCCTTCGCGATCGAGATTCCCCAGGCCACCCTCGGAGTCGCGCTCGTCCCGCAGCGCTCCCGCAGGATCTACCTCAGCACGGAGGGCAAGCTCGCCGAGAGCATCGCCGACTGCGAACTCATGGTGAACGAACGCCTGCTCGCCATCGTCGCCGACATCGACTCACTCGGATACCGGCCGAAGAACTACCGGCCCAACCCGCAGAACGAGGGCAAGGAACCGATCCACTCGATGCCCAAGTTCATCATCATCGCCTTCAAGTCCCTGACCCGGCCAGAACTGTGGGGCGCCGCCCCGGGCAACGAGGACCTGACTCCCTACCTCGTCCCCGACCTGAACCGGGTGGCCGCCGCCTGACCGCCTCGTGGGGGACGGCGCCCGGCCGTCCCCCACCGCTCCGTCCCACCGGCCCACCCATGTCAGGAGCTTCGATGCCGATCTACCAGCAGGACCCGACCTGCCTTCCCAGCACGATGGGCGACATCCGCCCCGCCCAGATCTTCTGGTCCGGCCAGAGCTGGGACTACGCGGTGGCCGTGGACGCCGACGACGCGGCCCCCGACATCGTGAACATCCGGCGCCGCACGCCCGTCGGCCTGCAGTTCACTACGTCCTACCTGCGAGGCAGGACCACCGCGGTGAAGACCACGGCCGCCTGAACCAGCCGTCCGTCCAGCCCGCCGGGAACCGGCCCGGCGGGCTTCCGTCTGCCCAGAAAGGTTGCCGATGCTTCCGCCTTCATCTCCGCCACCCTCGGCCGACGGGTTCTCGTCGGTCGAACAGGTTGCGCGCGCCGTCCTGTCTCGGGCGAAAGGCGGGGCACATCGGGAGCCTCCACCGAACCCGGTGCGGTTCATTCTCCACCGGGCGGGCCGGTGCGGCACCTAGAACGAGACTGGCGCCCCGTTCCATGAGGAGCGGGGCGCCGGTGCATCGCGGTCTCACCGTATCGTGGCGCCTCGACTCACACCCCGGAATCCATACATTCACCACCGCTGGTCGGCCTACGCTCCGAGCGTGACGATTCTGGTGCTCTGGGACATCGACCACACTCTCTTGTCGATCGGTCCCCTCAGCGGCGAGTTGTACCGCGACACGTTCATGAAGGTGACCACCCGGCCGTTCGAGCGGCTCGCGGACATGACCGGCCGCACCGACCTGGCCATCACCAGCGAAACCCTTCGCCTGCACGACATCATCCCCACCGAACCACTGCTCGCCTCGTTCGCCGCCGCGCTCGCCGCCGCCTTCGACACCAGCCGGGACCGCCTGGCCACCGAAGGCCACGCTCTGCTCGGTGCCCGCGACGCCCTCCAAGCTCTGGCCGGACGAGACGACGTCATCCAGTCCGTGCTGACCGGCAACGCCGAACCGATCGCCCGCTGCAAACTAACCGCCTTCGACCTCGACCGGTTCGTCGACCTCGACATCGGCGCCTACGGGATGGACGGTGCCGAACGGCCCCCGCTGGTCGCGCTCGCGCGGCGCCGTGCACAACGCAAACACGGGCTGACGTTCGACGCGACCACCACCGTGCTGATCGGAGACACTCCCAAGGACGTCGAGGCCGGCCACCAGGGCGGCGCGCGCGTCGTTGCCGTCGCCACCGGGTCCAGCAGCATCGAGGACCTGAAGGCCGCCGGTGCCGAACTCGTCCTGCCCGACCTGAGCGACACCAAGGCCGTGGTGACCGCGGTCCTGGACGTCACCGGCCCTTGACCAGCTCCACCAGGTCACGCACCTGCGGGACGTCGAACGGCTCCAACTCGGTGACGAGGTCGTCGAACCGCTCGTTCACCCGTGCGGAGCCGATCTGCAGGGCCAGCCCGTGTGCCTGCCCGGCAACTTCCGCCGCCTGCCCGGGTTCACCTTGCCGCAGGTGCGCGGACGCGAGCCGCGTCTTGTAGTGCGCCAGGTCGCGGAGGTGATCGGGGGCCGCCGTCTCCAGTAGCGCGATGGTGCGCTGGATCTCTTCCACCGCCTCCTCGTACAGCCCGAGGTCCAGCAGGCACGCTCCTCGCTGGGCCGCGATCTCGACCTCGGTCACGTACGCGGTCCACGGCGGTTCAGGATCGGCGGCGCCCGCGGCGTAGGCGCCCCGGGCCCGGTCGAGGCTTCGGCGGCAGGCGTCTGCCTCTCCGAGGGCGGCGTGTGCACGGGCGACCCGTTGGTGCAGGATCGCCCGCGTCCGATGACTGCCCTCTGCCTGGGCGAGCGCGCTCGCCGTGCCGGCCATGGCCAATGCCTTGCGAGGGTTGTCCTGGTAGAGGTGGTGCAGGCTCATATAGCCCATCGCGTGCGCGGCCAACCCGAGATCGCTGATCTCATGAGCGGCGTACACCGCCGCGGACAGATGCCGGGTGGCGACACCTGGCCGGGCGGCGTCGATCGCCAGCCACCCGGCGATCTGGGTCAGTCCGGCCAGCGCCAGGTAGAGGCGCCGCTCGCCGCGCAAGTCCAGCATCGAGGTCGAGAAGACGCGCGAGGCGACCGTGACCTGCTCGGCGACCACGGCGACCAGCTCGTCACCGCCGAACTCCGCCTCCAGCCGGTATAGGCGCCGCAGCATCCCCTCGACCCTCTCCACCGCCGGGAGCCGCACCGGTCCGCTCCCCACGTCGGGCTCGGCCAGCAGCATGGCGAGCGGATCCGACGGGCCCGGGTCCGCTTCGTCCTGGAACAGCTCTTCCTCGGACTTGCCGGTCACCTTCGCGTACAGCGGCCGATAGTGCTTCCTGGGGGCGTGCTTGCCGTTTTCCCAGTGCTTGATCATCTCTGCAAGGGATTTGACGTGCGGCATCCCTGCCCGGTCCCGCGGGTCGGCCGCTGCGCGCAGCAGCCGCGCCAGGTCCGGGCGGGACCATCGGGGCGGCGCCTCCCTCACCTGCCGGAGTCGCGCCCCAATTGCCTTATTCGTGGCGATCTTCTCTTCGGAAGACATTGCGATGCACCTTCCGACGGGGAGGGGATAAGGCTCCCTCGTCCCCGGTCATCCCCTGTCATCCCCCATCATCCCCCTCCCCGTGTGGCGCCCGCCACAGAAACATGGGCATTGACCACAGCACACCCGTGCATCGCAGCAGGAGGCGGTTTTGCCTTCCTCAAACGTTGGCGCACCCGTCCGTTTCTTCGCGGACCTGTTCGCGCCGTCCATTCCCCCCGCCGACGGGGACAGCGCTCACCTGTTCCAGGTGCGGCGCTTGCCCGGCGACCGCTGGGAAGCCCACGCGGCCTACCCGATCACGCCGTTCATGGCGGAGATGGGGTGCAGCCAGGTGCTGTGCGCGGCGTCCCTCGCCGATCTGACGTTGTGGGCCACGGCCGAGCAGGTCCGAATCGGCTTGGTCCGCGCTGCGGAAAATCCGCCCACCGGCCGAACCCGCGCCCGGCGAGACGGCGGCACACCGTGACAGCCGCGCCGTCGCAGCCCGACGTACCTGTCGTCTCGGGATCGGTCGCCCCGAAGTCGGGCGAGGTGGAACCGGCGTTGGTC
The DNA here is from genome assembly GCF_001942465.1 of Actinomadura sp. CNU-125. Taxonomy (GTDB): domain Bacteria; phylum Actinomycetota; class Actinomycetes; order Streptosporangiales; family Streptosporangiaceae; genus Spirillospora. Next base: position 24,842 of record NZ_MKJY01000066.1, read on the forward strand.
GAGGCGGCCCTGTCCGGCCTGGTGGACGTCCTCGAGCCGTGCGCCCCCCAAACGCCGGAGCCCCCCGACGCCGAACACCCCGTTCCGCCCGAACGGTGGTCCGGCCCCACACAGCAATGAGACCCGACGCGACGGCGTGGGACATCCCGCCGGTCACCACCGGCACCCGGCCCCGAAGTCGCTTCACCACCGTGAAGACCTGGTACGGCCACGCGACCCGCAGCTACTGGGCAATGGTCCCCTGGCCCGCCGGCGAACACGGCGCCGTCCTGCTGGAAGCCGCCACCGAGAAAGCCCTCGCCGCCCAGATCATCCGCATCAGAAAGCAGACCCGATGACCGACACCGACAAGCCCATGCGTCCCCGCGCCGACGCTCGGCTGCGCGCCCTGGCCGCTCAGCTCGCCGCCCGCCGCTTCGAGGCGCACGAGCGCGACGACACCACGCTCATCGTCCTGGAACCGGACGAGGGCGACGGGCCCCGGCGCGGCAACACGATCACCTGCCGAGCCCGTCCCGACCACGACCACCGGCTCTGGTACTTCACCAACCGAGACGAGCCGATCGCCGAGGTCGACGACGTCGACGCCGTCCTGCGGGTCGCCGCGCACATCACCACCGGGACCGGCGTCCCCCGTGGGTAGGGCCCTGCCCGTCGTGGACGGCTTAGGCGGCGTCTACTTCCTCACCACTCCCGACCCCGTGCTGCGCGCCGTCCGCGCCGCCACCGGCGGCCGGATCGTCCGCCCGTAGACCCCGTGGCCTCGGGGGATGCATCCCCCGGCGCATCCGCCCCGAGGCCACGGCTTCCCCGTCCCCTCCCCGCCTCGGCAACGAAAGCGAATCATGCTGGACAAGGTCAGCGGTTTCTCCCCCACGGACCCGGCATTCGAGGTGCCGCACGCGGCACGCCTGTGGAACTACTGGCTGGGCGGCAAGGACAACTACCAGGCCGACTGGCACGCCGGTGCACTGGTCACCCAGCTCATCCCCGAGATCATCGACGCCGCACGCCACTCCCGCGCGTTCCTCGACCGCGCCGTCCACCACCTCGCCGCTCGGGAGGGGATCGGGCAGTTCCTCGACATCGGCGTCGGCCTGCCGACCGTCGACAACACCCACGAGGTCGCCCAGCGCATCACCCCGGATGCGCGCGTGGTGTACGTCGACAACGACCCGCTCGTCCTGGCCCACGCCCGCGCCATGCTCACCGGCAGGAGCTGCGGCGCCGTCGACGTCGTGGCCGCCGACGCCCGCGACACCGGCACCGTCCTCGCCGAGGCGGCCCGCACCCTGGACCTCACCAAGCCGGTCGGGTTGCTGATGCTGGGGGTGCTGAGCCACCTCGTCCACGACGGCCGGGTACGCGCCACCGTCGCCGGTCTGGTCGCCGGGCTCGCACCCGGCAGCCACCTGGTCATCGCCCATCCCACGGCCGAACTGCACGGCGAGTTGCTGCGCGACGCGATGCGGCTGCTGACCGAGCTGGGCAGCACCCCTACCGTCACCCGGACTTCTGCGCAGATCGCCGGATTCTTCACCGGCCTGCACTTGCTACATCCCGGTGTCGTGCCCTGCTCGCAGTGCGCCCCGGCCCGTCACCGTGGGAAGCGCCGCCGGTGCTTCAGTACTGCGGCGTCGCCCGTATCCCCGGCCCCTCCGGCCAGGACGACACCGGGCCCCGCTCCCGTGTCATCTACCAGCCCGCCCACCGTTGAGGACACCAATGCCAGCCGACCACAACCTGACGTTCCGGGCCGCCGCCCACGGGGGATCCCTCACCCACGCCTTCGTGGACTACGGACGTACGCTCACCGACCCGGCCGACCCGGTCGATCTCGACCTGTGCATGCGGCCGGTAACCCCCGCCGCCCGCACCAGCATGCGAGCGGCCGCCGACGCGGGCGTGACCCTGGCCCTGCTGTCCAACACCGGCCCCGGTCAGGACCGCCGCCGAGCACTCCAAGCCGCTGGCATCGCGGACCTGTTCGGCGACCGGGTCTATCTCAGCCACGAGCTAGGTATCTCCAAGCCGGACCGTGTCGTCTTCGAGTACGTCCTCACCGATCTGGGCGTCGACCCGGAGCAGGCCCTGTCGGTCGGCAACAACATCGACAACGACATCAGCCCCGCGGTGCAGCTCGGTATGCGCGCGGTGTTCATCAGCCGCTGGCAGCTCGGGAAGTGTTTTCCCGGCATGACCTGGATCAGCAGCATCGCCGCCCTCCCGGTCCTGCTCACGGGCAAGCCCGCCGAGCCCCCGTCCACGCCGCACCCGGGAGGAGGCGCCGCATGAACACCCCGGTCACCCTGCGGGGCTGCACGTACAACCTCCGCAACGGCGGACTGGACGGCCACTTCGGAGACGACACACGCCTGCTGCTTCAGGTCGAACTGCTGCGGAGCCTGCACCTGGACCTGATCGGGCTGCAGGAGGCCAAATGGGGTGAGCACGGCCGGTCCCGGCTGGAGGACGTCGCCGATCGTCTCGGCATGACGTGGGCGGACCTGGTCCCCTCGAATTTCCACGGCTGCGACATCGCCGTCCTCGTCCGCGAAACCGACCGGGTGAAGGTGACGCGCACGCGGCACCTGACCGGGCCGCCGTTCGTCCACGCCCATGCCGACGTTGAGCTCACGGTCGCCGGCCGGGGCCGATCCGCTTCATGGTCGGCCATGCCGCGCCGTCGTCGCCGACCAGTCGCTTGACCGAGGCCGAGCTCGTCGGTGTGTACCGAAACCTGAACGTCATCTACGTCGCCGACTTCAACGCCGCCGCGGCGGGCGAGAAGCCCGACACCAACGGCCTCGACCCGCACCGCGCCGCCCGCAAGAGCGACGACCGTCCCGCCCGGGAACTCGACCTGTCCGGATTCACCGACGTTGGCGCCCACATGACCGACCCCACCCCGACCGTCGGCCACACTCGCGACGACCCGCTCAAGGTCCGCTGCGACCGTCAGCACACCACCCTGCCGCACGAGGCGATCACCGGCTACGGCGTCGTCGTCGCGGCAGACGACCTCTCCGATCACCGCCCCGTCTGGGCCGAATACACCCTCGAATAATCCCTGGCCAGACGAGTAGAGCCGAGCTATGCGGCGCCCTCCCGTCTGCCGCACGGCCCATGAACCCGCGATCCCAGCGCCGACGGCGCGCGTCCTGGGACCGCGGCCCACACCGATGGAGCGCGCCGGAGGTTCACATGACCATCACGACCCACAACCCCCAGACGACGGCCACCCCCCGACTGCTGTGGCTCGACCTCACCCGAAAGTGCCAGCTGAACTGCACCCACTGCTACAACGGCTCCGGCCCCGACGGCGGCCACGGGCCCCTGACCGGCGACGACTGGACCGCCGTCCTCGATCAGGCCGCCGCCAGCGGCTTCCGGCGCGTCCAGCTCATCGGCGGGGAGCCCACCCTGCACCCGTTCGCCGCCGACCTGGTCGAGCACTCTCTCACCCTCGGGTTGCACGTCGAGGTGTACACCAACCTCGTCCACGTCCCCGACCGCTGGTGGAGCCTGTTCCGGCGGGACGGCGTCAGCATCGCCACCTCCTACTATTCCGACCGGGCCGACGAGCACGACGCCGTCACCGGCCGCCGCACCCACGCCCGTACCCGCGCCAACATCGCCAAGGCGGTCCTGCTGGCGTCCCCCTGCGGGCCGGGATCATCACGTTCCCCGGTGAGGCGGGCGGGGCCGCCGCGCGGGCGGCGCGCCGCGACCTGGAGGACCTCGGCGTCACCAGCATCCGGGCCGACGCTGTCCGGCCCTTCGGCCGCGCCGCCGACGCCCCGCCCGACCGGTCCGGGCTGTGCGGCCGATGCGGCGACGGGCGCGCCTCCATCGGCCCGGACGGCACCGTCTCCCCGTGCGTGTTCTCCACCTGGATGGGTGTAGGCGACGTCCACGAGGCGTCCCTGGCCGATATCCTCGGCGGCGCCGCGATGGCCGACGCCGCCGCTTCCATCCGGGCCGTGGCGCAGGACGGAGGCTGCGACCCCGACCAGGAATGCAGCCCGGGAGTACCGGGCAGCGGATGCAACCCGAGGACCTGATCCGATGACCTCTCCCCTTCCCGGGGCCAGCTTCACCGAGCTGATCCGCCCGCACACCGGTGCCATCACCGCCGTCCGGGCCACCGGGGCCGGGCACACCTCCGACGTCACCGCCGTGGTCGACGGCACGGCCGGGCGGTTCTTCGTCAAGGCGGTCCGCCACCGGCCGGGCGGACGCTTGGAGTCGCTGACCCGGGAAGGGATGATCAACCCGTTCGTCCAGCCGATCTCACCCCGCGTGCTGTGGCGCGCCGACAACGACGACTGGGCCGTGCTGGGATTCGAGTACGTGCAAGGCCGTCACGCCGACATCGCGCCCGGCTCCCGCGACCTGCCGCACTTGGTCGACGTCCTGAACCGGATCGCCGTGCTGGCGCTCCCCGAGATCGCCGCCGACTGGCCGGAAACACGGTGGGACCGCTACACCGACGGGCCTGGCCTGCTGCGCGGCGACGCGCTGCTGTACACCGACGTCCACCCCGGCAACATCCTCATCGGCGATCACGCCACCTGGGCGGTCGACTGGGCATGGCCTACCCGCGGCGCGGCCTGGATCGACCCGGCCCTGCTCGTCCTGCAGCTCGTCGCCGCCGGCCACACCGCCGCCGCAGCGGAGAGCCTGGCGGCGGGCTGCACCGCCTGGCGCGACGCCGACCCCGAAGCGGTGGACGCGTTCGCGGTCGCCACCATACGGATGTACGCGGGGGCCGCCGGGCGCAACCCGGACGCTTCATGGCTCGCCGCGATGGCGTCCGCAGCCCGCGTATGGGGTGACCACCGAAACGCCACTCGGCGCCCTCGCCGTTGAGCCGCGCCCGGCGCCCGCCGGGCCTCACCGAGGTCGGAAGGGTGAGCGTTAGACCGCTGGTGAAGTGGCCCCGGCGAGAATCCGGTCCGCTTTTCCGATGAGCGGGTCGGATCGATGCGGGGCCCACCCACTGCGGATCTGGGTCAGGGTTCGCCTGGCCCGCTGAGACGACACCCCCGCGAGGTCGTCCGAGATATCGAGTACCGTCCGGGCGGCGTCGTCGGGTCGACGTTGACGGAGCTGGACGTGGGCGAGACGTGCGCCGATCAGCACCCGGGCGCGCCGCTCGACGGGACGGCGCGTCCTCACCGAGTCGGCGTAGTGAGTCTCGGCGCCGGACAGGTCCCCGAGTTGAGTCAGCGTGAGCCCGACCTGGTGGGCGAACGACTCGCGGCGGTAATTGCCGACCCATTCGCATTGGGGGCGTGAGTCGGCGTGTTCGAGTTCGGTTTCGGCAGTGCGCAGGAGTGCGTGGGCCCGGTGGCGGTCCTGGTCGGCCGCGGCGAGCGTTTCGGCGCACATCCCGGTGATCCAGGCACGGGTCCTCGCGGGCGACCCGTTCTTCACCCCCGCCGCGGCGGCGTCGGCGAGGTCGCGCGCTTGACGGTTGTGGCCCAGTTCCACGGCCTGGACGGCCAGGCTTCGCAGGGCGGTCGCGCGCATCACCTGGTCCCCGGCCTCGTCCGCGAGACGGACGGCCTGGATGTAGTACCGCTGGGCCAGGCCGGTGCGCAGGGTGTCGGCCGCCATCCAGCCCGCCAGATACGACAGTTCGGCCGCGGCGACGAACAGGCCGGGGCGCGCGGTCCCGGTGGTGCCGCGCAGCAGCGGCGCTACGTCTGCGGTCAGGTAGGCGGCTACGACGGTACGGGCGTGGCCTCCGCCGTACAGGTCGTCGAGGTCGCTGAAGGCGCGGGTGGTCTGGCGGATCCGGTCGATGTCGCTGTTTCCGCCACGGCGCGCGCCTGCGGTCCGGGCGTGGGCGTCCCGGGGATGTCCGGGCAGTGCTGCGGCTGCCAGTGAGTACAGGCCGGCCGTGAGAGCGGTGCGGCGGTTGAGCATGTCGTCCCGTCCTAGGTGGGTGATCCAGACGACGGGGTCGCCGCGCCAGGGATCCTCGGAGACCGTGAACGCAGTCTCGGGCCAGCCGAGGTCGGCTGCGGTCACCGGACGGTCCAGCAGCCGTGAGAACGCCTCGCAGGACGCTGCCATCGTCTCCTGTTGCGGTGTCGCCCCATTGAGCCATTTACCCAGCGAGGCGGCGGTGCAGCGCAGTTCGGCGCCGCTCTCTTCCGCCACCCGGTTGATCACGCGGGCGATGGAGGCGTAGGTGTGGCCGGTTCGCCCGATGGCAGTTTCCAGGGCGGTGTTGCGGACAGGGCGTGTGCGTGGCCGTGTCATCACGCGCCTCCTCGCGCACCCGGGAGCTTCCTTCTCAACACCCAGAATCCCCTCTGCCCGAGCGCTGAGCAATACAAAGAAAAATGAGGAAAACGAAGCAAAACCCGTTCCTCTGTCGATCTTGAAGAGCTTGTTCTTTCCTGGTGGGCATCCCGTCGAAAGGCGGGCGCCGATATCCGCCTTCATCTGGAAAGACCGCCATGAAACCCACCTCAATGGACCTGTGTCACCAGATCGCTGTACACCTGTCCCGGACCCGGGCCGCGGCCGACGACGAACTGCTGCCCCCGCTCCTGCTGCTGGGCACCAGCGAACGCGTCGGCTCCAACTGGCTGTCGGACACGCTGCGCCCGCTCATGGATCAGCACAATGAACCGCTCCGCCAGCAGCTCGCCCCCACCAACCCCCTGTCGGCGCTCACCACGCCCCCTGTACCACTCAGCCACGCCACGCGGCGGCTCGCGCCGCTGGGCCGGTACTGGCTGACGGCGTTCACCATCGGCAAGCACACACCGACCCGGCAGGTCATCAAGGAGACCAACCTGCTGTTCGCGCTGCCGAACCTGCTCGGCCTGTTCCCCGACTCCCCCGTGGCGGTCCTGACCCGCAGCCCGCTCGGGGTCGCCGACTCGTTCCACCGCGGCGACCTGTTCCGCCGCTGGAACTACCCGGCCCGTTACCGGCAGATTACCGGCGCCGCCCGCAGCGGCCCCTACCGCGCATTAGTTCCCGACGACGACCCGCCCGACCTGGTGGCCCTGGTGCGGCTGCAGGTCCTCAATACGCTGCTGCTGGCCACCGCACTCGCCGGCGACCGGCACGCGGTCCAGATCAGGTACGAGACGTCGGTGCTCGACCGCACCACCACGTGGAGGACCCTGACGGACCTCGTCCCCGAACTCCCCGCCACGGCGCCGTCCGGCGGCACCGAGCAGACCGACACCGCCGCCGGCGCGCCCGAGCAGGACTTCGCCACCACCGGCACCAAAACCCGGCTGATGGCGCACCTCACCGCCCGCGACGCCAACCTGATCCAGGCCACCACCGCCGACTGCCTGACCGCCGCCCGCAACATCGCCGACGCCTCGATCGTGGCGACGGTGGCGGGCTGGCTCACCGGCGCCCACCTCTACACTCTCGCGGCCCTGCCCCGGGCCACCGCACGCCGCCGCCGTGACCAGGCAGCCCCACGTCCCGACGGGACGGTCCCATTGCGTTTCGTCGAGCGGGCCGGGACCAGGTGGCGCAACCTGCTGGTGGCCAACGCCGAATACGCCGCGTTCCTCAACGAGCTTCACGCCGCCGGACTCCCCAACCTCCACCACGGCGCCTACCTGCTGGCTTGCCCGATGCCGCACGAACGCGGCGGGCGCCTGCACCACGACCCGGCCACGTGCCACTGGACGGTCAGCCCCGGCTATGAGCAGTACCCCGCTTACTGGGTGACCTGGATCGGCGCCGCCGCGTTCGCCGCCCGTCACGGCGCCGCGCTCCCCACCCGCGTCGAGCTGCTCACCGCGGCGGCCCACTGCGGGCGGCTCGACCTGCTCCCCGGCACGACGCAGCCGCGCAACACCGGCTACCGGTGCGGGGACGTCACGCCGGTCGCCGAACCTGGCCGCCGCGCCGACTCCGTCCACCACCTGATCGGCAACCTGCAGGTGTGGTGTGCCGACGGCCCCAACGTCGCGCCCGGCCCTGCCGTGCGGTGGCTGCACGGCGCCGCCTGGAACACCCCTGGCACCCCGCGGGAGGTCCACCGGCCCCGGCACCGGCACCTCACCGGGGCTTCCCGCGGCGTAGGGATCCGGCTGGTCGCCCGCCCCGGCCTGACCGCCGTTCCACCCGAGCGGATCGCCGCGGCACTCTCGGCATGGATCGCCGACCTGGACACCGACGAGCCGTTGCACTTGGCCGACGAGCGGCTCATCGCCGCCCTCACCGGTCTGCCCGCACAACGGCCCGCCCACGTCTCACAGGCCGATGGCCGCCTTGGGGCCCATGTAAGACCCGGCACCGGGCCAACCGTCCCGCGCCAGCTCGACGAACCGGTCACTGAACCCCAGCTCAGCAAGCTTGGCCAACGCGACGAACTCGACGCCGCGGATCGGGCGGGTGTCGGCACCGGCCTCGACGTCCCCGACGACGCCGCCGACCCGGCGCGCCTCGAACGTCATGTGCACGACATGGGTGCCGCCGCCGGGCAGGTGGTCACAGACGTACAGCAGCCGGCCCGGTTCGACGTCCAGGCCAGTCTCCTCCCGCACCTCCCGGACGAGCGCGTCGGCGAGCGGCTCCCCATGCTCGACCTTCCCACCCGGAAGCGACCAGGCCCGCCCGGTGTCGGTGTCCTGATCCAGCAACAGGATCCGGCCGTCCTCGATGACGACGGCAGTAACTCTGACAGCGATGCGTGCGCCCATCCGCGCACCGTATCCCGTAGGAAGGGCCGGTGACCGGGGAACAGCCCGCGCACGTGGTGATCGCTGCGGGCGGCCTGGGCACCCGCGTCGCCCACTGGTCCCGCTACCTGCCCAAGGAGTACCTCCCGGTCGACGGGCGTCCAGGAATCGTCCACGTCCTGGAGGAGGCCGCCGACCTCGGTCCCGCCCACGCGGTGGTCGTCTACCACCCGTACTACGAGAACTTCGCGGCCTGGGCCCGCCAGACCCTCACCGCCGACGGACATGCCCGCTACATGAACGCCGCTCACCGGCCGCCAATGGGCGCCCGTCACCAGCCAGGAGCCGACCGACTCCGCGTCGACCTCGTGCCGCAGCGCGGCCCCTACGGCGACCTCACCTCCGTGTTCAACGCCGCCGACCACCTCGGCGACCCCGACGAGTTGTACGTCGCCTTCAGCGACAATCTCTACCCCGGTGCTCACGCCCTGCGCCAGCTCCGCGACCGGCGCCCGGCCCCCTGCGTCCTGGTGCGTCCCTACCGGCCCGATCTCGCCAAGTCCAGAGGCGTGATCATCACCGACGGCCACCGCATGATCGGCCTCGAGGAGAAACCCGACGCCAAGACCGCCAGTCGCCTGGAACAGCAGTACGGCGCCCGAAATTTGCTGCTGCTCGAAGGGCGGATCCGCATCACCCGTGATTTCGTCCACTACGCACGACACCATCACGCCACCGCGAACTCGGAACCCAAGCTCGCCCTCACCCTCGCCGACTACGCCAAGAGCCATTCAGTCGGCGTGGTCGTCACGAACCATCCCGTGATCGACCTCGGTGCACCTACCGCGCCATCGCTTCTCACCACCCAATGACGGAGCGGTCGCGTCCATCGTCAGCGGTTGGGGTGACCGCCTTCGGTGTGCTCCGGGATGTACCGGATCGTGGTGCGTTTCTCGTCCGCGCATCCAAGACACTGCACAGTGCGGTGACCCTGCAAAACCGCCCACGCCGAGGGACATGCGCAGGGCGACCAGCCGACCAGAACCCTCCCGGGGGCGAGATGATGCCCGAACGGGCAGGTCAGAGCACGGTCCATGCAGCCAGGGTAGAGGCGCGTCCCGCCGCAGGTCAGCAACGGTCCAGCAGCTCGCCCATTCTGGCGGCATCAGTCAACCGGCCTCACATCAACCAGGTATAGTTATAGTGTTCGTCCTAAGCGAGAGGGGTTCCGAGCATGGCATCATCCGCCCGTTCCGGTAACGGAGCCGACCCGGCGCTGCTGAGGACGGAACGCGCGCTGGCCGCGTTCGACCCGGACGACGGAGCAGATCGTCTCCACCGGCTGATGACGGGGCTCCTGAACTACGCGGGTGCCGTCGACCACCCGGCGATGCTGCTCGCCCGAGCCGTCCAGAGCTACGCGTTCGACTCCGCTGACTCGGACCCCGAGATTCCTGCGGAGGCAATGGCCGAGCAGAGGTATACGGAGTTGGCCGGGCAGTTGATCGGAGCCCTGTGGTACCTGGCGACCCACATGCCGGACGGTGATCCAATGGAGCTGCAGGCACAGGCGCACAAGGCCCTGTCCCGCTATCTCGAGGAGGAAAACGGCTGATCGGACGACGGCCGACGGACTCCCCGCAAGCAGGGTCCACAACGTCCGCCGACCGTCTGGGCCCGGTTGGCCCAGGGCACGAAGGGTGACCCGGAACCGGAGCCGTCCCGCACATTCTAAGACCGAGAAGCGGCCCTGCGCTGAACGGATCCACGCAGAGCGAGGACCCATGGCCACACTCAACATCGACGGCCGCCAAGCACTGAACAGGACAGGCATTGGCGAGCGCGCCGGCGTCGCGCTGCCCACGGTCGACCGGTGGAACGCGCGCCGTGCAATCACCGGATTCCCCGCTCCGATCCCCGACGAGGTCACAGGCCAGCCCACCCGTCGTTGGTGGTGGACCGACGAGATCGACGAATTCCTCGCCGCCCGTGCGAAGAGCCGTCGCCGGCGTCTCACCACAGTCGACCGAAGCGGTGATCCCGACGACCTCCTCATCGCCGTGCAGGCAGCACGCGTGCTCGGGTATCGCAGCGGTAACAATCTTCCCGACGACTTCCTCGCGTGCGCCGACGAGGTCGAACTGAAGGGCAACAGCCGTCCTCGCCGCAAGTGGCGACGGGCGACGATCTGGGCCTGGGCCGACAGGCGTGGATCCCGGCACGGCGGCGGCCCGCGCCAAGGCAGCCGTAACCGCCTCAGCAACCGCACCATCGACACCAGCGGCGACCCGGACGAACTGGTGGGCAGCGCCGAGGCCACTCGGGTGCTCGGCTACTCGGCCAACACGAGCCTTCCCGCCGACCTCTACGAACGCGCCGACGAGACCGAAGTAAAGCCCTCCGGCCGCACCTGGCACCGCTGGTCCCGCCGCACACTGTGGGCGTACGCCGCCGAGGACGCCTCGCCCTAACAGGACTCGTCACCAGCACAGGCCCACACACTGGCCAGCGGAAGAAGCCCAGCACAGCTCATCATGCATTTCCGAAGTCCACCCACGTGGACTCGTGGCATTCCGTCGCTTCTGAGCCAAGCAGATCCGGTCCCGGGAAGCGACGCGTCCCAGTGTCCCAACGCCTGACGACCCGTCTGCAAGCTGTCCGTCGCAACCGGGCCGCCAAGATCTTTCCGGCTTCAGTCCCACATGACGTCCGCAACAACCCCGGAAACATCTTGGCGGCCCTCAGGTGAGTCGCCCCCCGTGCCCGGACCCGCTTTCGGCTTTCGCGTCGGAAACACCACGCGAGGCCCACGCGGGCCCGCCACCGGAAGGGCACACGATGAACCTGCAGCTGGACTACATTCCCCAGACCACTGACCTCATCGCCTGCGCCGTCTGCGGGGAGACCTACCCCTTCGGCATCATGGTCAAGATCCCCGGGCTCGGCCACGTCGACGACTTCTGCATCGACCGCGAGATCAAGACCCTGGTGGGCGCCACCTGCCAGCCCAGCACCCCGGGCGCCAAGGCTGCCTAACGCCGAGGCCGGCCGGGCGCCCCGCCCGGCCGGCCCTTTCTTCCGAACTCCCACTGAACAGGTACATAGCCAGGCAAGCAGCCGTCCCTCCAAACGATGAAATCATCCCCGCGTGCGGCGGGAGCACTACGCGGCGGTGATGGCGCGCTTCTACGCGGAGAGACCATCCCCGCATGCGTGGGGAGCGCACTGCCCGGCCTGCGGCTTTGTAGGCGCAGGAGGCCGAAATGCATGACTTCTTGAGAGGCGGACATTTCGGGCGTCTCCTTGATGTCCCTCATCCATCATGGGTTGAGATGGTCAAAGAGGCTGGAGGGGGTAGCTGACCTGGGTATATACGACAGGGGAGAAACGGGCCACAGAAATCTCGATTGCGCATGCTGAATTTTGCCCCTGGTCGCTGGAGCGGCGGTGATTGTCGGATTCTTGGTTGGACAGCGTCCTCCTATGCCTAACCTCCGAGGCCACAATACTTCGAGGCCGATTGATCGGCTCTGTTGCCACGACGGTCACCCTGCGGCGTGCTGACTCTCGCTCTCTGCGAGTTCGACACCGTTCCCGTCGACTGTCCTGGAAACCGGCGGCTCAGATGCTTCCTGGCCCACGACATCGTGGCCAGAAGCTCCCTGCGCCGGTACCAGCGGACGGGAGGAGTCGGCTTCCTCATCGTTCCCCGTCGGCCCAACCGAGGTCCTCAGCGAAGCGCGCGCCGCCTTCACCTGCGTACGGGAGACGTCGCACAGCAACTCCACGTCGCTCGGACGGTGTCCCATGTCCAGCAGAGCGGCAAGGTGCGGCAGGATCTCCTCACGCTTGTTCGCAGCCTGACGCCGGATACGGGCGGCGGCCTCCTCCGCCTGACGGTCGAGCTCGGCGGCCTCCGCCTGCAACTCGGCCACGGTGGTCACATGCCGGTTAAGCAGCCTTGTGTGCTCGGCGACCCGCGCCAACGCCTTCTCACGGGCTTCGCGGCGAGCCAGGTCAACTGGGTTGGTCCGTTTCCGCGCCATGGCTCGGGATCGTAGTGACGCACGGCACGGCATGCCCGTGACCCGCCGAACGCTCCTCCTCCTGCACCTCCAACTCGGCACCCGCCGCGATCGGTGAGTCCGTCCTGGCCGCCCCTCTACCCTCAGCCGGGCGTCCGACCAGGCCTGCTGGAGGGCATGGCTTCGCGCACCGCGCGAAGCCACAACGGGCACCGAGTGAAGGAGACAGCATGGAACTGCGGATCACCGCCGTCCCGCGTCCTGAGGAGACCCTCGTTTACCGAGTCGAATGCGATGGACGGCACGTTCCGAACGGAGAGCAGCCCCACTTCGCGTCGTTGGATCTCCACCCGATGCTCCGCGAGCGGTACCGCGTCCGGTCGGAAATCGTCTTCCACATCCTGAGCCTTGCCCGGGAGGTCGGCGGCGTCCAGATTCCGGTCGGTCCCTCTGTGCACACGGGGTGAGTCCAGCAGCGACCCAAGTCTTCGCCGGGTGCGAGCAGTACCCGGCGGAGACTGCGTGACAGCGGCCGACTTCTCCTCGGCAAGAGGATCGACACCGCCCCCTGGAGACGCCTCTCAGCTGCGCGGCGGACCAGGAAACGCGGACGCGGCAACCGCAAGTAAGAACCTATTCGGGAAGGCTGGGCGCAAGCTGGGTAGCCAAAGCTGGGGCTCCCCCCGACCCCGACCTTTGATTGTCCGCTCCGGCCGGAACCTGTCAAGCTGCGCGCGCAAGATCTTTTGCAAAAGCGGCAAAACATCTTACGTGCTCACTTGACAGAACCCGTCCTCCGCTAGTGCAGGTCTTACGGGGTCGGGGGGAGGAAAGTGGGGGAAGACGGCTTCGCCGTCTCCGCCTAAGGCGGTCACGGGGCGAGGGCGCCTCGCGGCCTCAAGTCGGAGCTCCGGCGCCTAAGCGGTCACGGGGCGAAGGAAGCACGCGGTTGCAGGTCCGTCCGAAGAGTCGACCGGACGTCCCGCAATTGGCGGCCCATGTGGGCTGAGCTGGGAAAACGTAGCGATGAAAGTGTCAGAGGTCGTTGATTTAGACGAAGAACACGGTAGACTTATAGCTATCAGGGAGGGGACCACAACCCCCTCCACCGGCCCGAACGAAGGGACCAGCAACATGAGCACGCGAATCACGATCGAGGGAATTCTGGTCGAGACGCCGGAGCTCCGTTTCACTCCGAGCGGCGTCGCCGTCACCACCCTCCGCATCCTGGACAACCCCGCGCGACGGGTGAACGGGCGATGGGAGAAGATCGCCACGACCGTCTACGAGGTCGAGGTCTGGACCCGTCTCGCGGAGATGGCCGTCCGGGAGTTCGAGAACGGGGACCTTGTCACCGTCCAGGCATACAACGTGATCGCCCGTTCCTGGCAGAGCAAGAAGAACCCCGGCGAGACCGGCGCCGCGATCCGCGCCACCGCCGACAGCGTTGCCAAGCGGTTCCGTCCCCGCCAGGACGCCGCCGAGGAGGTGCCCGCGACGGAGCCGGAGGCCACCGAGCCCGCCAACGAGCCCACCGCGAAGGGCGCGGCCAAGAAGACCGGGACCCGGGGCGGCGCCACCGCCAAGGCCCGAGCGTAAGCCGCGCCGGTGACCGCCCCGCCCGCCGGGGCGGTCACCGCCGGGCGGGATCGGTGGGGCCGGGCATCGAGCCCGGCCCCACCGGCGGCCCCTCCGCCCCCGCGTCCCAACCCGACAGCGGCGCGGCCTGGCGGCCGCCCGTCTTTCCTGGCGCCTTCGGCGCCGGCGCCGCAAGCGGCGCAACACGGAGCCCGGCTGACGCCGGGCACGCCCCTCAAGCCCGGCTTCGCCGGGCGGACCGCTCCCGCACGTTGCAGCGCCGACTTCGGTCCCAGCGCCCGACCGGACCACCGTCCCTCCCGGACCGCCAGTCCTCTCCCCGAAGCCCCCGCCGACTGCACAACACGCCGCTTTAGGTAGTCGAGCAACGTCCCCATCGCCACTTTGGGCTCAGGTATCGTCACTTTGTGTACTCGAACGATGGCGCGAACCGATGAACGGAGGGAGCGGGCTTGGCGCACGTCACGACGATCGGCGCCTCCACCCAACAGGTCGAGTACCGGCTCACGAACCAAGCCGGATGCGCGACGGCGAACGTCACCACGAACGCGTCCCTCGCCGCCCCGGAACGTCCGCTCATCTGGGTAGGCTCCGGACTCCCGGACCTCGGTCTCACCCCGGGCGCGGTACTGGACGAGCCCCAATACCCCGCCGCTCGCGCCCTCATGCAGGGCCGTCACCCGCACTCGCTCGTCCAACTCGTTCCGCTCAAGCAGCAAGTCCCCGACCACGCGAAGGTTCCCGGGCTCCCCCTCGTCACCGCCATCGAACGGACCGCACGCGCACGCGGGATCAACACCGACGACCTGTGGACCAGCACCCGGCAACGCGCCATCTGGGGACGCCTATACCGCCAGGTGCGCGCGAAGCCCGAGCAAGCCCGTATCCCCGCCGACAAGGCCGCCATCCTCCTCAAGCGCGCCGACCTTAACCCCAACGAGGTGTACGGCCCGGCGTTCGTCGAAGCGCTCTCGCACGCCGACGAACGCGTCCCCGTCGGCAACAGCGGCTACGACGTCACCATCACCTTCCCCAAGTCCTTCAGCGCGCTCGCCGCACTCGCCCCCGAAGACATCGCCGACGGCATCGAAGACTGCCTCCGCCAAGCCGCTCTGGACGCCCTCACCCTCCTCGAGCACTACACCGCCTACGCCATGCGCGGACACCACGGCGACGGCAAACAAGCCACCACCATCCCCACCACCGGCTTCGCCGGATGGATGACCACCCACCGCGCCTCCCGCGCCGCAGACCCCCACTGGCACGTCCACTTCACCCTCACCAACATGGCCCGCGGACACGACGGCAAATGGAGCACCATCGCCGCCGGCGGCCGCGACCTGATGAACCACGTCCACCTCGCCGGTGCCTACGCCGAAGCTCGCGCCCGCCACCTGCTCACCCAACGCCATGGACTCCGCTTCACCCGCAGCGACAGAACCGGACGCTGGGAAATCACCGGCGTCCCCGACCGCCTCCTCGCCCTCTGGTCCAAACGCGACACCGAGATCCGCGACCTCCTCAACCACCAAGGCACGACTGGGACGACGCCACCCCCACCGCCAAACGGCGAGCCGCCGATCGCACCCGCGAAAGCAAAGACCCCGAACTCACCGCCGCCACCGACGCCGACCTCCGCCACGCATGGACGACCGAGGCCACCACCGCCGGACTCGACCCCGCAGCCATCGTCCACGACGCCCTCAACCCCCCGCCCGACACCACCACCGACCCCTCCGACGGCCCCCAACCCGGACCCCAACCCCACCCCCAAACCGCGGCCGGCGACCCGGAAACCGCCCCACCCGAAACCGCAGACCTGGCGACCGTCCTCCTCGACCCCGACCAAGGACTGACCGCGCACAGCACCACGTTCCGCAAGCGCGACATGATGGCCCGCATCTGCGAAGAACTCCCCCATGGCCTCGCCGACATCACCGAACTCGAAGCCCTCACCGACCGGCTCCTCGAACGCGACGACGTCGCCGACATGCCCCGCACAGGCCCGGCGCACATGGCCAACAACGACCGTTACACCACCCAAGACGTCCTCGACGCCGAACACGCCATCGTCGCCGCCACCACCACCGGCCTGCACGCCGGACTCGCCACGGTCGCCCCCGCCGTCGCCGCGCTCGCACTCGAGGTCTTCGAGACCAGCGCCGGGTACCCCCTCGACCCCGAACAACGCGACGCCTACACCCGCCTGGTCACCGCCGGACACGCCATCGACACCATCATCGGCGTCCCCGGCTCCGGAAAAACCACCACCATGGCCACCGCCCGCATCGCCTGGGAAGCCGCCGGACTCACCGTCGCCGGCTCCTCCACCGCCGCCTTGGCCGCCCACCACCTCGGCACCGAAGCAGGACTCGACCAATCCCGCTCCGTCGCCTACTGGCTCACCCTCATCGAACACGGCGACGGCCTGCACGGCATCGACGTCCTCATCCTCGACGAAGCCGCCATGACCGACACCCGCGACCTCGCCGCACTCCTGCACCACGCCACCCAAACCGGCACCAAGATCGTCGAGATCGGCGACCCCCACCAACTCGCCTCACCCGGCGTCGGCGGCGCCTTCACCATCCAGCACGACCTCACAGGCGGCCCCAACCTCACCATCAACCGCCGCCAGACCAACCACCTCGAACGCCAAGCCCTCGAACACTTCCGCAACCGCGAACACGAACAAGCTCTCGCCCTCTGGGCCGACAGCGGACGCCTGGTCGTCACCGTCACCCCCCAGGAAGCCAAGCTCGCCACGCTCAACGACTGGTGGACGAACTGGCACGACCACACCGACCCCTACCACCGCCTGACCCGCACCCTCATGCTCGCCCACCACAACAACGACGTCGACGACCTCAACCTCATCGCCCGGGCCCTCGCCCGCCAAGCCGGCCACCTCACCGGCCCCGACACCGCCTTCCCCACCCACCACGGCCACGACATCCCCCTCGCCGCCGGCGACGTCGTCCTCCTACGCACCAACGCCTACCGCCACGGCGACGGACCCGACCTCCTCAACGGCACCCGCGGCATCATCACCCACGTCGACCCCCACGCCCGCCACATCACCCTCACCTGGCACGACGCCCAAAACCAACCCCACACCGGCAACATCGACGCCGACTACATCGCCGCAGGCGGCCTCGAACACGGCTACGCCACCACCGTCCACAAAGCCCAAGGCCAAACCGCCGACCACGTCAGCCTCTACTCCCTCGACGCCAACCGCGCCACCCTCTACACCGGCATGAGCCGCGACCGCATCACCGCCCGCACCTTCCAACCCGCCACCACCCTCACCACCGACATCACCCTCGAACAATGGCAAGCCATGACCCCCGAACACCGCCGCACCAAAGTCATCGAACTCATGCGTAACAAACTCAAACACCAGCAACCCGCCACCATGGCCAGCCACGAACTCGACCGCATCAACACCTACACCCAAACACCACCACCCACGCCGCCCGAACAACCCGCACGCCAACACCGCCAAACCCGCCATCGCACCAAACGCAACAGCACCGCCCGCCGCATCACCCGCACCCACCCCTGGATCAGCCACCTCGGCCCACGCCCCACCACCAACCACGACGAACAAGCCTGGACCGGCCTCGTCGCCTCCATCGCTGCCTACCGCCACGACCACGATGTCCAAACCGCCGACCCACTCGGCCCCCAGCCGACCTCACCGGCCCAACGCACCGATTGGTACGAACTCAACGAGTTCACAACCCGCTATACCCGCTCCCAAACAGAGAAACAGACTGCAACCGCCCTCAACAATCTCCACACCACCCTTCGAAGTCTTATCGTTAGCCGTTCATGCCCGGCCGATACATCAGAAGGACTAAACGGTGCAGATCACTACATGGAGAACAGTAGTGGACCCGCCCCAAGCCCGGGGCAGACACTCTAAGGGTCCTCAGCAACGTCATCCAATAACGATCCCGAGCGGGTCTACCGGCCAGTGATGAGCTTCCGGATCTGTTTAGTCCGTAGACGACACGAGCGTCAGCCGCAGGTATCCCGTCGATGTGTACGCATGCCAGAACTGAAAACCGTTGCCACCCGAAGCGACTTCCAAGTGGATGGTCTGACCCGGTTCCGCGGCGAAGTCGATCGGAGAGCTGCCGCTGTTATCGATGCGAGCGATCGCCTTGTGGCGCCCTGGAATGATGTCGACAGTGATTTGCTGCCCTCGTTTGATCTTGCCGCAGTCGTTTCCGTCAATGAGCACCCGGTAAGCGCGCAGCAAGTCTCGGGCACCCCATCGAGGGCGAGCGATAACGACTCGGGATGTTTCGTTCATTTCGAGATCATCGCGAATCGGCTTGGTATAAGCTGTGTCACAGAGAGATTTCGGAGAGGGTTTCTAGTTCCAGCCAGGTTTTTGAGATTCCGTTTTATTTGGTCATTAAAGTTAATGACAACTCATGCCCGAGCATGCGCAACCAAGCGTAACCGACACCGTCTCGACGGTCTTCCCCATGTCGGTCTCAGCCTGCAAGCCACCTCTTCTCATATCCGACTCTACCGCATCATCGGCTCCGGGGATCCGGGGCTGACCCCCTCATCAATGCTGCATATTAGTCAGTGACTCAATGGCTTCTCGCATTGTGATTTTTAGTGCCATATCCTGATTTTCATACGTTCCCACCTTCCCCCCTGAAGCGCGAAATGCAGTAGCATACTCGAGCCATGATTTGTAAATTTTCTCCACTGTCTCGCTCGCTGAATGTGCGAGCAGCGTCTTCTCCTTGAAGTCTTTGGGTGGATTACTTTGAGTGGCCCACATTGTGACCCTCGAGTATGCGACAATATATTCACCCACCAAGATGGCAGTCTCATTTCCTATGATGCCACTGCCGAGTATGGCTATTGTCAAATTGATGTGCGGGTGCCTGGTAGGGCGACGCATCTCTTCGGGAGGAATCCAAGATGGCGGAACATTGTTCACCCAGCTCCACTCCTCTGGCATACTGGGCATTAGAGCTTCCGTTGCGGGTAGGGCGAGTTCAGCAAGTTTCCAACAATGTTGGGCGATCCCATATTCGGGTCTATGTCAAGCCCGCCAGCTTGTAGAATTCTGGCGCAATAGGTGACGCAATTATTGGCAATGTCGTCATGCATGCCGAGATTGTAATCCTCCATACCTTTTTGTGCAAGTTGCGCGTTCCTTGCATTTGGAAGTTTGATTTTCACCACAGTGGTACCTGGAGAGTGGGGTTTAGTTCGAATGGTGGCGATGGATGCTTCTCCTGTCCTGGAGCCAGCTTCAGTGTGGATTGTCCTGCCACCGTGGGTCACTGCAACAGATACATGCCCTTCGGCATCATCGAAGAACACTTCGGCGAACCCTTCTTTTTCGCCGCAATTGTGAACAAGAACAGGGGCTCCACCAGCCACTGCGTAGTACGTGTGGTCGGTGTTGACAGTGAGGTTGTGGACGCGTTGGTACTTGGTCCAGGTCTTGATTGCGGTGATCTGGACGTGGGTGCCGGCGCTGGTGCGGAGCCACATGCCGGGTTTGAGGTCGCCGGCGTTCTTCCACTGTTTCTGGGTGGGGAGCCAGAAGGGGTGGTTGTCGGTTGCGGTGAGGGTGCCGGTCTTGGTGCCGTGCTTGCCGTCGGTGTCGACGGTGATCTTGACGAGGTTCTTGGTGCCTGCGTTGCTGTGGGTGGTGAGGACGGTCTGAGGGGTGATCTTGCCGGTTTCGGGGTCGGTGGCCAAGACCTTGTCCCCGACTTGGAGCTGGTCGATCGGCTTGTGGGTTCCGTCGGCCATCAGGACGGTAGTGCCTGGAACGAAGCTGCACTTGGCGCCGGACGATGTGGCGGCCTTGCCCCCGCTGTTGGCCTTGGGTTTGGTGAGGGAGACGGGGGGTGTCTTGGCGGCGGCGTTGCCCTTGCCCACGCTGCCTCCCTTGCCGAGACCTCCGGCGGCTCCGCTCATTCTGGCGGCGAGATTGGGAGCGACCCCCTTGAAGGCGAACACGGCGCCCTTGGCGACTCCACCCACTACTCCATGAGTGATTGCGCCGACGGCTGCGCCTGCGGCGCCCGCTTTGAGAAACCCTCCTGCGGACCATTGGTCTCGTGGGGTATTTTGCGCGTAGCTGACGGCGCCGTAGACGGCTCCGGCAGCTGCGGCGCAGGCGACGCCGCCGACGCCGGTCCATCCGATGGCGACTCCACAGCCGACGCCAACCACGGCGGAGGCGATGGTGGCTCGGTGTTTGCTGACGAAGTTGCCGGTTGCGCTGGCGGCCTTGGCCAGTCCTCCCTTTGCTCTGCAAGCCCAGTTGCAGGGCGGAGGTGCGGGCGCGGCGGGCGTAGAAGGGATGTACTGATAGGTCCCGGGTCCGGTGGTTCCGCGGCCATTCCAGCCACTGGCTTGAATCCGGCGGGCATGCCGGAGGGACGATTGGTAATACTCAACCTCCGTCTTGTCTGGCTTGCCCTGGTAGGGGCTTCCGATAGCGCCCCCATAGCATTCTGTACGACCATTGATGTGGTGGCACATGGTGCCGCCAGGGTCACTGTTGGTGACGGGACTGTTGCCCGCGTAGCCGAATCCGTTCCAGGTGAGGGGGTCGCCGCCAGCGAAGATGGGGTCGGCGCTGATGAATCGGCCGATGGTTGGGTCGTATTCGCGGGCGCCGAGGTGGGTGAGGCCGGTGCTGGTGTCCTTGGTGCCGCCGACGAAGCCCTTGTCCATGGCGGAGGGCCAGATGCCGATGGGGCTGGAGCGTTCGTCACCGAACGGTGCGAAGCGGCGCAGGCTCCAGGTGTCTTGGCTGACGGCGTTGACGGTGACGTCGGCGCTGCCCTGGTAGTTGGGCATCAGGAACTGGAGGCTGGAGGTGGAGGTGCCGGTGCGGTAGGCGACGGTTTCGCCGCCGTGGGCGTAGTAGCGGATCGGCTGGACGGCGCCGGTGGGTGTGACCTTCAGTTCCTGGCCGGGCAGGTAGAGGGTGGTTCCGGTGGTGTCTTTGCGGATGAGGCGGTTGCCGCCGGCGTCGTAGATGAAGCTGGCGAGTTCGTTACCGGAGGTGTCAGCGACTTTGGCGAGGTTGCCTTCGGCGTCCCAGGTGAGTTTCTGGCCGGGGCGGGTGGTGGTATTGCCGGTTTCGTCGTAGGCGTACAGGTCGGTGCGGGTGTTGGCGCCTTGGGTTTCGGTGACGCTCTGCAGGCCGTGCGGGGATGTGACGCCGGAGTCGCCGAGGGCGGCGGGGTAGTCGTAGGTGCGGACGGTGTCGGTGGCTGGCCCGCCAGCGAAGGCGTGCTGGATCTCCTTGGTGCGGTTTCCGGTCTTCTCACCCTCGGAGTCGTACTCGTAACTGGTCCAGTACGGGGCGGGGCCGCCGATGGTGGACGTGGACGGGGTACCGCAGGCGTTTTGGTTGGTGGTGTGGGCCTGGGTAAGGCGCTGGGCGTAGTCGTAGGTGAAGCATTGGCGGTCGGTGGGCTTGCCGACCGTGTCGGTGACGATCGAGGTGATCGCGCCGGTGTTGGTGTAGTTGTAAGTGCTTTCGACGTCGTAGGTGGCCGATGAGCTTTGGCGTTTGATGGTGGCGCGGGTCAGTTGCTGGGTGGCGGGGTCGCGGTCGAAGGTCTGCCAGATGAACTTGTCGTTGATGGCGGCCAGGGAGAGCTGGGTGACGTCGCCGAAGCTGTTGTAGGTGGTGTCGGTGACGTAAGTCGATATGCCAGCCGATCGTTTGGGCAGGCCGTCGGCGTTGTAGACAGTGTTGACCTTTTCCTCGGGCAGGCCGCTCCCGGCTTGGCCGATGGCGGGGTAGGTCGTACTGGACGGGCTGCCGTCGAAGTTGTAGATCTGGCTGGTGTTGTAGGTCCCGGCCAGTTGCCCTTGGGAGGCGGGGATGGTGATGGTCGAGCCGCTCGTGCGGTACAGCCAGTCGTAGCCGGTGACGGCGGTGACGTAGTCGTCGTCGCCGATGTGGCGGGTGGCGGTGGCGGGAAGGCCCTTGGCGGAGGCGACGGTGTCGTAGGTGTAGGTGGTCAGCGGTGTGCCGCCGTTGCTGACCTGCAGGAGGCGCCCGAGCGTGTCGTAGCTTCGGGTGAGGATGGTGCCGCGGGCGTCGGTGGTGGTCTTGACCTGGTCGAAGTGGTCGTAGGTGACGGTGGCGGTGCCCTTGTCCGGGTCGGTGCTGTTCTTCGGGCGCCCCTGGACGTCGTAGGTGGTGCGCCAGACGTTGCCGGCGGCGTCGCGTTTCTCGTGGGGGCGGCCGGCGCCGTCGTAGCTGGTGGTGGTGGCGAGGTAGGGGCCGGTCAGGTCGGTGGTCTTGTACTGGCGGGACTCGACCACGCGGCCGCGGGCGTCGGTGATGCTCATGGATGGCATCGCGCCGGATGGCGGGATCGTGATGGCTTGCTCACCGTTGTACTGGTGCTGTGTCGTCCACTTTTTCGTGGAGTAGCTGTACAGGGTGGTGGTGAGCAGGCGGCCGGCTCCGTCGTAGGTGCTGACGGTCTGGGCGGGGACCTGGTTGTCGTCAGCGCTGGTCAGTACCCCGGACGGGTCGCCGTCCATGATGTAGGGGGCGTTGGACTTGAACTGCAGGCCGCGGCTGTCGTATTTGGTGTCGGCGACGATGCGGCCGCCGCCGGGTGCTTCGGTTTGGGTCTGCCGGGGGCGTAGCAGCCCGTCCATCAGTTCGACGGAGGTGTCGTAGGCGGCGGGGCTATAGGTGCGGAGTGTCTTGGTGATGACCGAGGCGGGGTTGCCATCAGCCGGGAAGTTGTACTCGTAGGTCGTCGACGGGTTGTCGGGGTTGTAGCTGCGTGGGTTGTTGGGCAGCCAAGCCTTGACGAGCCGGCCGAGCCCGTCGTAGACGGCTTCAGCGACGCGCTGGTTGGTGTCGGTGACCTTGGTGGGGGTACCGCGGGCGGGGTTGTACTCGGTGGTGGTGGTGAACCCTGCGGGTGTCCCCCCGTTGATGCTGATCGGTGGGGTGGTGACCGTGGAGGACTTGGTCCAGCCTTCGGGGGCCTGGGTGTAGGTAGAGGTGGTGGTGCGATCGTCGCTGGTGGTCGCGGGGTCACCGGCGGCGGTTTGGGTGAGGACGCGGCCGTGGCCGTCGAAGGTCTTGGTGGCCGCCAGCACCGTCGTCGAGGTGCCGTTGGAGACGCCGGTGGTGGTCTCGGTGCGGGTGTCGTTGCCCTTGGTGGGGTGGTCTCCGTACTGTCCTCCGTCGTAGAGGATCTTGGTGTCGGAGATCATGTCGGCGGCCACGAGGTTGGGCTCGTGGCTGTTCTGGTTGTCGCAGTCGACGGCGACGCTCAGCATCCGGATCGGCAGGGACTTGATCACCAGGCCGGCGGCGGCCGTGTCGGCGTACACGGTGCGTGAGCAGGTGTCGTCGGAGGCCGTGGCGGGGTCGCCCTCGTCGTCGACCGCGATTTCCCGCCCGAGGGAGTCGTAGTCGATGTAGGACTCGGTGTACTGGTCCGTACCGTCGGCCTGGCGGGTGCGGGTCTTGGACCAGGCGGGCTGGACCCAGCCGCCGCGCACCGTGATGTCGTCACCGGAGTTGGTGTCGTTGAAGGTGCGGACGGCGGTCTGATGCCAGCGGGGCATGGTGACCGTGGCGCCGATTTCGTCGGCGTCGTCGAAGGACCCGTTGAACGTGCGGGTTTCGATCACCATGCCGGCGAAGGTGTCGCGGTCCTCGATGCCGCCGAGCAGGTTCTTGGAGTCGGTGACGGTGACGTTGGACGGTGTCGCGCCCTTGCCTTGGTAGTTGCCGTCCATGCCGCGGGCGTAGGTCGTTTCCGTCCGCGACTGTTTCTCGCCGTTCTGCCCGTCTCCGGAGATGGTGCGGACCTTGCTGTAGCCGCGCCACTGTGACCATGTGCGCCACTTGTCCTTGGTGAGTCCGTCGTCCTCGCTGTACCGCCACGCGGCCCCGCCCAGGTATTGGTAGGTGGTCAGCTGCGAGCGTGAGCCGCCGGTGGCGTCGGACTCGATGATCGAGGTGGCGACGTACTTGTGGTACCAGTCGTTGATGATGTCGCCGTCGAGGTCCTGCCATTTGACGGGGAAGCATCGTTTGGTGTTCGACTTCGGCGTGGGCATGGCGTCCGGCGCGTACACGCACTCGCCCGCAGGTGTCGGGGTGGCGTACGGGTCGGAGTAGGTGACGGTGGTGGTGGAGCCGGTGCCGTTGCTGACGCCGACCAGGCGGGGCCGGTCGTAGCCGGGCAGAGCGTTGATGCCGGTTCCGCCGCGGGTGCTCACGACCCGGTTGGGCATGAGCTGCCCGGTGAGCGTGATGGTCGGCGCCGCCGCGTCCGTGCCGTCCTTGCCGGTCTGGTCGATGGTGTGCAGCCAGAGCACGCCGTTCTGAGCGGTCTGGCCGAAGTCGTAGACGTCGACCGGGCTGTAGGTACCGGCGGCCTTGTCGGTGAGCAGCTCGGTGGTGACCTTGGTCAGGCGCTTGCGGTCGAAGAAGGTGGGTGAGACCTTCTGCAGCCCGCAGGTCTCACCGTCGTCGCAGATCCGGTCGTCGGGCAGGTCGGTACGGTCGGCGGTGGTGAACCGGACTCGAGCGGTCGCGGGGGCCGCGTGGGTCGAGCCTTGGCGCTGCCCGTAGTCGATGCGGGTGAGACGCCCGCCGGAGACGTACTTGGTGCCGCCCTCGGTCTGCAGGTAGGTGGTGTAGTTGTTGGTCTCTTGGGCGTAGTAGTAGGTGATGGTGTTGCTGCGCGGGTCGATGACGTGGTCGAGATTCCACCGCCACGCCTGCTTGCAATGGGCGTCCTTGAAGGTGGAGTCGTAGCAGGGTTCGCCGGAGTCGTCGCCGAAGACCGGGGCCGTCCAGGTGGAGTTGGTTTCGGTGTCGCCGCTGGACCAGTCGTCGATGCGGTTCTTGCCGAAGATGTACTGGACGCCCTCGAGCGAGGTGACGCGCCACCATTCGCCGTTGTCGTCGCCGTTGGTCGCGCCGGTGAGCCGCTCGATCTTCCAGCCGTTGTCGTTCTTCGGGCGCCAGGTCTGTGAGCCGGAGTCGTACAGCAGTTCGGTGGACTGTCCGTTCAGCGACAGGATGGCGTTGTCGCGTCCCCAGCACAGGTCGCCGGATTGGTGGCCGTCGTCCAAACAGGGCTTGTACTTGCGTGAGATCGAGCCGGGCCAGTAGGAGAACCCGTCGCCGATCCAGGAGGCTTGGGAGTTGTCGGCGGCGGTCTTGCCGTCGACCGCACCGGAGTTGTAGCCGATGGTCAGCGGCGGGATCAGGTCACCGGGGACCGGCGGCACCCGCATCGGGTACTGCCAGGAGAACTCGCCGGTGTTGGTGCCCGCGCTCCACGACGACGACGCCGACAGAGCGGTTGCGCCCCAGTCACCGCCTGGCCCGGACGAGCCAGCCTCCGCGGCCAGAACGGTCGTCGACCCTGCTCCCGCCAGCTCCACGTCGGTGCTCAGGAGGGAGTTGTCGGTGTCGTTGTCGGTGGCCAGCGGCGTCCGCTTCTGGCATTCGGCCTTGGCCGGGGTGGTCAAGGCGCAGGCGGGCAGCTTCACCAGCCGTAGGCGGGACGCCCAGTCGCCGCCGTGCGCGGAGGCGAACCTGGAGTAGTCGATACCGACCCTGGATCGGCCCTGTTCCTTGGCCGACAGGGTGAGCAGGAGTCCGTCTGACCGGATCGCCTTGGCCGCCTTACGGTCGGCGATCTGAACCTGCACCTGCGACGGCACGGCGGTGGCAGCGCGAGCATTCGCGGCCGACGCGGGCGCGCCGAGCAGGACGGGCGAGTCCCCGGCCCGCGCCCACGACGCCGCGCTCCTGGCGTTCGCCTTCGCTTTGGTCAGGTCGGCGGTGGCCCGGCCGGCCTTCGGCCAGATCGGCTCGGGCCTCTTGGCACCGATGGGCGTGCCCGCCTGGCCGGGCAGTTTCTCTTCACGGGCCTTGACCGGCTTCCCATCGACCCGTTTGACCTCCTGCGTGCCGGGGCGACGGTCCCGACCGTCCTCCGACAGCCGGGGCCACTCGGCCGCGACGGCGTCCCCCATCAGGCTGGACGCCAGCACCAGCGACATCGTCATCGCCACCAGCGCGAGCAGACTCCGCTTCCGGCCGATCAGCCGCAGCACACCGGTCACCGATGCCTCACATCCGTTCGGGGGGTGGTCACAGTCGTGATCGAGGGCACCGCTACTGCGGGCATCGCCAGGTCTGGCCGGGCAGGCAGCCGAGCTTCCACACCTGTTGTGCCTCGAGGGGCTCAGCCGGTTTGTTCTGGATGACGTTGGCGCCGTCGTCCAGCGATGCCCCAGCGACCTCGAGAACCAGGCCGCTGTGCTGAGCGATCAGCCGGTACCCCTCCGCACCGTTATCGGAGACGTTGGCGACCTTCCACGCCTGCCGTGGCGCACCCGGATCGCACTGTCCCTGCTGGACGTTGGCCCCGGCCTCGGTCGCGCTGCCGACCACTTCCAGGCACATGGCGTTCTTGGGGTCGCTGAGGGTATTGGAGTTGGTCAGCGTGTAGTAGCCGTTGCCCTGGTGGGTGAACTTCCAGTCCTGCCACAGCCCGCCGTTGCACTCCCATTGGATGACGTTCGCGCCGTCGGTGATGGCGCGCTCGCGGTTTCGAGGCATTTCTCATCAGAGGCTGCCATGGTGGGGGCATTACGCAACCGGTAGGTTACCCCGTGCAGTTCGTGGAGCTTTTGCGCGGTGATATTCCACATCTGGTTGTTGACCAGCGGGTCCTGGCAGGCCCACTGGACAACGTTGGCCTCGGCGGCTTCGGAGGCGCCATCGACGGTCAGGCATTTGCCGCTGCGCTTGGAGGTCAGCCAGTAGCCTCTGGCCTTTTTCTCGGCCGTCCACTTCTGCCCGTCGCTGCCGTTGCAGTCGTACTGCCACACGTTGCGGCCATCCGCGGTTCCAGAGCCGTCGGTCCCGTCCACGTCGAGGCACTTACCGCTGTGGGGGTTGGTGAGGGTGTAGTAGCCGTTTCCGACCTCGGTGAACTGCCAGTCCTGCGCCACTGAGGCGTTGCAGGTCCCCTGGATGACGTTGGCTTGGTTCTCCAGCCCGCTGTTCGCGACGTCCAGGCAGTGCCCGGAATTGACGTTGACCAGCCGCAGCGTGCGGCCCGCGAATTCCCGGTCCTGAACCGATTCGTTGTAGATGACGAACAGTACTGAGTCGTCCGGGGCGGCCAGTGGCCACAACTGGGAGTCGTCGATCCACCCGTTCCAATACGAGGTTTTGGCTCCGGACGCTGTGACGCTCGCGCCGTACAGCAGCGATCCCTTGCCGGTCATCGGCGTCCACGAGGGCGACGAAGCCTCGTCGATCTTCTCTGGCATGACGTCTTGCGGCCAGCAGTTCGGGGTGCCCGGCGGCACGCACACCATGGTGTGCCCCGGCGTTTGTGTGCGGAGCCAGATCTTTTTGTTGATGTGGTCGTAGCCGCCCATGAGCGAGACCCAGTAGTTGGACCAGCCTTCGCTGGGCTGCGCTATGTCCCGGGACGCCGCCGCGATGACGGTTCCGTCGGCCTTGCGGTGCCGGAAGGTCCACTTGCCGCCGATCCAGCCCAGTTCGAACACGCTGTCGTCGGCCGCCTGCTGGCTGATGGCGATCTGGTCGCCGGTGGTTGAGGCGAGTTTGACCCAGGTGGAGAACATGAACCGCTGGCTCGTGTTCACCAGCGAGACCGGCTCCCCAGCGGGGTCGGAGTCCAAGACAGGGACGACCTCGCCGTACTGGCTCGATCCGTTCAGCTGAAACGCCAGGTCGGAGGGTACAGCCGTGCCCTGGTTTCCCGACTGCCCCATCGTCACTCCAGCGGGGAAGGCGATATCGGCATTGGGACGAGCCTGGCCGCTGTCCCCCACCGCATGCGCCACTGTCCCGCCGGCCTCTTCGTCCATCGACCAGGCTGCGTCACGCGGGGGCTGCTCGACGCCGAACTCGTACTTGACGGTCGGGCTCGTGTTCCCTGCCCGGTCGAACGAGGTCACCTCGACCCACTGCCACCCGAACTGCTGCGGCGTCCAGCCGAAACTCGCCTGTGCGCCAGCTGCCACCGTCTTGGTGCCTTCGGCGCCGTCCTTGAACCGGTAGTGGAATTTCACCACGTCGTTTGAGGAGCCCGGAGCGAGGGTGAACGTTCCCGTCTCGTACTTGCGATTCGCGGCGTCGTACCCTGACGTCTGCCCGGACGGGTACTGCGGCGAGGACACCATGGGCTGGACCGGCCGTTTGCCGTCGACGGTGAACTCGCACCAGGCCGACCACGGGCCCGATAGTCCGGTGTCGTCTTGGCCACGGACCCGCCACATCACATTCGTGCCGCCGTCCGGGCCCGATGCATTGTCGACATGCAGAGTGGTGAAGGATGCGTGCAGGTAACCGTCTGGCTCGGATTGCTGGTAGCCGCCGTTACTCGGGGAGTACTGGTACCAGCTCGCCCCCGGCTGCCCCAGCGGCGCGAGTTCGTACTGCGCCCGCAGCGGCTGACCGTCGTAACCACCGGAGGCGTCACCGTCGTAGTCGGTGATCTTCGCACGCAAAGTCCGGTCCTTCGCCGGCGAGGTCCCGACCCAGGGGCGTCCCTCGCCCTGTGTGCAGGCGTACTTGGTCGTGCCGCCGTTGCGCATGTGGACGTCCTTGACCGGCATCGGCACGCGCGAGAACTTCACGACCATGCGCGGGTCGACATCCATCACCTTCCAGGTGTGGGTGTCGTCGTAGTCCTTGTCCGGGAACAAGCCGAGGGTGAAGAAGTCCCACCGGTTGTCGGTGGCCCACTGCATCAGCCGCGTCAGGTGACCATCGACGAACCGCACGTCATTGGAGGAGCCGCCATCGCCGCATTCGGGTCGGCCGACGTTCACCGGCGCGGTGCTGAGCCAGTTGTTGGCCCAGCCCGACCCGGCCGGGATGTACGCGCCAGGGCGCGTGTTCCAGGTCGTGGAGGAGTAGATGTGGTCGACGTTGAACAGCCGCACGTCCCGCTTGGTGCACGACCAGGCGTGCAAGGTGTCGAACGTGATCGACACCGAATCCACCTTGACCTTCACGTTCCCGGACCACTGGTGCAGCGGGGAGGTGTCCATCCGGATATAGGAGCGCTTGTCGGTGTAGTCCTCGACCTCTCGCCCAGTAGGGAGACGGTCGGGCTTCCAGTAGTTGGAATCCGGCCACGTCCGGTCCACATACGCCCAGCCGGGACCCCAGCCGGTGTGCCCGTCGTCGCCTTCACGGCCGCCGTTCCACGTCTGCCAGGACGGGTCGATCACGATCGGGAAGCGGGTGTCGGGGGCGGTGAGCAAGTTCTGATCGGGAATCAACGCAAGAGAACCCGAGGTGACCTCGGCCTCCATCGGCTGGGACGCCGACTGGGGAGCCGGCCCGGCGGCGATCTCCTCAGGCGACGTCTGTGTCACCGCCTCGGTTTCGGTGCCCTCCCACATCAGCGGCTCCGGTGCGGTGAACACCTCGGTGCCTTCGGAGTCCACGGCGACCACGCGGTCATCGGACCGTTCCTGCAGAGTGAGGCCGTTGCCTCGAACCCCGAACACGATCCTTGCGAGCCCGGGATCTTGTGCAGCCTCTGGGGTTCGGACCACTACGTAGTGACTCCACCCCGTCGGAGTCGACCTCACTACTACGTCGATACCGGTCCCGCCGGCGTCCACGTAGGTGGCACTCGACCCATCGATGACCGGTTCGGGGAGGCTGCCGCGGCCCCACGTCAACGTCAGCGATTTGCCGTCCCGCGTCATCGTCGCCAGCACGTCGCTACCGTCGGCACCGAAGGTCACGCCGTTGACCGACATGCGCGACGCGATCGAACCGCCGGAGTTCTCCAGCGTCAGGTCCGCGTCGTGGAATGCGCCGTCCCGCTTCACTCGCACCGGGACCGGAGATGTCTCATACTCGAACGTCCCATCAGGCATAGCGGTGAGCTTGATGGTCTCCGACGTCCGCTCGGTCACCTCGACCAGGCTGCCGCTCTCCTCGGCCTCCTGTGACGCCAGTTCCTCGGCCGTCGGCTCAGGTGGTGTCTCCGTCGGGCTTGCCGATGCCGACGATGCGGACGCAAGCAGGAGGATCTGCAACAACCCGGCGCACAACGTCAGCACCAAGCCGATGGCGAACCAGTGGCGGCCCCGTTCGAACGACCAGCAGGAGAAGAACGGACGGCGTCTGTGTTCGCCGGCCCAGCGCAGCGGCATGAGGACCTCGACGGGTAAAGAAACAGTAAGAGCGGCGTAAAGCTAGCTCGAACCGCCGTGAAAGCGGAAGATGCCGTAACGATCTTCAGTGAGTGAATTGGATCACATAGTTGCAGATGGGGAACAAATGTTGACTCGAGTTGAGGCTTGAAGTAATGGGTGTCGAAGGTGTTGAATGTGGTGAAATGATTTCGGTGGGTAGCGTGAAGACATAAAAGGCATGAATTTCTCCCCAAGGGGCGGATCGGGTAAACGCGGCGAGGTTCGGTGTTACCGGATCGTGAGATTCTCAGCCGCCGGGAACAGCCAGTGATGGCCGGTTGGTGGGCAGCGACCAAAATGCGAGGGGCGGGTCGGCATCGAGCCGACCCGCCCCTCACCTGAGTGACTATTGAGGTTGAGGGACCTCGGTCCGTGGAGCCGGTGGGACGGTGTGCTGCGGCGGGCCTGGGTTCTGACCTGCGGCTCGAGGACGGGCGGTGGGCGGGATGGTGCCGGGGACTTGGGCGGCGACGGTGAGTGGTGTGCCTGCGCGGACCTTCACGATGACGGGGGCGGGGTCGGCGATGAGGTGGTAGATCGGTTCGCCGTCGATGGTGAGGATCTCGTAGCGGGCCAGGCGGACGCCGACGCGGTGGCCGTTGGTGTCGGTGGTCTCGAGGCGGTAGCCGATGAGTTCGGGTCCGAGGTCTTCGACGGGGATTTGCAGCCTGCTCATGGTGGTTGTCTCCTGGTCGTCGTGGTTGGTGGGTGCGGTGTCGTTCAGGGGGAGGTGGTGGGCTGCGGCATCTGGTGGAGTTCGTCTTGGTAGGTGGTGTCGGTTGCCCAGGGCGGCCGGGTTTGGTGGTGTGGACGCCGGTGGTGCAGTCGCCCAGCCAGGTGCGGCGGATGCGTTCGAGGGCGCGGCCGAGGCCATCGCCCCACTGGTAGGGGGCGGAGCCGGTGCCGCCCTTGGCGGGGTGGTGGGCGGACAGGTAGCCGGTCCATAGGTCGGTGAGTTCGGTGATGACGCCGCCGTGGTGGTGCCAGCAGCGGGGCAGCCGGTCGGGTGTGAGTTCGTAGGTGTCGGCGAGCCAGGTGACCCAGTCGACGAACTGCGGCCACAGCTCGTCGTATTCGGTGGCGTCGAGGCGGTCCCAGACGACGGGTGTGCCGGGGACGCGGTCGGGGCCGGGGACGGCGAGGTGCTGTTCGACGGTGGTGATGCGGCCGTCCAGCGCGGTCAGGTCTTCGCGCATGCCTTTCAGGACGGCGGCGATCTGTTCCTGGATCTGCTGCAGCCGTGCGCCGACATCGCCCGCAGGTGTGGTCATGGCTTCGTCCAGGTTGTGGTGGTGGTTTTGTGCAGGGCGCGGCGGGTGGCTTCGGCGATGTCGGCGGCGCGGGGGCCGCGGTGGGCCGGGACGAACCGGACGCGGGTGGCCGGGGTGGTGCGGTGGATGAGCACGCCGGTGCCGTCGGGTGCCGTGCGCAGTGCCGCAGCGTCGAGGATGGGGCTGCGGCGGGTGGAGGTGCTGAGCTGGACGCGGCGGTCGTCCTGGGAGACCGAGTGCTGTTCCTGGTCGTGGTCGCCGATGACGTCGGACAGCATTTTCAGCTCGCGGGGGTCGCCGACTCCGCCGAGGACGAGCTTGACGGTGGCGTTGGCGAACATCTGCCGGACGCCGAGCGGGCCCCAGCGTTGTTCGGCGGCCGCGAGGTTTTGCAGGCTGGCCAGGATGAAGATGCCGAACCCGCCCGCCAGCGACATCAGCTTGGGCAGCTCGGGGAGCGGGAGGCAGTTGGCGATCTCGTCGCCGAACAGCCCCAGCGGCGGGTCGAGGCGTCCGCCGGGGGCGCGGGCGGCACGGTGTTTGGCGGTGTCGGTGATCGCCCTGCCGAACGCGGCCAGCAGCGGCGCGAGCTGGGAGGCGTCGTCGTCCTCGCCGATGAGGTAGATGGTGCCGCCGCCGGTCAGCCATTCGTTGAGGGACAGGGATTCGGCCGGTGGGCAGCCGAAGATGTCGGCGATGCGGTCGTTGAGCATCCCGGCCAGCGGCTGGAACGCGGTCTTCCAGGACGCGCGCTGCTCCTCGTTGTCGCCCTCGTACATCACCGCGAGGGTGCGGGCGAGGTCGCCGCGGCCGTGGGCGGCCAGGATGTGGATCGGGTCTCGGGTGGAGGGGCTGGAGGCCCAGCGGACGACGTCGCGGGTGCCGAGTTCGTCGAGGGCGGCGGCGTGCAGCCAGCAGGCCAGCAGGATCTTGGCGTTGTGGACGAAGTAGCCGCCGTTGCGGGTGCCCTGGTCGCTGCGGGTCGCGGCGGCCAGCACCTCGGTGCGGCGCTGCGCGACGCCGAAGTCGGCGCAGCCGTCCACCAGCGACCAGCGCAGCGGGTCGGGCCATCCGGACACGTTGTACGGATCCAGGACGTGCACGGGCCCGGGGCGCAGTTCCGCCGTCGCGTAGAGCACGTCGGTGCGGGCGGACGTGACGAGCGCGGGGCCCTTCGGCCAGTCCAGCAGCGCGGGGATGACGACCTGCTGGGTCTTCCCGGCGCGCGCCGGTGCGATGAGCGCGACGGAGTCCTCGATCGGCACCCACAGCGGTAGCCGCGCGCCGATCGCCGTCCCGCACGCCACGGCCACGTCGGTCACCTTGACCTGGTCGGCGGGCATGCCCGGTCGCAGGATCGCGGCTTTGCGCAGCGCGCTGCGTTCCGACAGGGCCCGGTTCAGCTCCGCGCGGGTCGCCAGGCCGTCGCGTCCGCCGTGGCTCCACCCGCGCAGGCGGCGCGCCGCCTGGTGGACGGCTGCGGCCGCGCCGCTCGCCAGGACGGCGAAGCAGGTCCAGAACGCGATCGGGCCGCCCACGCCGCGGCCGCCGCCGGCCCGGTAGGCGGCGGCCGGGTCGCCCGGGTCGGTGATCAGGCGGGGCAGCGCCGTTCCGGCCGCGCTCCAGGGGACGTCGGCGAAACCGCCGTGGCTGAGCACCCCGGACGCCAGGGCGGCCAGCCACGTGAACGTCGCCAGGCCCATCGCGGCCGCGACCGCGTAGACCAGCAGCCAGTCCTGTCCGGACGAGCGCGCCCCCGGCATCGTTCGAGACCGGCCGCCGTACCCGGTCATCGAGGCGCCCCGCCGGAGCCGTCTTCATCGCCGGGCCATGCCGGGCCGTCAGGGCGTTTCCACGGCGACGCCGACGCCTCGATGCCTGCGGGCACGCCCGGTTCGTCGCCGCGTTCGGCCATGCGCTTGTTGGTGTTGGTCAGTTCCTCCTCGACGCCGGTGCGCAGGTGCTGGACGAGCTGGGTGATGCCCGCCAGGCTCCACACCCCGTTCCCCGGGGCGCAGAGGTTGGCCGGGTCCTTGATCGCCTGGCGGGCCCACTGCGGGAGCTCCAGGTACTCGGCGACGGTGTCGGCGTCCTCGCCCTCGATGTGGTAGACGACCCGGGTCGCCGACAGCTTGATGATGCTCATCGCCTCCGGGACCTCGTCGAGACGCAGGTCCGACAGGTGGTGCGCGACGGCGACGACCGACAGCGCGAGCCGCCGCCCGAAGCGCATGAACTCGTTGAACAGCCGCGCGACCGGGCGGTGCCCGAGGATGTGCCATGCCTCCTCGACCACGAGGGTGTACTTGGTGGTCGAGCGCGGGTCGATCCAGCCGAACCGCAGCCAGGCGCCGGCGACCGCGAGGAACAGCGGCATCGCCTCGCCCTCGCGCGGCAGCCGCGTGAGGTCGAAGATGACGAGCCGTCCGGTCAGGTCGATGCCCGCCGAGGTCGGGCCGTCGAACAGCCCGGCCAGGTTGCCGCTGACGAGCCGGTGCAGCGCGAACGCCGCCGGCATCCCCCACTCGGTCAGCTCCTCGGCGCTGCAGGGCCGCCGCCCCAGCATCGCCGTGGTCGGCGCGGTCAGCGCCGCGAACACGTCGCTCAGCACCGTCGCGCGCCCCTGACCGGACGCCACGATGTTCGCCCGCGTGAGCGCGACCTCGAGCGCGAACGCGGCGTCGGACGTCAGCGGTTGTCCGAGGACGATCTCGACCATCGATGTCAGCACGTCGATCTGATGCTGCCCCGGGATCGCCGGGTCGAGCGGGTTGATGCGCACCCCGTCCGTGCCGGACGCGCCGTAGGTCAGGCGGATCGGGACCACGCCGAGCGCGACGGCGATGTCCTCCACTCGCCGACCTCGCCCTCGCCTTGGGCGTCGAGCACGACGAACGCGCGGTCACGGTAGGCGAGCTGCCGCAAAACGTACGTTTTTACCATCGCCGACTTGCCGTGCCCGGACTTGCCCAGCACCAGCATGTGCGGCGCGGGCAGCCGCACCCGGGCCGTCTCGTCGTACATCACGAACGGGTCGTAGATGAACGCCTTGCCCGAGTACCGTTCGCGGCCGACGATGACACCGCGATGGCCCAGCGCCGGGGCGCCGACCGCCAGGTACATCCCGCATGCCTGACGGCTGGTCGTGCGCAGCCCCCGCCGCGTCGTCAGCCGCTGCGGCAGCAGCGGCGCCAGCGGATTCCACATCGACGTGCTCATCCCAGCTCCTTCACCACTCGCGCAGCAGCCCGGTCGCCAGCGGAAGCGTGTTGGCGAACGCCCGCCAGTGCTCCCGGTCGCACCACTCCGGACGCATCCGCGACTTCACGATCGCGCCGCGCACCACGTCCTGCGCCTTGGCCAGCTCCTTCTCGCCGCGCGCCGACACCGTCACCCAGCCCGTCAGCGTCACCCCGGCGTAGCCCTCGCCGAGCTCCTCGACGGTCTGCGCGGCGCGGGCCCGCGCCTGCTTGTCCTTGGGGTTCTGCACCGGCCCGCCGTCGGCCTGGCCGATCTCGTTCGACAGGTCCCCCATCGCCCGCGACAGGGCCCGCTCGGAATCGGCCAGATCCATCACGACCGTGACCGTGCGAATCGCGTCGTCGATCCACAGCAACAGTGGGGCCAGGAAGTTCACCCGCACCGACACCACCGGCAGCTCCTTGAACCAGGCCGTTGCCGAGTACCACGGGTCGGGATTCGACCAGGTCCGCGTCTTGACGAACCGCGGGTCGCGCCCGTCGACCTCGGCGGGCCACGCGCTCTGCCGGTTGGCGCCCACCGTGTCGTCGATCTGGTGTGTCGGGTCGTACAGCGAGTGGATCAGCGACGCCAGCGTCGCCTCGTCCAGCGTCCGGACGAGCCGCAGCTGCGCCAACGGCAGCGTGCGGACGAACGTCTCCACCTCCGCGCCGACCACCCGTCCGAACCCCTCGGCCAGGGACGAGTAGGCGCGGGCCTCGGCCACCAGCGCCTGCGTGTACGGCACCGACAATGTCACGAACAGCCGCCGGTCCTCGGCCGAGATCGCCACCTGCTGCTGCAGCCGGTCGTAGGAGTCGCGCAGCCACGCGGGCGCGTCCCAGTCCCGGCGGGCGACGGAGTCGCGGGCGTGCGCCGTCGGATCGGTGGGCACCACCCGCAGCATCCACGCCAGCCGCCGGATGCGGCTGGCCTCGGCGGTCGAACGCAGCAGGTGCTCGAACGCCACGATCAGCGACTCGCGCTCCGGCTCGTCCAGCCCGCCGAAGTCCCGGTCGGCCTCCACCTCCAGCGTCGCGGTGAACACCCGCTCGGTGGGCTGCATCAGCACCGCCACCTCGCCGAACGCCGTCGAGGCCGTCAGCCACTCCAGCGGCGGCACACCCGCCGGCGGCGGGACCGGCCGCAGCCGCCCCGCCGACGACCGTCCCGCCCGCGGCGCCCGCGAGACGTACAGCAGGTCGCCGCCGCGCAGCGCCCGCCGGTAGGTCCGCCGGATCTCCCGCCACCGCAGCCACGTCCGTCCCTTGTACGGCGCCAGCGCGGCCCAGGCGGTGAAGACCCCGACGCCCGCGCCGCCGAGCAGCTTCAGCGGCCACGTCGGGACCGTCCACAGCAGCACCAGGACGAGCGCGCCCGCCCCCAGGAGGAACGCCTGCTCCTGGGCTTCCAGCCGGTGCCCGATCAGGCCGCGCGGACGCGACCGCGGGAACGTGAATGTACGAGTCATCATCAGGTTCTTCCTGCGTGGTGGGTGGGAGCGGACGCACGGGACGGCGCGGCCCCGCGGCCCGTCGATGTACGGGCCGGGGCTGCGCGATCGCCGCGGGGGCTACCGCTGACCGTCCCGGTCGTCGTCGGGAGTGGGAGGCGGGGGCTCCTCGGGCGGGGGCGGCGCGTCGTTGGGCTGCCCGCCTCCGGAGTCGGCACCGTGGCCGACGTCCTCGCCGGTGGCGCGTTCGGCCCCCGACTGGGCGGCTCCCCCGAGGAACTCCTTGACCTCGTCCATGGTCTGTTTGGCCGCGCCGACTCCGGCGCCGACCGGACCGGCGGCCTCGAAGGCCCCGGCCTCCGCCGCACCGGCGCCCGTCCCGGCACCGTCGGCAGCCTTTCCCGCGCCCTCGACGCCATCGGGAGTCGGTACGCCCGCGCCGCCGTCCTCGCCGTCGCCGCCGACGGGCGGCTTCATCGCGCCGCCGCCGATCTTGTCGATGCCCTTCTGCACCATCTCCGAGGCGGCGTCCAGGCGGCCGCCGGTGGTGGACGCCATGTCGTCGGCGCCCCCCTTGGCCTGCGACCCCGCGCCGCGGACCCGCTCCGTGGCGTCGCCGCGGGCGGCGGCGATGGTGGCCAGCTCGTCCCCGAAGGCGGGAACGAACTTGCCGATCGCGACCGGGAGCAGGAACGCCAGGAAGAACAGCGCCATCACCACGAAGAGGATCTGCAGGGCCGTCAGCGGATCGGTGACCGTGTCGGTCAGCTCGAACTCGCGCAGGATGCCGGTCGCGAGCGCCAGCACGGTCAGCGTCACCGGCTTGCTCATGATGACCGCGATGGTCGCGCCCAGCCACCGCTTGGTGTGCTGCCACAGCGACCGGTCCACCAGCCCGGAGAACACCAGCGGGCCGAACGCCAGCGCCACGTACAGCAACGCCGACCGCACCACCAGCTCGGCCCAGACCGACACCACCGCGAACAGCAGGAACGAGCCGAGCATCGTGGCCAGGAACCCGCCGCCGCCCAGCGCCAGCATCACCGTCCAGATCTGCGCGAGGGTGTCCTCCAGGTCGGCGATGTCTCCCAGCACCGGCCGGAACATCGCCGCGGACGCCTCGTCCACCAGGTCGGTGACCACCGCCACCGCCGCCGGGGCGAACGCGGAAACCACCACGGCGACGAGGAGGTAGCCGATCGATTCGCCGATCGCCTCGGCCGGGCCCGCCCCCGCCACGACCCGCTTGCCGACGGCGATCAGCCACAGGAACGCCGTGACGAACGTGGCCAGCCCGAACATCATCGTGTAGGTGCGCAGGAACCCCTTGTTGCCCCAGTCCACGCCGGACGTCTCGTCGACGAGCTGCGCGAACAGCTTCAGCACCGAGCCGATCGCCTTCTGGATCATCGTGGCGACGTAGCCGAACGGGTCGGAGGCGAACGACAGCGGCCGCTTCACTCCCCCGTACAGCTCGCATGCTTTGACGATGACTGGAAGATTGCACACCACCGACTTGCCGAAGTCTTCGTCGTCGGGACGCTCCTCGGTCGGGTCCTCCGCAGGAGCGGAGGGAGTCGGCGAGGGGGAGCCCGATGGGGACGCCGGACTCGTCTGGGACGGCTCCGCCGGCCCGCCCTGCCCGGGGAGCCCAGGCAGCACCGGAGCCGTCGGAAGGGGCGGTATTTCGGGGACGTCCGGTCCCGGCTCCGCTCGTGCCGGCGAGGCGGCCGTTCCGGGCGCTGCCCACACCGCCGTCGCGGCGATCCCCGATGTCAGCAGGAGCCCTGCCAGGACGACGAGCAGGCGCAGTCCCTTCACGCGTTCGCCGCCGAGCCTGGACGGCGTGCCGTTGCCCGACCCTTGCCGACCGCCGGACGTCCGCGCGAGGTCATGAGACCGGCGGCGGCGCATCGAAGCCCTCCAACCTCTTCGTCCACTCCATCGACGAACTCGGCCCCTGGCTTCCCGACACCGGGACGGGACCGGGCGTCGCGGTCAGCGAAGCGACCTTCCAATCGTCGTCCTGCCAGGTCAGCGTGATGCTGTAGGTGGCCCAGGAGGCTGTGGGCGGCAGCGTGGAGTTCTCTCCGAGGACGCCGATGATCTCGGCCATCCACACTTCGACGGTCGCGATTTGTCCGGAGTACGACGTCACCCGGGTTCCAAGCGGGGCGCTGCGAGCCAGGAACCGGGCACCGCCGGGGCCGAGGCCGCCGGGCTGCAGACCCAGCCGGGCCATCACGGCGTCGGCGTTGGTGTTGTCGCTGGCCAGCTGTGCCGGGAGGGCCTCGCGCGACATCATCGCGCCCAGCACCCCGCGGCGGACCTGCTCGTCGGTGAAGTAGTCGGGCCGCGTGCGCGCCATCTCGTAGTTGACGGCCGCGGCGACGGCCCCGGCGCGCGAGTGCGCGTAGCCCACCGCCACGCCATGCCGCGTTCGGCTCGCCCCGTCGCCCGGGGCGGGCTGGGCGTGGCCGGGACGCCGGTCCGGCGGGTTCGCCGAGGAGGGGGCGTCGTTCCCGCCCGCCGCGAGCCAGATCGCCGATCCGGTCAGGACGGCCGCGCAGGCGGTGATGGCGATCAGCAGCCGGGGCGAGGAGGCGGTGGCCCTGCGCCAGGAGGCGCCTGTGGGAGGTCCCGGCCGGTCGTCCGGCAGCAGCATGGTCGGCCGCCGCGAAGGGGCGTTATTGCGGTCATTCTGGGAGTTTCTGGGCACGATCAGACGCCCATCCCGTAAACGATCGTGAAGAGTGTGCCCATCGAGGCGACCAGGAATACGCCGATAAGGCCACCTATGACCAGTTTCCGGCCGTCGCGGATCGCGATCGGATCTTGGGAGAAATCAGACTGTCCGAGCCGAATTTTCCCGGTTCCCAGCAGTGCCGTGCCGAGGCACACCAGCAGCACCGCGGCCATGATCACCTGAATGATCGTTCGCGCCTTCTCGCCGACGTCGGCGAACGGACCCCAGTCGGGCTGAAGCCCGTTGAACAGGTTCTCCGCTCCGCCGTCATCAGGAGCGGCGAGTGCCACCATCTCCCCGATTGTGCTCGTGACCAGGCAAAATAATGTGGGCAAGCCCAACTCCCTCCCCCGTGCGGACCCGAACTCCCGGCCATCCGCCGATCCTTCGACGCCGTTCGTCCCGTAGGCGCGGTGCGAACCGACAGCGAATGCGATTTAATCAGCGGGACGCAGTCATAACATCAGTCACAGTGCGTCACAAGCATTATGACGATGTGCAGAGGAGGTTCGGTTCGCGGTGGCTAGCAGAAGTTCGTTAAATGCCTGTCACTCGAACTGGCAATGGGAATCTCAACGAGCAATGTCGGGCAATGCGGACGGACCGGAGGGGCGCGGTGAAGAAGGGCAAGGGGGCGCTCACCGCAGTACTCCTCCCCGTCTTGACGATGCTCGCCTTGCCGCTCGCCGCCGGCCTCGGTGGCATGGCCGCCACCGCCGCCGCCTGCACGCTCCCGCCCACCGGTGGCCGCCCCACCGACGACCACCGGTTCGAGATCCCCCTAGACCCGCAGGGCGACCAGGCATACCTGGTCCTGAACGACGACCAGAAGGAGATCGCGGCTCTCATCACCGCAGTGGGCCTGAGCCGGAACCTGCCACCGCGCGCGCTCGTCCTGGCCACCGCTGCTGCCCTCGCGGAGAGCGAGCTGATCAACGACACCACCGCGACCCGAGACGGCGGCAGCGGCCTGTACGGGATGCGTCCCGACCACTGGGGAACCCGCGACCAGGTCGATGACCCGGTCGGCGCCACCAACCTGTTCTACCGCGCGATGACGAACATCGGAGACTGGCAGACCCGCCCCCTCGGCGAGGTCTTGGCCGAGATCCTCCACCGCCCGCCCACCGCCGAAGGCAAGTACTCCCAGTGGGAGCAGATGGCCGGGCGTACGGTCCGCGACGCCGTCGAAACCTTCCGGCCCACAGCCCGGCCCCAGCTGCCCGCCGACTGCGGCACTGGGACCGGAGACAGCGGCGTGGCACTGGCCGCGGTCCCGCCCGAGTACCGGCCCTGGATCATCAAGTCGGCTGCCCAGTGCCGCGAGGAGAAGGCCGTCCTCCTCGCCGCCCAGCTGTTCCAGGAGAGCCGCTTCCGTCCGGACCGCACCAACCCGCGATCGGGTGCCGCAGGCATCGCCCAGTTCATTCCTGCCACCTGGGCGACCTGGGGAGTCGACGCCGACGGGGACGGCACGACCAGCCCCAAAGATCCACCGGACGGCATCATGGCCGCCGGACGGTTCATGTGCCATCTGATCGGCAAGGCGAAACGCAGCGGCCTGTCCTCGGCCACGCCCGTCCAGCTCGCCCTCGCCGGCTACAACGCCGGATGGGGAAAGGTCCTCAAGTACGGCGGGATCCCGCCGTACACGGAGACCCGCAACTACGTCCGCGAGATCGAGGCTCGCGCGCGCCGCTGGGCCGCCGCCGCGCCTTCGGGCCCGGTCACCCTGCCCGCCGGATTCCGCCTGCCAGCCGGGACGCCCCACCAGGTGCGGGTCGCCGTCGCCTGGGCCCTGCGGCAGCGCGGAACCCCCTACGTCTACGGAGGCAGCTGCACCGACCCCAAGAAGGCGCCGACCCCCGCGAACTGCGACTGCTCCTCGCTCGTCCAGCAGGCGTACAAGCAGGCCGGGGTTTCGCTGCCGCGCACGACGTTCCAGCAGGTTCACGAAGGGCGCCCCGTCCCGTCCGGCCAGATCGCCGCGGGGGATCTGCTGTTCACCGCCGGCAGCGGGGGCAGCGCCGCCCGGCCCGGTCACGTCGGCATGGCCATCGGCGGCGGCCTGCTGGTCCAGGCGCCCCGGACCGGGGACGTCGTCAAGGTCAGCCGGGTCGCGGACTGGCGTCGCAAGCTCACGTCCGTCCGGCGTGTCGTGGGGTGATCCCGTGCAGACGATCGCCGCGTGCGCGGCCCGAAGAGCGGAGACGTGGGTGCGGCCTCGGCCGTGCGGGGTGAACCGACGCTCTCTGACCGCCCGGTCGCGCTATCCACAGCCTGTGAACGAAGCGGCGTGCCTCGCCCCATGGGGCGCCGGAAACGTGTACGGTCCCACTAGGCCGCTGCGGACACCCTCCAGGTGCTCGCGAAAAGCTCCAGAAACCAGCGACGGCGGCTCGCCGGGCATCGGATGGTCCTCCGATGGCCAGCGACACGCCGCCGCTGCTGGCGAGATCGAACTGACTGGCAGGAAAGCTCGATCTCGGCTCGCCCCATCGGTTCATTGCCTAAACCCACCGAGGAGGCTGTCTTGAGGGTACCTCCTATGCGGAGCCCATGGACGGCAGACACGCCCGTTGAGGCCGCACGCCCAGGATTGGGTGCGCAGGCGCCGGGGTCTCACGCACCGTCCCCACGAACTCTCCGTCCCGCTCGTCCGGCACGTCTGCCCGGCGGCACGCTCTTGTCATCGACGGAGGTGCCCCTGGAATGAGAAAAGCGCCCCGTAGGGCGCTTCCCCATGCAATTTAACGGTTCTCGAACCTCTCGCTCCGGATGACGGCCAATCCTCTGGACGATCGGTAACGAGACCGCGTGTTAGGCACCCGTGCAGGTGCCCGACGTATGGAGACCGACGATAGCACGTAGTCGTCAGGTCGGCCTAGTGCGCCTCGAATCCGAGAGCGACCAAGCCGCCCTGCAGCCCCCTGTTTCCGCAGGTCTACCCGGTGATGAGCGGGAGACACGCGGATCTCTTTCCCGTGTCCCGGGAGCCGATGTCGCCGCGCGGGCGTGGGCGCGCATCACCGTGCCCTTCATCGCGCAGCGTCCGTTGATGCGCCGTTCCCCCGACGGTGGCCGATCGTTCCCCCGCTGCTCTCGTTCGGGCCACCGGTACGAGGTCGAGATCAAACCGGGGTTGCCGAACCGGCCCGCGACCGTCCCGACGGCCGACGCCGAGACGGCCAAGAGCCGTCTGCTCGTCCTCGACCTGGACGCCTCGCGCGTCCCGCCGGAGGACGCGGCCGACCGTCCCGCGTACATCGCGCGGGCCGCCACTCGGATCGTGGAGCTGATCGAGGAGTGCGGCGGCCGCTGCCTGGTCGATGTCAGCCCGTCGGGCGGGCGGCACGTGTACGTGCTGTGGGCGCAGCCGATCCGGTTCTTCGAGCTGACCAATCTCGTGAGGGCCTTCGCGGCGCGGTTCCCGGTGGTGGACTCCTCCCCGATGGAGAGCCTGCACGGGCAGATCCGCGGCCCGGGCTCGCCGCACAAGAGCCTCGGCGGCCGGCTGACCGGCTTCATGACGCTGACGTGCAGCGTGGACGAGGCCGAGGCGATCTGCGCTCGTCCGTGCGGGTCGGCGGTGTGGGACGCGCTGCTCGTCGAGCTGGCCGCCGAACTCGACGCCGTCTCCGGCGCTCCGTCCGGCTCGGAGGCCAGGCACCCGGACGCGCCCGACGCCGCCCCGGGCATCGAACTCGACCTCGATGGACGGCCGTACCGGCTGCGCCTCGGCGGCCGCGGAGCGTTGCGCGCCGACCTCGAACACACCGCGCGCACTGGCAATTGGGACGCCGCCCGCTACCGCTCCAGTTCGGAAGCCCGCCAGGCGATCCTTACGAGCGCCGCGGCGCGCGGATGGCGGCTCCAGCACGTCCGTGAGCGGCTCACCCGCGATTGGACCGCGATCGCCGCCTGGTGGCGGGACGACGCACTCCTCGACGCCGAATGGGCGAAAGCCGTCGCGTTCACCACCGAGCCCGACCTGCCCCCACCACCCTCCGTCCCGCCAAAAGCGGGGTTTCCCGTCCAGAGGCGCAACACCAGTGCGTCTAACCCCACGCGGGGGGAGAGGGCAGCTGGGGTTAGCCGTGCAGCATCGCGGCCGTCACCGGACGGAAAGACACAACAAGCCACCGATCTTTACGATGTAAGGCGAGGAGGGGCGGGCAACCCCTGGGCCATCGAAGTACGACCGGCACCGTGGACTCTGACGACCTACCAGCAGATCCGCACCTGGCAGAACGCCATGCGCATCGTCGAGCGGCTCCTCGAACTGGAGTGGGGCAACCGGGCCTTGACCTACCGCGCGATCCTGCGCGCGGTAGGCGCGGCCGCCCAGATGTCAGGACGCACCGAGATCGAGTTCGGCACCCGCCAATTGGCGTACATGGCCGCAGTCGACCACACCACCGTCAGCCGTGCGCTGCACGACCTATGCGGAGGCCCCTACGCCCTCATCGATCACGTCCGTGATGCCCAAGGCGTCCGAGCCGACCTCTACCAGCTCGTCATCCCCGACTCCATCCTCTCCCAGGCCACCGGCCGCACGTGGCGTCCTGGCCGCATCGAAGCCATCCATCCGGCCTTCCGCCCGCTGACACGCGGCGCCGCGTTCGCCTACGAAGCCCTGACCAACCACGAGATCGCGGCCCCCGACTTGGCGGCCGCTGCGCTCCTCCCCCGCAGCACGGCGTACCAGGCCCTCGCCGAACTCGCCGCTTACGGGCTCGCCGAACGCGGCCCCGACGGCGGCTGGCGACGCGGCACCGCCGACCTCGACCAGATCGCGACCTGGAACAAGGGCAGAGCAGACGCAGAGACTCAGCTGGCCGGCCACCGTACCGATCGCGCCGAGTGGCACGCCTTCCTCGGCATCACCGCCCAAGACGCGACGGAAGCACACGGCCCGTGCGCCGACCGCCACCGCCTCGCCCCGGCTCCCAGAAGCCTCGTCCCGCCCCCACGCCTGCGCCCCATCACCGAACGCGACCTCGCCCGGCCACCCGACGTCGAAGCCCTCCTGGACGAAATCCACTCTGCCCGAGCCCCGACCACCCGGCCGCAGATCCCCGACGATGTCCGCGCAGAGATCCGAGCCGCCCACATCAGCCTGGCCGCCGACGAGCGAACCGCCGCCGAACAAGCCGAGTACGAAAACGAACTGAATCACCTCCACCTGACCAACGACACCGTCACCGGCCAGTTAGCCGACGTGAACGGCACCAAGACTCCAAAGGAGGCGACCCAAACCGTTGGGGAAAGCGGCTCGCTGGACAGACACTCAGTGCCCGAAGGTGCCGCCCCCGAGCGGCCATGACCGGTCGGACAGGTGACGCACCCGGGGCTGAGGTCGCGGCCCGGTGCGCCACCCCCAATATCCAGCCCCGCCCAGCTCGTTCGAGTTTGATCGCGCATGAAACGAGTAAGGCAGGCCAAGCCGAGGAACCAGCGGCGTAGACTCAGGATCATGTCCGACGCGATTGATGTCT
Organism: Actinomadura sp. CNU-125; assembly: GCF_001942465.1. Lineage (GTDB taxonomy): Bacteria > Actinomycetota > Actinomycetes > Streptosporangiales > Streptosporangiaceae > Spirillospora. The sequence continues at coordinate 69,624 of NZ_MKJY01000066.1, forward strand.
TGAGTCAGGTGCAGCCGGGCCGGATGTCCCGCGAGGAGGGACTGGCGGCGCTGCAGGATCTGTGGGGTCCGCCGCAGGACACGCCCGAGCAGGCCCGCGCCGACGCCTGGGCCCGCCGTGCGACCGGCCAGCCCAAGCAGCCCGGCGATGACCGCCTGCTGGCCGAGGCCGACGCCGACATCGCCGCCAAGTACGGCCGGTCGGTGCGCCGCGCCTCATGACCGACCCTTCCCCCGCCACAATCCCGACGGGCGTGCACGGCCGTGTCCTGGACACCTCCGCCCTTATCGACCTGGTGACCGGTCGCACCCTGTACGCGCAAGCGTTCGCCCGCCACTCCACGACCACCGGCTTGATCTGGGCCGTCCCCACCACCGCCGTCACCGAAGCCTGGGCCCGTCTGCCCGACAAGAATCGGCTCGGCCTGTCGGTCCTGGCCCAGCTCGGCCACACCGTCATCGAAACGCTCGACATCCACCAGGCCGGCCCGGTCGGTGAGATGCTCGAAGCCGCCGGGCCCGAGTTCGACGTGTGCGCCGCCCACGTGGCAGAGGTCGCCACCCGCCGCCGATGGCCAGTCCTGACCGACCGGGGCGTTCGCCTCCGCGCGGTGGTGCCGGGCCTGGAGATCGAACCTCTTCCCTGAACCGAAGCGATTGCTCGCCTCAGCCTCAACGACGGCCTCACCGGGGGCGTGTTCCCCCTGCTGTTCACCGACCACGGCCTGGGCCTGGCCGCCGTCGGCCTCATCAAGGGCCTCTACCCGCTGCTGTGGGGCCTCGGCCAAATCCCCACCGGGCACCTCGCCGACCGCATCGGCCGCAAACCCCTCATCGTCACCGGCATGCTCGTCCAAGCCGCCGGGTTCGCCCTCGCCCTCGCCCTGCTTGACCGGCCGCTGCTGGCGGGGGTTCTGTCGGCCGTCGCGCTCGGCATCGGCACCGCCATGGTCTATCCCGCGCTCATCGCCTCGGTGTCCGACCACGCCCACCCCAGCTGGCGCGCCAACGCGCTCGGCACCTACCGGTTCTGGCGCGATATCGGCTACGCCGCCGGCGCCCTGGGCGCCGCCGTCCTCACCGCGGCCTCCGGCATCCTCGCCGCTCGCTGGATCACCGACCGACCCGCTTCATGAGGCCATCGAGCCGCGAAGAGAGGTCTGTCCAGGTGGTTAGCGACGGAAGAGCCGGAACCCAACAGTCCTTCTTCCCGCGTCCGTTCTGGGCAGTTCTTCCTGGCGCGCCGCATTCGGCTCGTGGAATTCACGAACGGGGTCAGGGGTGGCCGCGGACGCGTCCGGTGGCGAACCCGAGCCCGGCCGGTGCTCCGGCGCCGATCGTGACCGGTTCCGGGGTGCCGCAGCAGGAGGACGCCGGCTCCTGCTCGGTGGGCTGGGGGGCCGTTTCGGTGGAGCACGAGGTGCCGCAGCCCCCGTTGTCCTGCGTCCCGGGGAGCTGGTCTTCGGTGATCAGGTCGGTGGAGCACACGCCGGTCTCGGGCAGGTCGAGCTGGAGGGTGTCGGCGGCTTCGCGGTCCCCGGCGAGTGCGGCGGCGATGGAGCGGACCTGTTCGTATCCGGTGGCCATCAGGAACGTCGGGGCGCGGCCGTAGCTCTTCAT
>NZ_MKJY01000067.1 GCF_001942465.1 Actinomadura sp. CNU-125
CGAGCGGCGGCGCGCCGCACCACCCGCGCGCCGCGCGGCACGCGCAGGCCGCCGGTTCCGCGACCCCAGCCACCGGATGGCGATCCTGCAGCTCGCCGGCGGCGTCCTGGTGCTGCTCGCGATCTCGGTCGCGCTGTGGTGGTGGAACTCGCCGTCCCGCGAGGCGGAGGCCCCGGCGCGCGTCGAGATCGTCACGCCGACGCTCAAGCCGTCCCCCGACCCGGCGCGCCCGGAACCGGAACCGGCGCCGTCCGAGCTGGTGCCCCCGCGCGTCTGACCCCGCGCGTCCCGGCGGCGGGGTCGGATTCACGGACGTCAGCGGGCGAGCGTCACCCGCAGCTCCGCGTACGACGGGACGAGCACGCGCCGCGCCGCCCGCCGGTGCGTGATCGTGTACGGGCGCCCGGCCGCCAGCAGCGCCGCCAGCATCCGCGCCACCTGGACGCGCGCCACGGCCGCGCCCAGGCACAGGTGCCGGCCGCCGCCGAACCACAGCTGCCGCGTCTCCGGCACGTACGGGCGGCGCACGTCGAACGGGCCCGCGCCGTTCGTCGCCAGGTACGTCAGCACCATGACCCGCTCCCCGGCGCGCAGCGTGCGCCCCGCGATGTCGGCGTCCCGCACGACGTGCCGTCCGATCACCGGGGCGGGCGCGGCGACCCGCAGGCCCTCGCGCACCGCGCCGTCGAGCAGCGACGGGTCGTCCAGCAGCGCGCGCTGCCCGCCGGTGTCGTGCACGAGCGCGACCGTCCGGACGGTCCCGGACGCGCCGGTCTCGGTGCCCGCGATCACCAGCAGCGTCGCCAGGCCCCGCGCCATCGGCAGCCCGAGGCCGATCTCCCGGCAGCGGCCGAGCAGGGTGCCAGGCCCGCCCGTCCGGTACGCCGCGGGGACGTCCGCGGTGATGTCCTCGACGATCGCGCGGGCCCGGTCGACGGTCGCCGCGTCCAGTTCGGTGGACGCGGCGGTGCCGAGGGCGAGCGCGGCGAGCCGCTCCCCGGCGCCGAACAGCGCCCGGTACGTCCCGTCCGGCCGGTCCGCGGGGAGGCCGAGCACGTCGGCGACCATCCGGCCCGCCAGGACGCGGGCGGTGCCGGCGACGTCGGCGGACTCCCCGGCGGCGAGGCGGCGGGCCAGGTCGGCGTGGTGGGCGCCCTGCGACCGGTCGATGAGCGTGCGGGCGGCGTCCTCGGTGAACAGGTCGCGGGCCGCGGTGCGGACCTCGGTGTGCCGCGCGCCGCCGAAGAACTGCCCCATCTCCGCCCCGAACAGCTGCGTCCACAGGTGCCCGACGCCGCCCTCGCCGTTCATGCCGAAGTGGTCGTGGTCGTTGAGGACGCGGCGGGCCAGGACGGGATCGGTCACCACCCAGCCGAGCCGCGGCACGCGGACGACCGGCCCGGTGTGCCGCGCCGCCTGCAGGAGGGCGAACAGCCCCCGGTTGCCGTGCCACAGCAGCCGCGCCTCGTGCCGCCGCGCGTCCGTCCGCGTCCTGGTGGTCCTCGTCCTGCTGGTTTTCGTGCTGGTCACAGGGTGATTGTCGCCGACCCGGGCAGCCGGGCGGACCGGTGATAATGCGCATTCGGGATAAGTGTCGGTACTCACCCGAATTGGGTTACTTCCCCCAGGGGGCTTACGTAGGGTCTCCCTGTCCGGAAGGCGCCCGCATCGGCGAACCTGGCCGTCCTGGCCGCCGACCGAGCACGAGCAACCGGGGGACCCCCATGAGAGCCCGCATCACCGCCGTCGCCGCGCACCTGCCGGCCCGTACCGTCACCAGCGCCGAGGTCGAGGCGCGCGTCGCGGCCGAGAGCCCCGGCTACCGGCCGCACCCCACGATCGTCGAGCGGATGACCGGCATCCGCGCCCGGCACGTCATGCGCGACGACGAGCAGGCGTCCGACCTCGCCGTCGCCGCCGCCCGCCGCGTCCTGGCCGACCGCGGGCTGTCCCCGGACGGCGTCGACCTGCTGATCTTCGGGTCGGCGTCGCAGGACCTCGTCGAGCCCGCCACCGCCCACATCGTCGCCGCGAAACTGGGCGCGACCTGCCCGGTCTTCGACGTCAAGAACGCCTGCAACAGCTTCCTCAACGGCCTGCAGACCGCCGACGCGCTGATCCGCACCGGGCAGCACGAGCGCGTGCTCGTCTGCACCGGCGAGAGCCCGTCCCGCGCGATCCGCTGGAACGTGCGCGACCGCGCCCAGTTCGTCGACGCGTTCGCCGGCTACACCCTCTCCGACGGCGGCGCCGCGATGATCGTCGAGGCCGCGCCCGACGGCGGGATCTTCTACCGCGACTTCGCCGCCGTCTCCGCGTCCTGGGAGATCGGGACGCTGCCCGGCGGCGGGTCCATGCACCCCCGCGACCCCGAGCGCACCTACTTCAGCGGGGACGGCCGCCGCCTCAAGGACGCGTTCCTCGCGGGCGGCACCGAACTGTTCACGACCGCCCTCGAAAAGACCGGCCTGACCTGGGACGACTTCGCCGTCGTCGCCGCCCACCAGGTGACCGTCCCGTACGTGGAGGTGCTGCGCGCGGCCCTCGGGATCCCGCCGGAGAAGCTCGTCGTGACGCTGCCCGAACACGGCAACGTCGCGTCCGCGAGCCTCCCGCTGCAACTCGCCACCGCCGTCGCGGACGGACGGTGCGGGCCGGGCGACCGCGTCGCGCTCGTCGGCCTCGCGGGCGGCCTCAGCCTCGGCGTCGTGTTCGCGGAGCTGTGACCATGAACCTCTGGGTCGTCGTCCCCGCCTACAACGAGGAACGTTCGATCGGCGCGACGCTGCGGCGGCTCGCCGAGCAGACCGACACCGCGTTCACGCTGGTCGTCGTCGACAACGCCGGCACCGACGCCACCGCGAAGATCGTCGAGGAGTTCGCCGCGGCGGACGCGGGGTTCGGCGTCCGGATCGTCCGGGAGACGCAGAAGGGCACCGGCGCCGCCGCCGACACCGGGTTCCGGCACGCCATCGCCGCCGGAGCCACCCACGTCGCCCGCACCGACGCCGACTGCCTGCCGCACCCCGGCTGGATCGCGGCGGTCAAACGGGCGTTCGGCGACGGGCTGGAACTGGTCAGCGGGCCGCTGCGGCCCCGCACCGACGAGTTCCCGCTCAAGCTGTGGGAACGCCGCCTGCTGCCCGCCGTCATCGAGACCGCCGCCCTGTTCGGCCGGTTCCGCCCCGGCAACCAGGACCCCCTCTACCTCGGGCCCTACGTGATGATGCCCGGCTGCAACGTCGCCGTCACCGCCGAACTGTACGAACGGGCCGGCGGCTTCCCGCGGACGTGCATCGAGGACGTCCACGAGGACCGCGCGCTCGTCAACCGCGTCCGGTACCTGACCCCCGCCTACGGGCTGCGCGACGACGTGATCGTCTACGGATCGGTACGGCGGCTCCGCGCGTTCGGGCTGGTCAGGACCCTCGGCTGGTACGCCGACCACCGGTACCGGCCCGCGGAGGTCGACGTCCGGTGAACTGGGAACGCCGCCTCTACCTCTCCGCGCACCCCTTCGCGTACCCGCTGCTGCGCGGGCTCGCGCGGCGCGGCCCGGTCGTCCGGGTGCCCGGCGTGGGCGTGGTCGTGAACGACGCGTCCCTGGCCCGCGCGGTCCTCATGGACGGCGAGACGTTCCGCAAGGACGGCCCCGGCTCGCCCGGCGACCTGTGGACGCCCGTGCTGGGGCCGTCCGTCCTGCTCAACATGGAAGGCGACGCCCACCGGGCCCTGCGGCGCCGCCTCACCGACCTGTTCACCCCCGCCTACGCGGACGAACTGTGCGCGCGCGTCCTCGGCGGGCCGCTCGACCGCCTCGCCGGACGGCTCGCGGGCGGCGCCACGGTCGACCTCGTCGACGCCGCCCGCGTTATGGCGGGCGCGGTGATCGGCGAGGTCATCGGCCTGGAGATGAGCACCGAACGCGAGTTCCGGCGGCTGTTCGAACAGGGCGAACGCATCGTCTCGATGGTCTCCCTGCGGACCCGGCGGCTGTCCCCGGCGCAGATCCGGCGCGTCCGCGCCGTCCTCGACCCCCTCGGCGACACCGCCGCGAAGTCGTACGCCGCCGGGGACGAATCAACCGTCATGGGACGAATGCGAACCCTCGGACTGTCGGAGGCGGAGGCGCGCGGCGCCGCCGGCGCGTTCTTCCTCACCGGCACCGAGACCGTCGCGACGTACGTGCCCCGCCTCGTCGCCCTCCTCTGCGACTCCGCGCGCCTCGCCGACGCCGCCGCGTCCGACGGCTTCCTGGACCGCGCGATCGACGAGGCCATGCGCGTCACGACCCCGACGCCGGTGATGCTGCGCAGCGTGCACCGGGCGGCGGAGATCGGCGGCACGCCCGTCCGGCCCGGCGACCGGATCCTGATCGCCACCCACAACTGCTGCCACGGCCTCGGCCCCTTCGACCCCGACCGCCCCCACCCGCCCGAACTGCGCCGCCTCTGGTTCGGCGCGGGCCCGCACTTCTGCATCGGCTACCCGCTGGCGATGGCGCAGATCCGCCGCGTGGCCCGGACGGTCCTGGCCGCCGGTCCCGTACGGATCGTCGAGCGATCGGCCGCCCGGAACGTCCTGATCCCGACCTACCGCCGCCTGACCGTCCGTTCGGAGGCCCCGCGATGACACGTTTCCGCAGGCAGGACGGAGCTGCCGCAGCGCGGCAACGGAGGGGCCGCGGCCGTTCCGTTCGGGGAGCTGCGGCGACGCAGGCCCGCCGGGGCCACGATCCGTCCGCCGGGGTCGGGGAGGCGACGTCATGACGCTCGTGCAGGGGTTGCTGGAGCAGGCGGCGCGGACGCCCGGGGCGGTCGCGCTCGTCGCGGGGGACGGCGCGAGCTGACCTACGGCGAGCTGCGGCGGCGGGTGCTGGCCGTCCGGCACGGGCTGCTGGCGGCGGGGATGGCGCCGGGGGACGGGGTGCTGTTCTCGGTGCGGCCGTCGCCGGAGTCGCTCGCGCTGGCGCTCGGCGTCGTCGCGGCCGGGGGAGTGGTCGTGTTCGCCGACCCGGGCGCGGGCCCGAGATGTTCACCGCGCGGCTGCGGCTGGCGCGCCCGCGCTGGTCGGCGGCGGAGTCGATCCTGTACGCGGGGAGTCGGCTGCGCCCCGTCCGGGCGTACGCGCGGCGGCGCGGGCTGCTGCTGCCGAACCTCGCGGACCTGCAGATTCCGGGCGAGGGGCCGATGCGGCACGTCCACGTCGGACGACGCCTGCCGGGCGTCCCGCGCGGGGCCCTCGCGTTCGCGCGGCTCGCGTCCGGCCCGGCGCCCGAACCGGACGAACCCGGCGCCCCGGACGCGCCCGCCGCGGTGATCTTCACGTCGGGGACGACGGCGAACCCGCGCGCGGTCGTCCACACGCAGGGGTCCTCGCGGCGGCGCTCGACCTGTTCCGGGCGCGGCTGCCGCTCGGTCCGGGCGACGTCGTGCACACCGACCAGCTGATGCTCGGGCTGCCGACGCTGATCTCCGGGGCGCGCTGGTCGATGCCGCGGCTCGGCTGCCCGCCCGCCGAGTTCGCCCGGTCGATGCGCGAACGCCGGGCGACGCACACCTTCTGCGTCCCGGTGCACCTCGCGGAAATCCTGGACGAGACGCCCGAACTGCCGGGAACGCTCCGGCATGTCCTGCTCGGTGCGGCCCCGGCACCGCCCGCGATCCTGCGGCGGGCCGCGGCGGCGGCGCCGTCGGCGGAGGTCCTGTCGGTGTACGCGATGACCGAGATCCTCCCGGTCGCGATCGCGTCGGCGGAGGACAAGCTCGCCTTCGACGGCCCCGGCGACCTCCTCGGCGCACCGCTGCCCGGCGTCGGAACGCGCGTCGCCGACGACGGCGAACTCCTGCTCTCCGGCCCGAACCTGTGCCGCGGCTACCTCGGCGCCGACCCCCTGGACGAACTGCCGACCGGCGACCTGGCCCGGCTCGACGGCGAGCGGCTCGTCCTCACCGGGCGCAAGAAGGACATGCTCATCCGCGGCAAGTTCAACCTCTACCCGGGCCTGTACGAGCCGTCGATCGCCGCGCTCCCGGACGTCGCCGAGGCCGCGATCGTCGGCGTGCCCGACCCGTCCACCGGGGACGAGGAGGTGGTCCTGGCCGTCGTGGGGCCCGCCGACCTGCCCGGACGGCTCCGCCGCACCCTCCCGGACGTCATCGACCACGACGCGCTGCCCGACCGCGTCGTCGTCCTGCCCGAACTTCCCCGCTCGGGCCGCACGCGGAAGCTCGATCGCGACCGGCTCCGCGAGGCGGTGGCCCGATGAAGATCGCGGTGACCGGTGCGTCCGGATTCGTCGGCGGGGCCGTGTGCCGCGCCCTCGCCGCCGACGGCGTCACGACCTTCGCGTTCGGCCGCCGTCCCGCCGCGGCCCCGGGCCACGTGGGCGGCGCGCCGTACCGTCCGTGGGACCTCGTGCGCGGCCCGCTGCACGACCCGCCGCACGTCGACGCGGTGATCCACTGCGCCGGGAGCGTCACCGACTGGGGCCCGGCGGCCGAACTGTTCGCCGCGAACCTCACCGGCACCCGCAGCGCCCTCGCGACGTTCCCGGACGCCCGGTTCGTGCACGTCAGCACGGCCAGCGTGTACGACCCGTTCCGGCCGAGCGTCATGGCGACCGAGGACGCGGCGCCCGTCCGCCGGTACATGAACGCCTACGGGGCCTCGAAGGCGGCGGCCGAACGGGCCGCGCTCGACCGCGGCGCGGTCGTCCTGCGCCCGCACGCCGTGTACGGGCCGGGCGACACGACGCTGCTGCCCCGCGTCCTGTCGGCCGTCCGGGGGCCGATCCTGCCCGCGGTCGGGACGGGCGACCAGCGGATCAGCCTGACGTCGATCACGAACCTCGTGCATGCCTGCGTCCTCGCCGCGACCGTTCCGGACCTCCCGTCGCGGGCGTTCAACGTCGCCGACGCGGAGCCGGTGACGATCGACGCCGCGTTCCGGGAGATCCTTCGCGAACGCGGCGTCCGGGCGCGGCCGGTGTACCTCCCGGCCGCCCTCGCGCCGTCCGCTGGAGGCCGTCGCGGAGGGGGCGTTCCTGCTGGCCCGGCGGCCCGAACCGCCCCGGATCACCCGGTACGCGATCAGCCATCTCGCGGTCGAGCGGACGCTCGACATCGCGGCCGCCCGGACCGTCCTCGGCTATCGCCCGCGCCCGACGTCCTTCGCGGGCGCCGCCGGCTGGTGATCGTCAACCGAGGGTTGACGGCACCGATGCGTCAACCTCCGGTTGACGCATGACGGAAGCGGAACGGCCGATCGGCGTCCGGCTGGACGAGCTGATCGACGCCATCAAGAAGGCCCACACCGAACCCCTCGAACAGCTGACCGACGCGGTCATCGCCGCCGACCGCCTCGGCGAGATCGCCGACCACCTGATCGGCCACTTCGTCGACCAGGCCCGGCGCTCCGGCGCGTCCTGGACCGACATCGGCAAGAGCATGGGCGTCACCAAGCAGGCGGCGCAGAAGCGGTTCGTCCCGAAGGAGGGGGCGCCGCTCGATCCCGCCGACGGCTTCCAGCGGTTCACCCCGCGCGCCCGGAACGTCGTCGTCGCGTCCATGACCGAGGCGCGCGCCGCCGGAAACGACCGCATCGGCACCGAGCACCTCGTCCTGGGCCTGCTCGCCGAGCCGGACGCGCTCGCCGCGAAGGCGATCGTCGCGCAGGGCGTCCTGCTCGACACCGTCCGGCAGGCCGCCCGGGAAGTACTGCCGCCCGAGAGCGGCGAGGTCCCGGACGACATCCCGATGGGGCCGCTCGCGAAGAAGGCCATGGAACTGACGTTCCGCGAGGCGCTGCGGCTCGGCCACAACTACATCGGCACCGAGCACCTCCTCCTCGCCCTCCTCGAACTCGAAGACGGCGACGGCGTCCTGTCCGGCCTCGGCATCGGCAAGACCGCCGCCGAAGCGAACATCACCGCCGCCCTGGCCCCCCTCACGAAGTAACCAGCCCGGCCGGTGGCGCAACAGCGCCACCGGCAACGGTGCGCGCGCCCGCACATGGTGTGATTGATGCCACACGTAGAGTTATCTGAAGACTAAGTGCCTTACGGTGTTCGTCTAGTAACTTCCCGTGACATGGTGACCGGTCGACATGAAGCCCCCATCCAGATAATCCGGGACAACCCCGAGGTCGTCGCCCAGTTGCTGCGCGCCACATGCGATGTCGAACTGTCGGACGACGTGACCATCCGCTCCACCTCCGAGGAGTTCACCCAGATCGCGCCCACCGCCTACCGTGCGGACAACGTCGTGGAACTCTGCGAGGGCGGCTCCTCCGAGCCCGCCGTCGCGGTCATCGCGGAGACCCAGCTCGCCGTGGACGACGACAAGCGTTACAGCTGGCCGATCTACCTTGCCGCGCTCCACGGGAAGGTTCGATGCCCCTGCTATTTAATTGTCATTTGTCCCCGGCGCGCCGTGGCGGCCTGGGCGCGCAAATCGATCGTTATCGGGCACCCCGGTTTCAATCTTGTCCCCTTGGTGATCGGTCCGGGCACGGGACCGCTCGTCACGAGCACGACGCAGGCCGCGCAAGCGCCCGAGCTGGCCATCGTGGCCGCTCTGGCGAACGTCACGCCTCCCGACAGGGAGGCCCTGGAGATCACGCACGCAGCCTTGGCCACGCTCGAGAACGCGGGCCACAAAGACGCCACCATGTACACTGACATGGTGCTCGCCGGGCTTTCGAAAGTCCCCCGACGCATTCTGGAGGAGCTCGTGGACACTGGTACCACCGAATACCAGTTCAAAAGTGATTTCGCTCTGCGGAACCAGGCCATCGGCGCGGCTCGTGGCGAGGCTCGTGGCGAGGCTCGTGGGGAGGCGAAGTCGGTGCTGAAGATTCTTGCCAAGCGGGGCCTGACGGTGTCCGACGAGGTTCGCGAGCGCGTCCTGGCGTGTGAGGACGAGGACCGGCTGGACGTCTGGCTGATGCGGGCCGGCACGGTGGAATCCGCCGACGGCCTCTTCGGCTGAGCGGACCTTGCCTCCGGCCTGATCCGGTGCCGGGCTCGGACGGGCGTCCGGCCGGTTCTCCGGGACCGATGAGTTTCGGGTGGCGCGCTGGTCGGAACCGGTATGGAGGCAATCATCAAGGCCGGAGACGTCGAGCTGTGCGCTGAGACCTTCGGCGACCCCTCGGACCGGCCGATCCTGCTCATCGGCGGCACGATGCTCACCTGGCCCGACGCGTTCTGTGCACGGCTGTCGGCGCTGCGGCGCTTCGTCGTCCGCTACGACCTGCGCGACGTCGGCCGCTCGACCACCGTCGACCCGGACGCCCCCGGGTACACCCTCCGCGACCTCGTCGCGGACGCCGCCGCGCTGCTCGACGCCCTGAACCTGCCCCGCGCGCACGTCGTCGGAGCGGGTCCCGGCGGCTGGATCGCCCAGCTCCTCGCCCTCGACCACCCGGACCGCGTCGCCACCCTCACCCTCGTCGGGACCCGCCCCGTCGCCCCCGGCCCGGTCGACCCCGACCTGCCCGACCACGCGCCCGAAGTCATGGAGCACTTCACGAACCCGCCGGCCGTCGACTGGACGGACCGCGCGTCCGTCGTCGCGTTCCAGCTGGCGAGCGACCGCGCCATGGGCGGCCGCGACTTCGACGAAGACGAGGCCCGCGCGAACATCGAGGCCGTCTACGACCGGACGCCCATCGGCGCCGACCCCGGCAAGGCCCACCGCGCGAACCAGATGGGCACCGTGTTCGCCGCCCTCGACTGCGGCGACCGGTGGCGCGAGCGCCTCCCCGCGATCGCCGTCCCGACCCTGGTGATCCATGGCGAGGACGACCCGTTCTTCCCCGTCGGCAACGCCGAAGCCCTCGCCGCCGCGATCCCCCGCGCCGAACTGATCGTCCTGCCCCGCACCGGCCAGGGCCTCCCCGGCCGTACGTGGGACGCGGTCGTCCCCGCCCTCGCCCGCCACACCGCGTGAACGGAGGATTCCGATGAGCCCCGTCGCCGAGTTCGACGCCCGGTTCAGCGACCCCGCGGCGGGCCCGACGCCGTGGACCGAAACGCTCCGCGTGCTGCGGGACGCGGAACTGTACTGGCTCACGACCGTGCGCGCCGACGGACGTCCGCACGTGACGCCCCTCATCGGGGTCGTGCACGGGGACGTCGCGCACTTCTGCACCGGCCCGCAGGAGCAGAAGGCCCGCAACCTCGAACACAACCTGCAGGTGACGCTGACCACGGGCACCAACACGTGGGCGAAGGGCCTCGACGTCGTCGTCGAGGGCACGGCCGTGCGGACGGCCGACCGGCCGGTCCTGCGTGCCCTCGCGGACGCGTACGTCGACAAGTACGGCGAAACCTGGCGTTTCGACGTCGGGGACGGTGTCTTCGGTGCGGACGGGCACGTCGCGCACGTGTTCCGGGTCGAGCCGTCCACGGTGTTCGCGTTCGCCAAGGACCCGCACGGCCAGACGAGGTACCGCTTCGGCCATCCGCACTGACGGCGCGTCTGGTGGACTGGCCGGATGAACGACGTGCGCGGCGCCGAACTGGCCGGGGCGTTCTACGCCGACCTCGTCCGCCCGCTCCTGGACGCGCGGTTCCCCGGGCTGCCGCACGCGGCGGCGCGCCTCGGCTCCGGCTCGGACGTGCTCGGCTTCGATGACGCGACGAGCCGCGACCACGACTGGGGCTGCCGCCTGACGCTGCTGCTCGACGACGCGGACGCGGTACCGGACGTCCGAGCCGTGCTCGAACGCGAACTGCCCGGCCGGTACGGGGAGCACCCGGTGCGGTTCCCCGTGACCTGGGACCCGGCGGCGACGCACAACGTGGAGGTCGCGACGGTCGCCGGGTTCTGCCGCTCCCGCTTGGGCGTGGACCCCACCCGCGACTTGTCGGCCGTCGACTGGCTGTGCCTGACCGGGCAGAGCGTCCTGGAGGTCACCGCCGGGCCCGTTTTCGCGGACGGCACCGCGACCCTGTCCGGCGCCCGCGCGACGCTCGACCGCTACCCGCCGGACGTCGAACGGTACGTCGTCGCGTCCTGGTGGCGGCGCGCGTCCCAGTGGATGCCGGTGATCGGACGGACGGCGACGCGCGGCGACGAGACCGGCTCGCGCGTCCTCGCCGCCCGCGTCGCCGAGGACCTGCTCCGCCTCGCGTTCGTCCTCTCCGGCCGCTGGACCCCCTACGCGAAGTGGCGCGGCACCGCGTTCCGCGGACTCCCCGTGGCGGGCGACCTCGCGCCCGCGCTCGACGCCGCCGTCACCGCGCCCGCCTGGCAGGACCGCGAAGCGGCCCTGGCCGACGCGGCCGAGACGCTCCTCGGCCTCCAGCGCCGCCGGGGCCTGCACGCGCCGCCCGCCGCGACGGTCGCGTTCTGGGACCGCCCCTACCGCACGGTCGACGACGCGATCGCGGAAGGGCTGCTCGCCGACGTCCGCGATCCCGAGGTCGCCGCCCTGCCGCGCCACGTCGGCTCGATCGAGCAGTGGGTCGACGGCGTCGACGTCCTCATGGACCCGGCGCGCCGCGCGGCCCTCCGAGGCGCCTGCCGCGCCTGGCTCCGTCCATGAAGTTCGCGACCTCCTGAGCGTCGGGACGACTCGCGGGGCGGTCGCGTGGGAAGGGCTACTGCTGCGTGGTGTCGAAGGAGGCGGCGATGGAGTTCCTGCGACCGGTCACCTGGGCGGACGCGCTCGCCGCGAAGGCCGCGCATCCGGGCGCGCTGCCGATCCAGGGCGGCACGGACGTCATGGTGGAGATCAACTTCGACGTGCGGCGGCCGGAGGCGCTGCTGGACCTGAACCGGGTCCGCGAACTGACCGAGTGGGACGAACGGGACGGGACGCTCCGCGTCGGCGCGGGCGTCCCGTACGCGCGGCTGATCGGCGAGCTGGGCGACCGGCTGCCGGGTCTGGCGCAGGCGTCCCGGACGGTCGGGTCGCCGCAGATCCGCAACCGCGGGACGGTCGGCGGCAACCTCGGCGCGGCGTCCCCGGCGGGCGACGCGCATCCGCCGCTGCTGGCCGGGGACGCGGTGATCGAGGTGGAGTCGGCGGCGCGGGGCGTCCGGTTGATCCCGGCGGACGCGTTCTACCTGGGCGTGAAGCGGTCCGCGCTGGAGCCGGACGAGCTGATCCGCGCGTTCCGCACCGGACGGGCGTCCGGCCCGCAGTACTTCTCGAAGGTCGGCACCCGGAACGCGATGGTGATCGCCGTGTGCTCGTTCGCGGTCGCGCTGCACCCGGACGGGCGGCGCGTCGGCACCGGGTTCGGTTCGGCCGCCGCGACCCCGCGCCGCGCCACGGCGGCCGAGGAGTTCGCCTCCGCCGAACTCGACTGGACGCGCGCGCGCTCGCCGCGTCCACCGCGCGGCGGTTCGGCGAGTTGGTCGCCGAAGCGGCGGCGCCGATCGATGACGTGCGCGGGACCGCCGCCTACCGCGCGCACGCCCTCGCCGTCATGGCGCGGCGCACGCTCACCTGGGCCTGGGACGACCACCGGCGGGCATGAGGGGAGAGGAGGGCGCGATGCGCGTGAACGTCACCGTCAACGGTTCGGCCGAGACCGTGGACGACGTGTGGGAGGGGGAGAGCCTGCTGTACACGCTGCGGGAACGGATGGGGCTGCCGGGCTCGAAGAACGCCTGCGAGCAGGGCGAATGCGGTTCGTGCACCGTGTACCTGGACGGCGTGCCGGTGTGCGCGTGCCTGGTCGCGGCCGGGCAGGCAGAGGGCCGCGAGGTCCGGACGGTCGAGGGGCTGGCCGACGGGGAGCGGCTCGACCCCGTCCAGGAGGCGTTCGTCGAGGCGGGCGCCGTCCAGTGCGGGTTCTGCACGCCGGGCCTGCTCGTCCAGGCGCACGACCTGCTCGAACACAATCCGGCGCCGGGCGACGCGGAGATCCGCGAGGCGCTCGCCGGGAACCTGTGCCGCTGCACCGGCTACGAGAAGATCCTCGACGCGGTGCGTCTCGCCGCCGCGCGGAAGGCGGGCGCCGAGTGACGATCGTCATCGAGAACGCGCACGTCGTGACGGTGTCCGGGGACGAGCATCCGGGCGGGCACCTCGTGGTCGACGGCGATCGCATCACCGCCGTCGGTCCCGGCCCGGCCCCGGCGGCCGAAGGCGCCGAGCGGATCGACGGCACCGGCTGCCTCGCCACGCCCGGCCTGATCAACACGCACCACCACCTGTACCAGTGGGCCAGCCAGGGCCTCGCCACCGACGGCACCCTGTTCGAGTGGCTGACGACCCTCTACGAGCCGTGGTCGAAGATGGACGCCGAGGTGGTGGCGGGCGCGGCGACCGCCGGGCTCGGCTGGCTCGCGAAGTCGGGCTGCACGACCGCGTCCGACCACCACTACCTGTTCCCGTCCGGACGCGGCGACCTGCTCGCCGCCGAGATCGACGCGGCGCGCGAACTCGGCGTCCGGTTCCACCCGTGCCGGGGCTCGATGGACCGCGGGCGCTCCGACGGCGGGCTCCCGCCCGACGAGGTCGTCGAGGACATCGACACGATCCTCGCCGAGACCGAAGCCGCGATCGACCGGTACCACGACCCGTCGCCCGGCTCGATGCTGCGCGTCGCCGTCGCGCCCTGCTCCCCGTTCACGGTGACGCGCGACCTGCTCGTCCGGTCGGCGGAGCTGGCGCGGGCGAAGGGCGTCCGGCTGCACACGCACCTCGCCGAGACGCTCGACGAGGAGGAGCACACCCGCGGGCGGTTCGGCATGACGCCCGCCGAGTACCTGGACTCGATCGGCTGGCTCGGCCCGGACGTGTGGCTCGCGCACTGCGTCCACCTGCACGACTCCGACATCGAGCGGCTCGCCGAGACCCGCACCGGCACCGCGCACTGCCCCAGCTCCAACGCCCGGCTCGGCGCCGGCACCGCCCGCGTGTCGCACCTGCTGCGCGCGGCGCGCGATCGTCGGGCTCGGCGTGGACGGGTCGGCGTCGGCCGAGCTCGTCCCGCTCGCCGGGGAACTGCGGCAGGCGATCTACCTGCAGCGCGCCCGGTACGGGCCGACGGCGCTGACCGCGCGGCAGGCGCTGACGGCGGCGACCCTCGGCGGCGCCCGCTGCCTCGGCCGCGACGACGAGCTCGGCGCCCTCGAAACCGGCAGGCTCGCGGACGTGGCGCTGTGGCGGGTGGACGGCTTCCGCGCGGCGGTCGACGACCCGGTCGTCGCCCTGGCGTTCGGCCCGGTCCCGCCGCTGGAGCGGCTGCTCGTCGGCGGCCGCACGGTCGTCGACGGCGACGCCCTCGTCACCGTCCCGCAGGACGAGGCGGACGGCGCGGCGCCGACGCGCACCGGCGGCTCATGCGGCTCGCGGAGGGGGTGCTGTAGATGGGATCCCCGGACGAGAGCGGCCCGGTCGACAGCGGTTCGGTCGGGGTCGGCCCGGTCAAGGTGCCAGCCCGCTCGACGGCCGCCGCTCGACGACCGCGCCGCCGTCCCCCGCTTCGCCGCCGACGCCGCACGCGCCGGGCGGCGTCGGCGCGAGCCCGCTGCGGCCCGACGGGACGCTCAAGGTCACGGGCGAGTTCGCGTACGCGTCCGACCTGTGGACGGACGGCATGTTGTGGGGCGCGACGCTCCGCAGCCCGCACCCCCGGGCCGTGATCCGGTCGGTCGACATCGGGCCCGCGCTGGCGATGCCGGGCGTCCGGGCCGTCCTCACCCACGAGGACGTGCCGGGGCGCAAGATGTTCGGGCTCGACGGCACCGCGGACCAGCCCGTCCTCGCGATCGGGGAGGTGCGGCACGAGGGCGAGCCGGTCGCGCTCGTCGCCGCCGACCACCCCGAGGCGGCGCGGCGCGCGCTGGCGGAGATCGCGATCGGGTACGAGGTGCTGGAGCCGGTCACCGACCCGCGCGCGGTGATCGCCGACCCGGACGGCTCGAAGGTGCAGCCGCGCGGCGGTATCGCCCGGTACCAGCCGGTCCGCGTCGGGGACGTGGACGCGGCGCGGGCCGAAGCGGAGGTCGTGGTGTCCGGCGAGTTCGAGGTCGGCATCCAGGACCAGGCGTTCCTCGGCCCGGAGGCGGGCCTCGCGATCCCGGCGGAGGACGGCGGCGTCGACCTGCACGTGTCGACGCAGTGGATCCACAACGACCGCAGGCAGATCGCGCCCTGCCTCGGCCTCGCCGAGGACCGGGTCCGCATGACGCTCGCGGGCGTCGGCGGCGCGTTCGGCGGCCGCGAGGACCTGTCGATGCAGATCCACGCGGCGATGCTCGCCCTGCACACCGGCGAACCGGTGAAGATGTCGTACGACCGCTACGAGTCGTTCTTCGGGCACGTGCACCGGCATCCCGCACGGATGCGGTACGAGTACGGCGCGACGTCCGGCGGACGGCTCCTGTACGCAGACGTCGAGATCGTCCTCGACGGGGGCGCGTATACGTCGTCCACGCGCGCCGTCACCGGGAACGCGGCGTCGCTCGGCGTCGGCCCGTACGAGATCCCGAACATCCGGATCGACGCGTACGGGGTGTACACGAACAATCCGCCGTGCGGCGCGATGCGCGGGTTCGGCGCCGTCCAGGCGTGCTTCGCCTACGAGTCGATGATGGACCGGCTCGCCGCCGCGTGCGGGCTCGACCCGGTCGAGGTGCGCCGCCGCAACGCCGTCTCGCAGGGGTCGAGACTCGCGACCGGCCAGGTCATCGACTCCCCGGCGCCGCTCGCGGACATGCTCGCGCGGCTCGCCGCGATGCCGCCGCCGGACGCCGCCGACACGTCCGACATCCGGAACCTGCCGGGCGGCGCGGCGCAGAGCACCCGCGGCGAGGGCGTCGCGCGCGGCGTCGGCTACGGCGTCGGGATCAAGAACATCTGCTTCTCCGAGGGCCTGGACGACCTGTCCACCGCCCGCGTCCGGCTGGAGGTCATCGGCGGCGCGGCCACCGCGCTCGTCCACACGGCGGCGGCCGAGGTCGGGCAGGGGCTCGTCACGGTCCAGGCGCAGATCGCCCGCACCGAGCTCGGGATCGGCGACGTCGTGATCGCCCCGGCCGACGACCGGGTGGGCGACGCCGGCTCGTCCAGCGCGTCCCGCCAGTCGTACATGTCGGGCGGCGCGGTGAAGGCGGCCTGCGAGGCGGTGCGCGCCGCGCTCCTCGCCCGCGCCGCCGCCCGCTACGGGCGCGCCGACCTCGGCGTCGCCGACGGCGAGATCGTGTCCCGGACGGACGGCCCCCTCGGCACGATCGAGGACGCGCTCGGCGACGCCGTCATCGAGGAGACCCGCGAGTACCGGCACCGGCCCACCACCGCGATGGACCCCGCGACCGGGCAGGGCACGACGCACACCCAGCTCGCCCTGTGCGTGCACCGCGCGGTCGTGGACGTCGACGTCGAACTCGGGCTGGTCAAGGTCGTCGAACTCGCCGCCGTCCAGGACGTCGGCAAGGTCATCAACCGGGTGTCGCTGGAGGGGCAGATCCACGGCGGGTCCGCGCAGGGCCTCGGCCTCGCCGTGCTGGAGGAGATCGTCGTGTCGGGCGGCCTCGTCCGCAACCCGTCCTTCACCGACTACCTCATCCCGACCATTCTCGACATGCCGCCCATGCGGCTCGACATCCTCGAAAACCCCGATCCCGCCGCCCCGTACGGGCTGCGGGGCGCGGGCGAGCCGCCCACGCTCTCGTCCACGCCCGCGATCGTCGCCGCGATCCGCGACGCCACGGGCGCCGCGCTCACGCGCGTCCCGGTCCGCCCCGAGCACATCGCCCTGGCCCGCCCCGAACCCGCCCGTGATCCGTGATCGGACGGGTGCGTTCGGGCGGGCCGCGACCGGGAGAGGGCACGTTCGAGTCGGGGGAATCGGTCGTGGCGCGACCTGGTGTCGGCGGGTGCGTCCGTGTTCGGCATGCTGTCGTCCCTGGGCGTGCCCGTCGTGGGCGGGGGCGATCGACATCTTGGGGAGGCGCTGATGCGGTGGGCCGTCAACTGCTCGATCCTGTTCACCGAGCTGCCGCCGCTCGAACGTCCCGCCGCGGCGCGGGCCGCCGGGTTCG
Organism: Actinomadura sp. CNU-125; assembly: GCF_001942465.1. Taxonomy (GTDB): domain Bacteria; phylum Actinomycetota; class Actinomycetes; order Streptosporangiales; family Streptosporangiaceae; genus Spirillospora. Next base: position 17,010 of record NZ_MKJY01000067.1, read on the forward strand.
ACGCGGTCGAGTTCTGGTGGCCGTGGCCGGGCGAGCCCGTCCCGTCCGCCGCGGACGTCGACGCGTTCTGCACGGCGATCGAGGACGCCGGTGTCCGGCTGGTCGCCCTCAACTTCTACGCGGGCGACATGCCGGCGGGGGAGCGGGGCGTGCTGTCGCAGCCGGCCCGCACCGGCGAGTTCCGCGCGAGCGTCGCCGTGCTGGCGCGGATCGCCGGGCGGACGGGCGTCCGGTCGTTCAACGCCCTGTACGGGCAGCGGCTCGACGGCGTCGCGCCCGCCGCGCAGGACCGGGCCGCGACCGGCAACCTCGTGTTCGCGGCGCGTGCGGTCGGCGCGCTGGGCGGGACGGTGCTGATCGAGCCCCTGGCCCGGGGACGGAACGGTGCGTACCCGCTCGAAACGGCCGCCGACGCGATGGCGGTCGTCCGCCGGGTGCGGGCGGCGGGCGCGCCGAACGTGCGGCTCCTCTTCGACGTCTTCCACCTGACCGTGAACGGCGACGACCCGGCGGCGGTCGCGCGGGAACACGCCGCCGACATCGGGCACGTGCAGATCGCCGACGCCCCCGGCCGCGGCCGTCCCGGCACCGGGAAGATCGACTTCGCCGCGCTGTTCGGCGTCCTCGACGAGATCGGCTACGACGGCCGCATCGCGCTCGAATACGTTCCGGACGGGCCGTCCGAACAAGAGTTCGGCTGGCTGCGCGCCTACTGAGCGGCTTGGTGATTTTTTGGCCCGGCGGGGCTGGAAGCGCGTGGGCGCTGCTCGCGGAGGTCACCCACGCGTGCCCGCTGCGCTGCCCGTACTGCTCGAACCCGCTCGAACTGGTCCGGCGGAGCGCCGAGCTGACCGCCGCCGACTGGGCCCGCGTCTTCGCCGAGGCCGCCGACCTCGGCGCGTCCAGGCGCACGTGTCCGGCGGCGAACCCCTGCTGCGCCGCGACCTCGCGGAGATCGTCGCGTCAGCGCACCGCGCCGGGGTGTACACCCAGCTCGTCACCAGCGGCGTCGGCCTCACCGCCGACCGGCTGGGCGCCCTCCTGGACGCGGGCCTGAACAGCGTGCAGCTCTCCCTGCAGGACGCGCGCCGTCCGGGCTCGGACCTCATCGCCGGACGCGTCTCCTACGACGACAAGGAACGCGCCGCCGGGGTGATCCGCGCCGCCCGGGCGCCGTTCGGGCCGAACGTCGTCCTGCACCGCCGCGACCTCGACAACCTGCCGGAGATCATCGAGGTCGGGGCCCGCTGGGGAGCCGACCGGATCGAGCTGGCCAACGCGCAGTTCCACGGCTGGGCCCTGCACAACCGCGCCGCCCTCATGCCGACGGGCGGCCAGCTCGACCGCGCGAAGGCCACGGTCGCCGCGTGGCGCGAGCGGCACGAACGTCCGGAACTCGTCTGGGTGATGCCCGATCACCACGAGGGCGTCCCGAAGCCCTGCATGGGCGGCTGGGGCGCACGCTCGATCACCGTCGGCCCGGACCGCACCGCGCTGCCCTGCCCGGCCGCCTACGGCATCACGGACCTCGCGTTTCCGAACGTCCGGGACGAGCCGCTCGCCCGGATCTGGTCGGATCCGGCGGCGTTCGACGCCTACCGGGGCACGGACTGGATGACCGGCCCGTGCCGCGAATGCCCCCGCCGCGAGGCCGACTTCGGCGGCTGCCGCTGCCAGGCGCACGCCCTCACCGGCGACGCCGCCCGCACCGACCCCGCGTGCGCGCTCTCCCCGGACCACCACCTCGTCCGCCGCCGCGGACGAGCCCGAACCCCCGTACGTCTACCGCCGCCCCGCCGCCCTCCGCTGACCCGCTCGGGGCCGCCTGCCCGTGTTGCCGGACGCCGCCGGTGCGGCGCCGCGTGTCCGGCCGCACGACCGTGCGGTGCCCCGACTGCCGGCGGTGATCGTCAGGCGGTCAGGCCCGCGGCTTCGGCGGCGGTGTACTCGTCGTCGATCAGGACGACGTCGCGGCCCGCGCGGTCGAGCAGGCTCGCGGCGATCGAGGCGCGGTAGCCGCTCGCGCAGTGCACCCACAGTTCGTCGTCCGGGACCTCGTCCATGAGGGCTTCGAGGAAGTGCAGCGGGACGCCGATCGAGCCGACGACCGCGCCGCGGGCGCGTTCGTCGGTGCGGCGGACGTCCAGGACGGTCGCGCCCGCGGGGACGTCGGCGAACGCGGCGGTCGGGTAGGCGGCGACGCGGCCCGGTGCGGCGACCTCGGCGGGGGATCCGACGGCGGCCCCGGCCGGACGTTCGACGCCGATCCGGACGAGCTGCCGCTGGGCGTCCGCGATCTGCTCGGGGGTGTCGCCGACGAGGGTCAGCGGCGTGCCCCAGGGGATCAGCCAGCCGATGTAGGTGGCGAAGGGGCGGGCGAGTTCGACGCCGACGGCCGCCCCGGACGCCTGCGAGGCGGCGTAGGCGGTGCGGGAGCGCAGGTCGACGACCCATTCGCCGCGCGCGATGCGGTCGGCGAGGTGGGCCGGGGCGACGGGG
>NZ_MKJY01000068.1 GCF_001942465.1 Actinomadura sp. CNU-125
CGTGCCCGCGCTCGCCGCCGGGGCGGCCGTGGTCGCGGTGGTCCTCGTCGCGTTCGTGATGATGCCGGACTCGTCGAACGAGAACCCGCTGGGCGCCGTCCGGGACCGAGCGGCACCGCGGCGATCGCCCCGCCGACCCGTCGGCCGTCCCGTCCGGACTCGGCCTCCCGACGGACGTCCGACGTCCCCGACCGCGAGCGAGTCCCCGTCCGCGACGCCGTCGACGACGTCCGCGTCGCCGAGCCGGTCCGCGACGCCGAGCCGGACGACCGCGCGCCCGTCCCGTCCGTCCCGCTCGGCGACCCGGACGACGACGAGCCGCCGTCCGCGGGCACGCTGCGGGTCGGGAGCGGGTGCACGATCCCCCCGGGCGGCGACGGCTGCAGTATCTCGTTGCGCGCGGTCGGCGGTCCGGTGACGTGGTCGGCCAGCGCGCAGCCTCCGCTGTCGGCGTCCGGCGGGACGTTGCGCAGCGGCGACGGCGGTTCGGCCTACGTGTCCTTGAACGGATGCCCGGGGTCGGGGTCGGGGACGGTGACGTTCTCGCCCGGCGGCGCGTCCGCACAGGTGTCCTGGACGTGCGAGGAGCAGGGCGGGCCGGACGGCGGCGGCGCGCCCGGCGACTAGACGGCCGGGACGTACGACCGGGCGGTCATGAGACCCACATCACTTTCACGCGCGTAGTACCTGATCAAGTAGCGGAAACGGCCACGCGGCGTGCCTTGCCCATCACAAAGATTCGGTCATCTGGGAGAAATCCGCGAAATTTGGTGGCAAGATCGGGCAACCAGTGCGCCCTGACGGACGTCGGCGCCGACCGGGGGCACACGATCACCTACACCGAATGAACCGAGGAGGGCATCCGTGGCAGGTGAGCCGAGGTCCGGGCAGAACGACGCCGTCCGGCTGGCGGAGTCGCTGCGGGCCGGGGACGTCATCGCGCTGACCGAAGTCTACGACGCCTATGCGCCGTTCCTCTTCGACTACTGCCACGGGCTGCTGCGCGACCGCGTCGAGGCGGCCGGGGCGCTGCGCAACTGCGTGATCGCCGCGCGCGAGCACGCCGACCGGCTGACCGAGCCGGAGCGGCTGCGCGGCTGGCTGTACGCGATCGCCCGCAAGGAGTGCATGCGGCGCCGCGACAGCCCGAACCGGCACACCGGGCAGGAGGCGCCGGAGGCCGACGACGGGCTGTCCCCCGAGCAGCTCGCGCGCCGCGAGGAGCGCCGGATGCTGGCGCACAGCGCGCTCGCGGCCCTCAGCGGACGGCAGCGCGAGGCGATCGACCTGCACGTCCGGCACGAACTGGACGAGGTCGACCTGTGCGGGATCCTCGGCGTGCCGCTGGAGGACGTCTATCCCCTCGTCGAGCAGGCCCGCCGGGACCTCGGCGCGGGGGTGCGGGCGGCGCTCGTCGCGCAGCACCACCGCCAGGAGTGCCCGGAGGCCGCGGCGCTGGCCGACGGCTGGCCGCTGCCGCCGCAGGCCGCGGCGGCGCTCGTCCGGCATGTCGCCGAGTGCCGGGCGTGCGGGACGCGGGAGGTGCCGGCGCCGCCGCCGAGCCAGTTGCTGGCGGTGCTGCCGATCGCCGCGATCCCGGCCGACCTGCGGCTGGACGTGCTGACCGCCGCGACCGCCGACGACCGGGCCGCGAACCGGCGGTCGATCGCGGCGTGGACCGAGCCGTTCGACGAGTACGGCTGGCCGCTGCCCTACGAGCCGACGGTCACGCGCGCGAAGGAGAAGCCGCAGCGCAGGCGCGGGCCGGTCTACGCGGTCGTCGGCGCGGGCATCACCGCCGTCGTGGTCCTCGCCGGCGCGCTGACCGCGTTCGGCGGCGAGGAGGAGGACGGCGGGTCGGCGCTGCCGCGGATCTCGGCGCAGCCGAGCATCAGCGACGCGTCCGGTGGACCGGTCCCGACGGAGTCGAAGCCGACCGATCCGGCGCCGTCGAGCTCGTCGGCGTCGCCGAGCGAGTCGCCGTCGGAGTCGCCCTCGGAGTCGCCGTCGCAGAGCCCGTCGCAGACGCCGACGACCGAGCGTCCGGACACGACGGCGCCCACGACGAAGCGGCCCGACCGGCCGGACCCGCCCGCCGCCGGACGCCTCGCCGTGAGCGGCTGCGAGATGGACTGGCCGGACGACGAGTGCGGCATCACGATCCGCGCGGTCGACGGCCCGGTGAGCTGGCGCGTCACCGGCGCGTCGGACGGGTTGAGCGCGGGCGGCTCGGGACACCTGGGGGCGGGGCAGACCGCGACGGTCGCGGTGCGCAAGGACACCACGTGCTGGGGAGAGAAGACCGGTTCGGTCTCCTTCTCCCCAGGCGGCGCGGCGTCGGTCACGTACTGCTGACGCGCCCCGGCGGGCCGGACGTCAGAAGGTGCCGGTGTCGAGGACGCGGTGCGCGCGCGAGAGCAGCACCGGCACGGCGTCCCCGATCCGGTCGAAGCCCTCGCCGACGGTCGCCTTCTGCAGGTAGCGGGCGTGGATGCCCTCCAGGATGACCGCGAGCTTGAAGCAGGCGAACGCGACGTAGTAGTCCATTCCGGCGACGTCGAAGCCGGTCAGCTCGGCGTACCGGGCGGCGAACTCGGCGCGGGTGGCGAACCCGGGCGCCCGGGTGATCGTCGCGCCGACGGGCAGCAGCTCGTCCTCGGCGTCGGCGGCCTCCGGCCAGTACACCAGGGTCAGGCCGAGGTCCGACAGCGGGTCGCCGAGCGTGGACATCTCCCAGTCGACGACGGCCGCGATCCGCGGTTCGGGCTCCAGCCGGGCGAGCGCGTTGTCGAGCCGGAAGTCGCCGTGGACGAGCCGGGCCGGGGCGTCCGCGGGCAGCCGCTCGCCGAGCCGCGCCACGAGCCGGTCGTATTCGGGCAGGTCGCGGACGGTGCCGGTGGCGCGGATCGCCTCCTGCGAGCCGTCCCACTGCTTGCCCCACCGCTTGAGCTGCCGCTCCATGTAGCCGTTCGGGCGGCCGAAGTCGGCGAGGCCCGCGGCGTCGAGATCCACGGTGTGGATCGCGGCGAGCGCCCGGGCGAGCGCCTCGCTGAGCCCGCGCGCCTGCTCGACGGTCATCTCGGCGGCGTCCTCGCGGGTGCGCAGGACGCGGCCCTCGACGAAGTCCATGAGGTAGAAGCGGGCGCCGATGACGTCCTCGTCGTCGCAGAACGCCAGCGTGGTCGGTACCGGCACGGACGTCCCGGTACCGAGCGCGCTCAGCACCCGGTACTCGCGGCCCATGTCGTGGGCGGTCGGCTGGACGTGCCCGAGCGGGGGCCGGCGCAGCACGATGCGGCGGCCGCCGTCCAGCGTGAGGCCGTAGGTGAGGTTGGAGCGGCCGCCGGCGATGAGGTCGATCGCGGTGATCCGGCCGCTACCGGGCAGCGCGCCGGCCAGCCAGTCGGCGAGGCGGGGAACGTCGATGCCGGGGACCCCGGCCGGAAGGTCTGCGTCAACGGTCATGACGCCCTATTAGAACGCGACTCGGTCCCGATGCGAAACCCGGGGTGGCGACGTCGGCCGGGCCGGCCGGCCGGGTGCACCGCCCGTCCCGCCGGCACCGGCCGCCCCACGGACCCCGACGGACGGCCCGTCCGGCCGGATGACATCGCGCACCGTAATTAATCGGCCACATCCGGCCGTCGCGTCACACTGATTTACCGAGCGTCAAGTGCCAGTGTTGACGTGCGCCGGATTGCACCCCGTCTGGACCGGTTCATGAGATTCCCAACCGGCGATCGGCAGCACGCCGGAGAGTCCGGGACGCCGGGGCCGCGCGAGCGACGACGACCGTGGCGAAGTGGGCGCCGCGGCTCGAACGTCGCGGCCGCCGACACCGGCCCGTGGCGGCAAGCTGGACATATCGGTCTCGCTGGGCTAAGAGAATAGGACTAGACCATTCGGGGCCGACCCCGGCCCGATTGGGGGGACGCACCGTGGCAGACGCATGGCTGCCGGGAGCCGCACGCATGCCCGTACGAGACGACGGCGGAGGAATGCAGGGAGGTGCGCCCCGAGTCGTCTGGTTCACCGGGGAACACGATCCCCGCTCGGTCTCCGCCCGCTCCCTGGCCGCCGACCTCGTCAAACAGGAGCGCCCACCGCACCTGGTCTGGCATCCCGGCACCGGCGAGATCGCGCAACTGCTCCCCGCGACCCGCGCCGCGCGGCTGCTCGACGCCCCCGTGTGCCGGGAAGGCCGCACCTGCCTGCAGATCATGGTCGTCGGGCAGGCGCGCGTCCCGTTCACCGGCTCGCTGCTCACCGGGATCGACACGATCATGCGCTGGCTGGACGCCTGGCACATCGCCCGCCGCTGGCCCGCCGGGCCGCCGCTGCCGTCCCCGCAGTCGTACCACTCGCTGCGCAGCCGCCGCGACTGGGCGCGCGGCGGGCACTTCGGCGCCTCGCAGGCCCCGCTCGCCGACCGTCCCGACCCGGGCGGCATCGACATCCGCCGCATCACCGGCCCCGACACGCCCGTCGCGCCCATCCCGCGACGCGCGCGCCGCTGCCCGAACCGTCCCTGCTGACCCGCACGGCGCTCCCCGGCCCGGCACGTCCGCCGGCCGGTGACCCCGTCCCGGTCGGCACCCGCTCCGAACCCGTCGGCGCCCGCTCCTAACCCGCGCCCGGCGAGCGCGCGGAGCACCCCGCAGCCCGCCCGCAGCTCCGCCGGGCCCGCCGCCGTCCCGTAGCCGATCACCAGCCCGGACGCGGCCGGCGGCCCGGCGAAGTGCGGCGCGAGCGTCTCGGTCAGGACGCCCCGCGCCGCCGCCCGCCGCGCGACGTCCTCGGGGTCCCCGGGGACGTCCGCCACCAGGTGCAGGCCCGCGGTGTCGCCGTGCAGCCGCAGCCCGGCCAGCGCCTCCACGACCGCGCGGCGGCGCGCGTACTCGCGGCTCATCCGGCGGACGTGCCGGTCGACGTCCCCGCCTTCGAGCAGCAGCCGCAGCGCCTCCTGCGGCACGACGGGCGTCCGGTCGTTCAGCTCCGCGCGCCGCCGCGCGACCGCCGCGACCAGGTCCGGACGCCCGACGAGCCAGCCCACGCCCATGTCGACCGACAGGATCTTCGCGGTCGTCCCCAGGTACACGACGACGTCGGGGTCGAGCCCGTACAGCGCGGGCAGCGGCGCGACGTCGTAGCGGAACTCGCCGTCGTAGTCGTCCTCGGCGATCAGCGCGCCCGTCCGGCGCGCCCACGCCAGCAGCGCCCGCCGCCGCGGGACGGGCAGCACGCCGCCCATCGGGAACTGGTGCGACGGCGTCGTGTACACCAGCCGCAGACCGTCCGGCAGCGCGTCGACGATCAGCCCGTGCTCGTCCACCGGGCACGGCACCAGCTCCGCGCCCCGCCCCGCGAGCACCGCCCGCGCCCGCCGGTAGCCGGGCTCCTCCACGCCGACCCGGTCGCCGGGCCGCAGCACCGTCGCGGCCAGCAGGTCCAGGCCGTTCGTCGCGCCCCGCGTGACCAGGACGTCCTGGCAGCTCACGCCCCGGTTCCGCCGGACGTGCTCGGCCAGCGCCGCGCGCAGGCCCGGCAGCCCGTGCGGGTCCTGCCGCCACCGCGGCGTCACCCCGGACGCCAGCCGCCACGCCCGCCGCCACGCCGGGGTGTCCAGCGCGCCCACCCACGGCAGGCCGGGCCGCAGGTCGATCACCCCGTCCCGCGGTGGGGGCTCCGGCGGGTTCATGCGCCCGGCTCCGGTTCGGGGTCGGCCGTCACCCCGTCGGCGACATAGGTGCCGGACCCGTGCCGCCCCTCCAGCCACCCCTCCGCGTACAGCTGCTCGTACGCCTCCGTCACCACCGTCCGGCTCACCCCGAGCCGCGCCGCCAGCGCGCGCGTCGCGGGCAGCCGCTCCCCCGCCGCGAGCCGCCCGTCCCGCATCGCGCCCCGCAACTGGCCCGCGAGCTGCGCGTGCATGGACTCGTCCGCGTCCCGGTCGACGACGAGGGGCAGCAAAGTGGTCTCTCCTTATCGGCACCGAGTGGCTCTGCCGACCAGGCCACCTTCGACCTAGCGTAATCGGACATGAACCCGCTCTCCGCGACGCCCCGCACCCGGCTCGGCCGGCTCCCGGAACGCTCGTCCGCCGACCGGACCGTCCTCTACGAGATCCTCGACGCGGGGCTGATCTGCCACCTCGGCATCGTGATCGACGGCTCCCCGCGCGTGATCCCCACCGGATACGGCCGCCTGGACGACACCCTCTACCTGCACGGCTCCACCGGCGCCGCGAGCCTCCGGCACGGCCCGTCCCGGGACGTCTGCGTCACCGTCACCCACCTCGACGGCATCGTCGTCGCCCGGTCCCTCTTCCACCACTCGCTCAACTACCGCAGCGCGATCGTCTACGGCACGCCGTCCGTCGTCACCGGCGACGAGAAGCTCGCCGGGCTCCGCGCCGTCACCGAGCGGCTCGCCCCCGGCCAGTGGGACACCGCCCGGCTCCCCACCCGCAAGGAACTCGCGGCCACGACCGTCCTCGCCCTGCCCCTCGCCGAGGCGTCGGTCAAGGTCCGGCAGGGCCCGCCCGGCGACGACGCCGAAGACCACGCGCTGGACGTGTGGGCGGGCGTCGTCCCCGTCCGGCGGACGTTCGAGGCGCCGATCCCCGACCCGTCCCTGCGCCCCGGCATCGAACCCCCGCCCCACATCACGTCCCGCACCATGTCATGACATCTCGATGCCCCGCATGTCCGCGCGGGGTCGTAGGTTGACTTCCTCCGCTCCTTGAAGGGAGAGGAGTCCTACGGCTCGCGCCGCAGGTGTTTCTGCTTCTCTGCCGTCGGCGGCGGGGGGTTCCCCGGCCGTCTTACATCGGCTCCACAGACATCGCCGGGGGACAGACGCCCGGCTGCGACCCGACCGGCCGCAAGGATGTTCTTTGCCGCGTTGACATCCCGGTCATGACGGGTGCGGCAGCCCGGGCACGTCCAGCACCGGGCGGAAAGACTCAGCTTCTCCAGCCGGTGCCCGCAGCACGAGCACGTCTGGAGGAAGGAAACCAGCGGTCGGTCACGATCAAGGTCCGCCCGGCACGCCCGGCCTTGTATTCGAGCATGCGGCGGAACTCGCCCCACCCGCAATCGGCTATCGCCCGAGCGAGCCTGTGGCTACGCATCATGTTCTTTACGGCTAGGTCTTCGATCACGATGGTGTCGGCGTCACGGACCAGGTCGGTGCTGGTGCGGTGCAGGAAATCCTGGCGGGCGTCGCGGACCTTGCGGTGGGTGCGGGCGACCTTGGTCTTGGCTTTGCGATGGTTGGCCGAGCCGGGTTGTTTGCGGGCCATGCGCCGCTGGTACCGGGCCAGATTCCGCTGCTTCTTCTCCAAATGTTTCGGGTTGGGGATGCGGGTCCCGTCGGAGACCACCGCGAAATCCTTCACCCCCAGATCGACCCCGATCGCGTACCCGACCGGCGGCGCGGGCGCCGGATCACAGGCATCAACATTGAAGGTGACGTACCAGCGGCCGTCGGGCTCCCTGCAGACCACCACCATCGTCGGGTCCAACCCGGCCACGTCCACATCATCGAACGACCACACGAACGCAAGCGGCCCGGCGGTCTTGGCCAGCCACAGCCCACCGTTCTTCATGCGGAACGCCGAACGGGTGAAGTACGCGGACTGGCGGCCGGTGCGGCTCTTGAACCGCGGATACTTCGCGCGTCCCGCAAAGAAGTTGGTGAACGCGGTGTGCTGGTGCCGCAGCGCCTGCTGCAACGGCACGCTCGACACCTCCGACAAAAACGCCAGATCCTCGGTCTTCTTCCACTCCGTCAGCGCCGCGTCGGTCTCCTTGTACGAGATGCGCTTCCCCTCGGTGCGGTAGACGCTCGAACGTTCGGCGAGGGTCTTGTTCCACACCAGCCGCACGCAGCCGAACGTGCGACCCAACATCGCCGCCTGGTCGGGGTCCGGGTACGCCCGGCACCGATACGCCATCCTCACAGTCAGTGAGTTTACATGTCCATTGCGTTACTTTCCGGGTTTGCTGAAGGTTTCTTCCGGTGATCTGTGATGCAAGAATGTCCCGGCTCCGCCGGAGTCCGGATTCCTCGCCCAGCCCCTGTCAGGGCCGGGGTCTCCCCGTGTCCGGATCATGCCTTAGCCTGGCACGATGGTCTCTTGGGGACTGTGTCACAGTTCGTGCCACGGTCCTGTCACAGATGGATCCGTCATCACTGGACATCCCTGGAATGTTCGGGAGATTCGTCGGACAGTTTCAGCAGGTTGGAGCAGGTATGACGGACACTAAGCTGGTCTGGATCGACTGTGAGATGACGGGGCTCGACCTGCACAAGGACGCCCTGATCGAGATAGCCGCGCTGGTGACCGACAGTGAGCTGAACATCCTGGACGAGGGCGTCGACGTGGTGATCAAGCCGCCGCCGGAGTCGGTCACCCAGATGACCAAGATCGTCCGCGACATGCACACCACGTCGGGGCTCCTCGACGTGCTGCCGGACGGGATCACGCTCGCCGAGGCGGAGAAGACCGTCCTCGACTACGTCCGTGGGCACGTCAAGGCCGCGGGCAAGGCGCCCCTGTGCGGCAACTCGATCGCCACCGACCGGTCGTTCCTCGCCCGGGACATGCCCGCCCTGGACGCCCACCTGCACTACCGCATGGTCGACGTCTCCTCGATCAAGGAGCTGTCGCGCCGCTGGTACCCGCGCGCGTACTTCGCCAGCCCCGAGAAGAAGGGCGGCCACCGCGCCCTCGCCGACATCACCGAGAGCATCCAGGAGCTGCGCTACTACCGCGCCGCCGTCTTCGTGCCCCAGCCGGGGCCCGACTCCGAGACCGCCCGCGCCCTCGCCGCCGAGATCTCCGGCTGACCCACTCCCCCGGACCCGCTACACTACTTGGAGCCGGGCGCGTTCCCGGCCACGGTGGGTGTAGCTCAGCTGGCAGAGCACTTGGTTGTGGTCCAAGATGTCGGGGGTTCAAGTCCCCTCACTCACCCCAGCGCGAGAAGCCCTGGTCATCACGGAGATGGCCAGGGCTTTTCCGTGTGCGGCCGGGGTCAGGTGCGGGCCACCTTGCGGGGGAAGACGACGGCGGTGACCCATACGGCGAGGGCCATGAACACCGCGCACCACAGGACGCCGATCCACGCGCCCGAACCCGCCGACTGGCCGTTCAGCAGGGCGCGCGAGGCGTCGATGATCGGCGTCATCGGCTGGTGCTCGGCGATCGGCTGCAGCCAGCCCGGCATCGACTCCACCTGCACGAAGCCGCTGGAGATGTACGGCAGGAACAGCAGGATGAAGCCGTAGCCGCTGGCGGCCTCGGCGGAACCGGCCAGCATCCCGAGCATCGCGAAGACGGTCGTGATCATCAGGATCCACAGCGCGATGATCCCGACGGCGCCGACGAACTGCGGGACGGTCGCGTCGGTGCGGAAGCCGACCGCGAAGCCGACGAGGAGGACCACTCCGGTGGCCAGCATGTTGCGCACCATCGACGACGCGGTGTGGCCGAGCAGGACGGTCACGGACGGGAACGGCATGGTGCGCAGCCGGTTCATGAACCCGGTCGTCATGTCGTTGCTGACGACGACGGAGGTGTAGGACGCGCCGAAGCCGGCCGCGGTGAGGGCGATGGCCGGCATGACGAACGACAGGTACGCCTCGCGCCCGCCGCCCCCGCCGACGTCCATGGCGCCGCCGAGCACGAAGGTGAAGATCAGCATGAGGAAGACCGGCAGCAGGATCGCCATCAGCAGCGACTCGCCGTCCCGGAAGGACTGCTTGACGCTGCGGCCGGTGAAGACGCGCAGGCCGGTGAGGAAGCCCGCGCCGGTCGTCGGAGCGGTCGTGGTCGCGGGCGCGGTGGTGGTCGTCATGCCGCCTTCTCTCCGGTGAGCTTCAGGAACACTTCGTCCAGGGTGGGTTTGCGGACCGTGACCTGGACGTCCGGTCGTTCGGCCGCCAGGGCCGCGAGGCGCCGGGAGAGGTCGACGGCCGAGCCGTGGGTCGGGATCTCGCGGGTGACGCGGCCGTGGTCGTCGTGGACCTGGATGGTGGAGCCGCCCACCTGTTCCTTGAGCCGGGCCGCGGTGCCGTCGGCGACGATGCGGCCGCCGTTCAGGACGAGGATCCGGTCGGCGAGCACGTCGGCCTCTTCGAGGTACTGCGTGGTGAGGAAGATCGAGGTGCCGGTCGCGGCGAGGGCGGTGATCTCGTCCCACAGCACCTGGCGGCTGCGGGTGTCCAGGCCGGTGGTGGGCTCGTCCAGGAAGATCAGCTTCGGGTGCGCGATGAGGCTCGCGGCGATGTCGAGCTTGCGGCGCATGCCGCCGGAGTAGGTCTCGACGAGCTTGCCCGCCGCCTTCGCCAGCTCGAAGCGGGCGAGCAGGTCGGCGGAGCGGGCGGCGGCGTCGCGGCGGGAGAGCCCGAAGAGCCGTCCCATCATGACCAGGTTCTCGCTGCCGCTGAGCCGGGGGTCCACGGCGGCGTACTGCCCGGTCAGGGAGATCAGCCGCTGGAGGCCCTTGCGGTCGCGGCGGACGTCGAGGCCGAGCACGCGGGCGCTGCCGGAGTCGGCGGGCGTCAGCGTGGACAGGATGTTGACCAGGGTGGTCTTCCCGGCGCCGTTGGGGCCGAGGAGGGCGTGGATGCCCGGCGGGAGCGCCAGGTCGAGGCCCTTGAGGACCTCGTGCTTCCCGAAGCCCTTGGTGAGCCCGTCGAGCTCGATGAGCGTTTCTGTGTATCGCATACACTGAGTATAGCATACACCGTTTATGACGTACACAGTTTTAGAGGTGAGAACATCGGGAGCATGGGAGACACGACCGAGACCGGCCTGCCGCGCGCCCTCGCGATCGCCTGGGGCATGCAGGACGTCCCGCAGCGCGGCCCGTCGCGGGGGCTGACGCACGAACGGATCGTCGCCGCCGCCATCGCGATCGCCGACGCCGACGGGCTCGGTGCGGTCACCATGCAGGCGGTGGCGAAGTCGCTCGACTTCACCACCATGTCGCTCTACCGGTACGTGTCCGGCAAGGACGACCTCCTGCGCCTCATGCAGGACGCCGCCGTGCCCGCCCCCGCCGAAGTCGAACTGCCGGACGACTGGCGCGCGGGGCTGCGGGCGTGGGCCTCGATGGTCCGCGACGCCTACCGCGCCCATCCCTGGGTGCTGGAGATCCCGCGCGGGCAGACCGTCGTCCTCATGCCCAACACGGTGCGGGCCGCCGACCTCGGGCTGGCGGCCATGGCGGGCCTCGGCCTCACCGACGAGGAGAAGATCGCCGCCATCCTGCTGATCTCCCAGCACGTCGCGGCCATGGTGGGGCTGGAGCAGTCGCTCGAAGAGGAGGGCGAGGTCGCCGTGACCCCGGCGGGGGTGGCGCTGCTGCGCGGCGCCATCACGGCCGAGCGCTTCCCCCACCTCGCCCCCATCATGGCGACCGGAGGCTACGTCGTCGGCGCCGAGCCGCCCGCCGAGTGCGAGGCCGAGGTCGAGGCCGAAGCCGAGGGCGTGGACGCCGAGTACGACTTCGGCCTCGACATGCTCATCGCCGGGCTCGAATCCCTCGAACGCCGCCGCCAGGCGAAGTAGGCGCGGCTCAGACGAACGGGGGCAGGCCGCGCCGCCGGGCGTGCAGGATCGCGGCCAGGGTGAAGGAGTCGGTGAGGTCGCCCCGGTCCTGCAGGTCGTCCAGTTCGCGGGGGTCGAGCAGGGCGAGGCCCTCGATGCCCTCGTCGGCGGCGACGCGGCCCGGCGGGTCGACGCGCGCCCAGAAGAGCTCGACGGCGCCGCCCGTGATCCCCGTGTCGGCGTGCATCCGCCCGAGCCGCGTCAGGTCGCGGGCGGCGACGCCGATCTCCTCGCGCAGCTCGCGCCGCGCCGTCTCGTCCGGCGGCTCGCCCGGGGCCGAGAAGCCGCGGGGGATCTCCCAGTGCCACTGCCGGGTCGAGTGGCGGAAGTGGCGGATCAGGACGACCCGGCCGTCGCACACGGGGAGGACGGCGGCCCCGCCGTCCCGCGCGGCCGGCAGCACGCGGACGTGGCCGCCGATGCCGCCGCCCGGGAACTCCACCGGATCGCGGACGACGGTGATGTAGGGGTCCTGGTAGCAGACGCCGTACGGGCCGCCGGTGGACGGCATGGACGACAGGATCCGCACGGGCGCCCCGTCCGGTTCGGCGAACAGGTCCGGGGCGTCCCGCCGGAGGCGTTCGTAGGCGGCGGCCGCGTCGGGATCGATCACTCGACCTCGATCGACTGGTCGGGCCCGTTCTGGGACCGGCGGAGCGGGGCGCGTGCCGGGCGAGGTGGTCGATGATCTTCTGCGCCTCGCGGGCGGGATCGTCCATTCGCATGTCCAGGATCTGCGCGGTGTTCTCGATGCGGTACGCGGCCCGGGACTCCAGCAGCCGGCCGAGCCCCAGCCGGACGGTGACGCGCGCGGCCCGGCCGAGCGCCATGCCCGCGGCGTCGCCGACGACCTCGTACCCGACCGGGTGGTCGTTCATGTAGACGAGGTTGATCGTCATCGCGCCGATGTCGATGGCCAGCTCGGCCAGGCCCCGGAACCGCCTCCCGACCCCGTCCTGCCAGTTGGCGGCGTGGATCTCCTCGGCCTTCTCCAGCATGGCGACGTAGGCGCCGGTGACGGCCGCGGCCCCGCCCGCCTCGGCCGCGAGGTCGGCCACGGAGGAGGTGCCGAGCAGCCCCGCGAACGTGTCGCGGTAGACCTTCCACTCGCGCTCGGCCCGCACCTGGCAGATGTCCGACAGGGTCAGCCGGTCCAGGCTGGGCACCCGCTCCAGCAGTCCCTGCACGTTCTCGAAGGTCAGGTTGCGCAGCATCCGGACGACCTGGTCGGCGTCGGTCTCGGCCAGCGTCCGGCGTCCGGTCCGGGTCCGGTCCGCGAGACCTTCCTGGAGCGCCGTGCGGCGGGGCGAGTCGCCGGGGGTGATGGCGTAGACGTCGATGGCGTCGGCGAGGTTGGTCGCGTACTTCAGGTCGAGCAGTTGCTTCAGCGGCGCGACGTGCGGCAGGTTCCGGTCGTACTCGCGGGCCGCGACGTCGCCGCCCTCGCCCACGATGAACCGCTCGTAGAGCATCTGCCGGGTCACGGGGACCCCGCCGTTGGTGCGCTCGAAGGACCAGGCCGCCACGTCCCTGAGGTGGGCGCACACCGCCTCGGCCTGCTCCTCGCCCAGGCCGAGGTCGCGGCGCAGCGCGGGGGCGCGGAACTTGCCGAGGCGGGTGAGGAAGTTCTCGAAGCCGTCGCTCATCTGGACGACCAGCTCCGAGTAGGCGGAGTCGTCCCAGGCCAGCCGCAGGCACGACATCGGGGTGGTCTCCGCGATCTCCCGCCATCCCTGGAAGCCGTCCGTCACCTGGAACGCCGGCGGAGCCTGCGGGACCGGGGACGTCTCGTCCATGAGGTAGGGGATGATCGCCCCGTTGGTGAGCAGCGTGCGGAACGCCTTCCGGTCGAGACCGTCCCGGACGAAGTCCTGGTACACGATCCGGCTGTTGTACAGGTAGGCCCGGTTCACGATGATCTTCTCGGCGTTCAGCAGTGCCCGGAGGTATTCGCGCCGGGCCCTGCGCTGCTGCTCGTCGCCGATCGCCCGCGTGACCCGTCCTTCCCGGAGCGTCGCGGCGAGCAGTTCGCCGTCCAGCCACTGGTTGTCCAGCGACTGCGGGACGGCCGTGATCGTTTTGGCGAGGTCACCGGCGATGAGCTGCTCGAAGGAGACGTCTCCCTCGTGGTGAGTGGCCATGTGCGGCTCCCCTGTCGACGCATCGTCCGACGAATAGGATGTCGTAAACGATCGCCTCCGTTCCGTTTTCTCGGCAAGTGATTTGCGAACTTCGTCCGATCTGCCCGCGCGTGCGTCAGGCCGCGAGGCGGCGGGCGGGGACGGTGACGGCGGCCACCGCGAGGAACAGGACGGCCAGCGCCGCGACGAGCAGCGGATGCGGGCCGCCGGGGACGGCGCCCATGAAGTCCAGCGGCGCGAGACCGTTGAACGCCGCGTACCACATCGGCGGGTAGACGGCCTGGAACACGCGCGGCGTGCGGCTCACCGTGCCCAGCGCCAGGGCCAGGGACGGGACGAGCAGCGCGCCCGCGAGCCAGGCGGACGCCCCGGCGGCGTCGGCGTCGAGCACCATGCGGGCGAGCGGCGCCAGCCCGGTCAGGACGGTGATCGCGAGCCCGGCCGTCCACTCGGCGAGCAGGCGGCGCCCCGGGGACGGGTACGCGCCGAGCAGTCCCTCGACTCCGGCCGTCCCGGGGCGCGTGCCGAGCCTCGACCACAGCAGGACCGGCCACACCCAGGCCAGCGGCAGCACGACCGCGGAGACGGCGTCGGACGGGACGGCGAGCGCGGCGGCCGCAAGCCCCGCGGCGACGAGCCACCACCACTTGCCCGCGTCCCGCAGGACGAGCGCGAGTTCGCCCGCGAGCAGCCTGCCGAACGTCCGGCCGCGGACGGGCGCGGTGGCGGGCGGCCCGCGGTGGACGAACGTGGGTTCGGGTTCGGGTGCGGACTCGCCCGCCGGGCCCGCGCCCGGGCCCCGGCGCGCGGGCTTGCCGTGGCGTCCGCGGGCGGGATCGAACCGGGCGAACCAGACGGCGGGCAGCAGCGCGACGGCGACGGCGACGAGCACGAGGGCCGCGCGCCCCGCGGCGAACCCGGGCGTGACCGCGAAGCCGTCCCACGGGAACGTCCGCAGCGGCTCGGCCATCTCCGTCAGGCCTAGGCTGAACGAGTAGTCGTCCTTCCACAGGCCCTGTTCGGTCATCGCGGCGCGCAGGTCGCCGACCACGTGCCGGGTCCCGACGACGTCGACCGGAATGCGTTCGGACAGGCCGCCGAGCGCGCCGACCAGCCACACGAAGAACCACGCGATGTTCCCGACGCCGCCGCGCAGGATCGGGATCGTCTCGGACAGCAGCGCCGCGGCGGCCGTCAGCGCGACCGCCGGGAGCGCGAGCAGCGCGAACGGGACGAGCAGCGCGACGGGGTCGACCCACCGGTCCTCGCCCCGCGCGACCTGCATCACCGCCGCCGTCATCGCGAGGACGCCCACCATCGAGCCGAGCACCATCGCGTTGGCCAGGAACTTCCCGGCCAGGTAGGCGGGGTTGCGCAGCGGCGTGGCGGCGACGAGCCGGCCCACGCCGGTGGCGGCGTCGCGCTCCACCGCGCCCCGCACCACGTAGAAGCCGCCGAGCGTCAGCCACAGCGCGCTCGCCAGCGCGGTGACCGTCCCGACGTAGGCGCTGCCGTACTCGCCGCGGTGCTCCCCGATGTACATGATCACCAGCCGGTTCCCGGCGTCCGGGACGGCCAGGTAGCCGAGGCCGACCGCGGCGAGCAGCGTCACCGCGTAGGCGGGGCGGCGCACCCGGTCGCGGAAGTCGCCGAGGGCCGTGCCCCCGACCGTGCCCCCGACCGTGCGGGCGATCATCGGACGCCTCCCGCCGCGAAGACCGCGGGCGCGTGCAGGAGCCCGAGGTACACGTCCTCCAGGTCGGGTTCGGCGGGCGCCGCACGGGGGCCGGGCGGCGCGTCCGCGATGACCCGCAGGCGGACGCCGTCGGCCGTCCGCATCATCCGGGCGACCGGGTACCGGGCGCGGACGGCGTCGGCCTCGGCGGGTGCGGCGAGCAGGTCCCAGACGCGGCCGCGCTGCGCCGCGAGCAGTTCGCCCGGCGCGCCCCGGCGCAGCAGCCGCCCGCCCGCGACGATCGCGATGTCGGTCGCGCCGACTCGATGTCGGAGACGATGTGCGTCGACAGCATGACCACTCGGTCGGCGGCGAGGTCGGCGAGCAGGGCGCGGAACCGCGCCCGCTCCTGCGGGTCGAGGCCCGCCGTCGGCTCGTCCACGATGATCACCTTCGGGTCGGCGAGCAGGGCCTGCGCGATCCCGACGCGGCGGAGCATGCCGCCGGAGTAGCCGCCGAGCGCGCGCTTGGCCGCCCCGGTGAGGCCGACCGTCTCCAGCAGCTCGTCGATGCGGGCCCGCGCCGAGCGCCGCGACAGCCCCTTCGCCGCCGCCAGGTACGCCAGGAACTCGCGGGCCGTCAGGTTCGGGTAGACGCCGAAGTCCTGCGGCAGGTAGCCGAGGTTCCGGCGGAGCGCCCGCGGGTCGGCGACGGCGTCGGCGCCCTCGAACAGCACGCGTCCCGACGTGGGACGGGTGATGGTCGCGGCGATCCGCATCAGCGACGACTTCCCCGCGCCGTTCGGGCCGAGCAGCCCGAGCAGGCCGGGGCCGAGGCGCAGCGTCAGCCCGTCGACGGCGCGCTTGCCGCCCCGGTAGTCCTTGGTGACGTCGATGAGTTCGAGCATCGTCACTCCCCCGTTCCGCGCAGGTCCGTCGGTTCCCCGTCGCGCAGCACCCGGACGCCGCGCGGCACCTCGACACGGAACTTCGCGTCGCAGTTCGCGATGACGCTGCAGCTCGCGGCGATGTCGAGGACGCCGTCCGCCAGCCGCCACCGCGCGTCCGACCAGGGGCTCTTGTCGTCGAACCAGCGGGTGACCTTGACGTCCTTGCGGTCGGCCGGAACCAGGTCGGTGGGGACGTCGTTCGCCTTGACGTTCAGCGTGCTCCCGGCGAACGGGAACGTCCGGCTCTCGGGCTCGGCGTTGCCGGCCTTCGCGACGCAGCCCCCACTGAGGCCCGCCGCCAGCACGACGGCCGCCAGCACCGCGACCGGCGTGGTCTTTCTGGAATTCATCGAGATCCTCCTGAAGTGCCCCTTCCGGCGGCACTCCTCAAGCTTCGGGTCCGGCGGGGGCGGGCCACATCTCCCGTTCGGCAGATATCCGGGCGCTCACGACGCCGTCCGCTTCTCGGGGGCGCACCGCACGTCGCGGGCGGGCAGCCGTCCGGTCAGCAGGTACTCGCCGACCCGGTCGTGCGTGCAGGCGTTGCCGTAACCGCGCTGGTAGGGGGCGTGGACGTTCGCGTCGAGCGTGATCATCCGGGAGCCGCGCAGCGCCCCGTGCAGGTACTCCCCGCCCGCGTAGACGGTGCGGGTGTCGCCGGTCGCGGCCACGATCAGCGCCGGGAGCTCCCCGCCGATCCGGGTCGGCGGCTCGGCCGGACGCACCGGCCAGAAGGCGCACGGGTTGACGCCGTACGCGAGCGGCCCGAAGGTCGGCGCCGCCGCACGGTGCTCCTGGACGTCCCGCCAGTACCGCCCGACGCCGCGCACCGCCGGACCGTCCCCGCAGACGATGGCGCTCTGGCCGCTGCCGTACCCCGACTCGACGCCGGTGAGCAGGAAGCGGAGGCCCTCCTCCAGTTCCGGGGTCGGCTCGGCGGGCCGGCCGTCGGCGGCGGCCCGCAGGACCCGGACGGTCCCGGCCAGGACCGTCCGGGCCGGATCGGAGTCGTCGTCGAGGTAGTTGAACAGGACGACCGGCACGACCGTGTCGTCCAGGCGGTACCGGCCCACCCGCAGCGGCTCGCGGCCGGACGCCTCGACGATGCCGCGCACCCCCGCCAGGACCTCCGCCCGGGTCGTCCCGAGCCCGAATTCGGCGTCCCGGCGCGCCGCCCACGCCGCCCAGTCGGCGAGCGCCTTCTCGTTGGCGCCCTCCGCTTCCCGCATCAGGCCCGGCCCCCAGGTCCGCGGGTCGACGGCGCTGTCCAGCACGGTGCGGTCGAGCCGCCCCGGGAACATAGCCGCGTAAACGGCGCCGAGGTACGTCCCGTACGAGGCGCCGTTGTAGGAGATCTTCCGCTCGCCCAGCGCCGCCCGGACGACGTCCATGTCGCGGGCGATGTTGCGGGTGCTCACGTGCGGGATCAGGTCGCCGTTCGTCCGCGCGCACCGCCCGGCCAGGTCGCGGGCGAACGCGGCGGAGGCGCGGAACGAGGCGCGGCTCTCCCCGGCGGACCTGATCCAGGTGCTCGCGGGCCAGCCGCAGTCGACGGGGGCGCTGCGGCCGAGCGACCGCGGGTCCATGCCGACGAGGTCGAAGCGCCGCCCGGCCTCGCCCATCACCTCGCGCAGGTACGGCGGCAGGTCGATGGCCGGGCCCGGCCCGCCGCCGTTGAGGACCATCGTGCCGATCCGGTGCTCCGGGTCGGACGCCGGAAGCCGGGAGATCGCGATCTCGACGGTGCGTCCCGCGGGCCGGGCGTAGTCGAGCGGGACGGTCACGTCCGCGCAGCGCGCCCCGGCCTCGTCGAGCCCCCGGCCGACCTCGTCGTCCGGGCCGAGGACGCAGGACTTCCAGTCGAGCCGCTGCTCGTGGAAGCGGTCCAGGGCACGCGGCACCGGGCGACCGGGTCCGCCGTCGCCCCGGCCGGGACGGCCAGGGCCGCCGCGGCGGCGCCGGCGACGGCCACGGCGGCCGCGCGGCGCGCGAATTCGCTGCCGAGAGAGCATCGGGTTCCTCCTTGGGTGTACGAGCGACGCACCCAAGGTCGCGGTGCGGGGCACCGCACCACATCTCCCGTTCGGCAGATATCCGGGAAGTTTCACTCCGAGGCCGGGGCGGTGGGCAGCACGCACACGACCGCCCAGCCGTCCCCGTCCGGCCCGGCCGCCAGCGTCCCGCCGTGCGCCCGGAGCGCGCGCGTCCAGTTCGGCGAGGCCCGTGCCGCCCGACCGCCGCCGCACCCGCACGAGCCCCCGCCCGCCGCCCCCGTCGACGCGGACGCGGATCTCCACCCCCGCCTCGACACCGCGCACCGACACCGACACCCGGCCCGCCCGGGCGGCGTGCCGCCGGACGTTCGTCAGCGCCTCCTGCACCACCCGGTACGCGGTGCCGCCCGCCTCCCGCGACAGCCGCCCCACCGGCGCGCCGTCCAGCACGGCCCCGCGGCGCCCCCGCCGCCGCGAACCGCTCGACCAGCTCCGGCAGGTCGCCCAGCCCGTACAGGCGGGTCGGCGGCAGGTCCCCGGACGGGCCGTCGTCGCGCAGCGTGCGCAGCGTCTCGTCCATCGAGTCGAGGGCCCGCAGCGCCGCCTCCTCGATCCGCCGCTGCGCCTCGCGCGACCCGGCGGCGTCCAGGTCCCGCAACTGCGCGGCCTGCGCCGTCAGGACGATCCCGGTCACCTCGTGCGCGACGAAGTCGTGCAGGTCACGCGCCAGCGCGAGCCGCTGCGACCGGCGCGCCTCCGCGACCGCCCGAACCCGGCGCGCGTCCAGGTCCCGCAGGTACAGGCCCACGCCGGTCGCGCACGCCACCAGGAACAGGAACAGCACCGAGCCGACCGCCATCGCCTCCACCCGGGCGGGCATCGGCGACCGTACCGCCGCCCGCGCCACCAGCCCCAGCATCGCCGCCGTCAGCGCCGCCCCGAGGACGGCGAGCGCCGCGCGGGCGGGCTCGCGCCGCACGACCCGTCCGATCAGCACCAGCAGCGCCGGGACCCTCGACCGCCGCGTACAGCCCGATCGGCGCCTGCGGCCCGCGGTAGAGC
>NZ_MKJY01000069.1 GCF_001942465.1 Actinomadura sp. CNU-125
A
Source organism: Actinomadura sp. CNU-125 (assembly GCF_001942465.1). GTDB lineage: Bacteria > Actinomycetota > Actinomycetes > Streptosporangiales > Streptosporangiaceae > Spirillospora. The sequence continues at coordinate 2 of NZ_MKJY01000069.1, forward strand.
ACCCGGACCCGGAAATCCTGCGCCGGCCGAAGGTGCAGGTCGACGGCGTTCCGAACACATGCCCGCGCTTTGCCGTTCGCACTCCAGCGAACCCTGTTCGCATGTTTGCGCAGGTCAACGGGATCTCGAACACGGCCGCCTCGGTCGCGAACACTCTGTTCGCCGCCGATGTGTCCATCTGGTGTTCGCGCCATGAGCCATACCTGACGGCATCACCCGAGTGGGTGCATATTTTAGAGAGACACGCCGTCCGATGAGTCGGTTAATGCGTCAGCTATGGCGTGCTCGCTCTGCTTTAGGGCTCCAATAAGGGCCTTGTAAAGTTTGTTCGGCATGTGTCCGCGCCCCAGCCCCGCCGAAGTCACGACTGCGGAGAGGTGTTTTTCTTGGGATTCGGTGACTAGCATCCGACACCGAGAATGTCGGAGCAGGTCTCGCGCAACGTAGCCATCGCCGGTTGCCAACGCTTCTTCTATGATGCGGCGGGTTATCGAGCGGCTGGCTTGATCCCCAGCATCTCCGCACAGGTCGGACGTGGTAAGAAGAGCGGTCCGAGTGCGGAAGGTCATCAACTCTGGCTTAGCGTCGTGGTCGAGGTACTCCGTCACGGTGGCCATGTCCGCATTGCGCGGTGTGGTGCTGAGGGCGTGATAGCAGAACAGAGTCAGGCACGCCTCGACGGCCTGTTCCCACTCCTCCGAAACCGTGGCCTGTTCGAGCATGGCAAATGCCGTGTCCGGGTCTCCGCTGAGTGCTGGGGCGATGACTGCGGCTTGTCGCCCGTCCAGTAGCCGGTGACCGACGCCGCGGTGCCGTTCCGCGTGCGCGACCGCGTCTTTCCACCTCCCCACGCCGGCGAACGCTCGGATGCCGTCGGCAAGGACGACCGACCACAGCCACCCGTGTACGTCGCGGCTCTCTTCGAGGGTCAGGTCGTCGAGCGGTACCTTCAGGCCGCTGATCAGGACGGAGCGCCGAGTTCGAACGGCTCGGTACAGGTCTTCGAGGAGTTCGCAGGCGGTGTCTGGAGCGTCGGCTCTGATGCGGAGTCGGGCCAGGTTGATCAGCGGTTCGAGGGCGTAACGCGCTGTTCGCGCGGTCAGCGGCCGGGTCCTGAGGTAGAGCGCCGCGTGCTGTCGGCTCAGGGTGTGGGCAAGGTCGGACATACCGCAGTCGCTGGCGATGAGCGCGGCTTTGTTCTGGGCTGTTGCGGCTGTGGCGAGCCGGTCGTTGGTCGTCGGTTCCGAGGCGGCCCGCGCGAGGTCCGCGATCTCCCGGATCCGCTCGTCGAGCGGTCGGCAGGCGGGCCTCGCACGGGGCACCAGCGGGAACCGCCGGGCTATGCGGCCCAGGGCGTCCATGTCACTGCCAGGTGATGATGAGCCGCGTGTCCGGACGGTCGAAGACGAACCGGCCCGGCACCGAGTCAGCGGCGTCGGCCGATTCCGTCGGCTGGATCTCGAAATGGACCGCCTGGGACCGGTATGCCCCGTCCCAGGTTCGGATCGCGTCGGCGACGCGGTCGGTTAGGGCGTCGCCGGTCGGGCCGTGGCCGATGACGCCGACCTCGAACATCCGCCCGTTGGCGTTCCCGGAGTCGGTGGTGCGGGGGCGGATCGTGAGGTATGCGAGGTCGCCCTTGTCGGCCACCGCCATCGCGCCCCAGCCGAACTGCGGGCTGACCAGGCCCTCGTCGATCGCCGATTGCTCGACGGGCATGCGGCTCAGGGCGTTGTCCATGACGCACGTCAGCCACAGGTCCAGCCACTCGAACGACTCGTCTCCCCGCATGAGCACGTCCGTCCAGGCTTCGTGCCGGGGTGTGGCCAGGACTCCGCTCAGCAGGGACGCCTCCACCGTCTGCTCGCGGTTGGCGTGCAGGCAGACCGTGCCGTCGCTGGTCAGCGGGATGATGCGGCGGGCGTCGTCGGCGATGCCGCGCAGGGGCATGAAGGTGCACATCTCGCTGCTCTGGCTGAACCAGCGTCCGTTCTCGCGCTCGAACGCGATCGAACGGGAGACGCTGCCGCGCAACCGGAGGGGCACGACGAGGCGGCCTTCTGGGGCGAGCTGGTCGAGCCACGGTAGGGGCAGGTCTCCCGCGCCGACGGTGGCGGTGATCCGGTCGTAGGGGGCACCATCGGCGTGCCCCAGCGCCCCGTCCGCGAGCAGGGCCCGGACGTTCGTCGCGCCTGCGGCGGACAGGCCGGTGCGGGCGCCGGTAACGATGTCGTCGTCCACGTCGATCGTGACGACCTCGCCGTCGTCGCCGACCATCCGCGCCAGAAGGGCGGCGTTGTACCCGGTCCCGGCGCCGAGTTCGAGGACGCGCTGGCCGGGCTCGGGCTGGAGCTGTTCGAGCATCATCGCGACGACCGTGGGCTGCGATGCGGCGCTGATGGAGACGCCGGTGTCGTCCTGCTTGGTGTAGACCGCTTCGTTCGCGTATGCCTGTTCGAGCGGGACGTCCGGGACGAAGACGTGCCGGGGGACGAGGCGAAGCGCGGCTTCGACGCGCTTGCTGCGGACCGTCCCGTCCTCCAGCAGTTTGTCGACGAGCGCGTTGCGGAGGCATGTCGCGGTCATGGTCTGATCGGGGCCGGTGTGGGTGCTCACGCCAGGGACGCTAGGGCCGTCGCCGCCCGTGTTCTTGGTGGGCACGCCGCCGTTGGGGTTTCCCATGACTACCTCGCTTGTCAGTGTGGCCAGTGTGTGTTGATCCGCGTAGGGCAGGCCCAGGCGGTTCCAGTGGAAGATCACGTGGTGGGACAGGACGGCCCGCAGCCCACGTTCGAGGGCTCCGCATGCGGCGAGGTCGGCGAGTTGTCGTCCTGCCTGGTCGAACGCGGCGATCCAGGGGGCGATGCCGGCGAGGGGTCCTGCATCGGCGAGGACGCTGCTGGACGGGCCGACATCGACGGTCATCAGCTTGCGCACGGCCGCCTTCATGCGGGCGGACGGCGAGTGTTCGGCTTCGGCGGGACGGTGCCGGGCAACGCGTGCCCACACGTCGCCTTGTTCGTACCAGTCGAGTCCGGCGGCGCGCATCAGCATGCTGCACAGCAGAACTCCCAACTCTCGATGCCCGAGGTCGGCCACTGGCCGGGCGACGTGGTCGAGGATGTGGCGGCTGTCGTGGTGGAACAGGTCGTGCGCGAGCCGCATGCCGACCGCCCCGCCGAAGGCGACCGTCTCCGGCTCGTAGATGCCGGTCCTCCACCCGGTGATCCGTCCGTCCGCCGTCGCGCGGTTCAACATTCGTGTGAGGTACCGCTGGGCGGAGCTGTCGGTGGGCTCGTACCGCAGACGCCAGGACGGTGCCTTCCGGATAAAGAACCACCGGCGGACCAGCCCTTTCTCCTCGGCGGTGAACAGCGCGGGACGCACGACGCCCGCGGCGACGCGCTCGGCCGCAGCCCAGTCGGGGAAGTCGATGACGACCTGTGGCCAGTCGCCGGTGTCCATGCGTGTTCCTTCCTCGTTGGGGCTGGTCAGGCGATCAGCAGGCATGAGTCCCAGCTAGAGGCCGGGGGTGCACCGGACGCCGCGCTGTGCAGGGCGAGGGCGACGCCTGTGGCTCCTTCGAGGAAGCCGAAGCACCCGTGAGGAGGACGGAGCAGTTCGGCGGTCACGCGTTCGGGTTCGGTGACGACCGCGCGAAGCAACGGTTCCTTGTGCTTCGTCATCGGGGTGCGTGCGTCGTCGGCGCTGCGGCTCGCGATCTGCAGGAGGCCCGCGTGGCCGTGGCATAGGGACGAGTCAGTGATCGCCGCGCGTTGTTCGGAGTCGGTGAACGCGCCGGCCAGGGCGCGTTCGGCGATCTCCCGCCGCGCGTCGTCGTCGATCGCGAGCGCGGCGAGTTGCTGCGCACGAGCCACGCCCGCCGTCCCGTAGCACCAGGATGGGCGCGACGGCTTGGCGGGGAGCGGTTGGTCGCCGCGCAACTGCGCGCGGGTGATCCAGTACGGCCACCAAGGGGCGTTGCCGTCGTCTTGTCGCCAGCGGTCGAGCCAGGTGCAGATGCGTTCGATCGCCTCGATGTGGCCATCGACGGCGACTCCGTCTTTCATCGCCAGCGCGAGGAGCGCGAGCGGGCCGGCGATGCCGTGCGCCATGCCGGTGTTGGCGTGCCCTCCGGGGAAGTCGCGCGCCGGGCGACCGGAGGGTCCGAGGTTCGTCCACCAGCCGGGCAGCGGCTCGCCGTGGTCGTCGATGGGCTCGGTGAGCCGTACGAGGTAGGTCAGGATTTCCGCGAGCAGCGGGGCGTTGGCGGCGCGGTGTCGCAGGTAGGCGCCGATGCCGGTCAGACCACGGATGGCGTCGAACTCGGCAAGCGCGGGAGGCGCTTTCCCGTCTATGCGGGCGTGGGCGACGTCGAGGCGGCGGCGCGTTTCGATGGCGATGTGGTGGTCGAGGGTTTCCAAGGCGCGGGCGTAGTGGCCTCGCTCTCCGGTGGCCGCGTGGAGGACGAACGCGAGCGCCGGCGCCCCGTAGTACAGGTGAGCGTCCTCGCCGGTGTGGACGCCGTCGCGCGTCGCGCGGTCGAGCCATTCGTGGGCCCGTTGCCACGGTCCCAACCCCGCATGAGCACGCTCGATGTGCAGCAGCGCGACCCCCGCGGCGCCGACCGCGAGCGACTGAGGCCACCATTCCCGCCGGAGGCCCAGCGCCCGTGCGTCGGATGGCGAAGCGAGCGCCTCGGCGACCGTCCGGGCGGCGTTCAGGGCGAGCGGCGTCATGCTCGGCTCCTCGCAGCGCGGGCCGTCCACGCCTGGGCGGCGGTGCGGGCGAGCCGGAGGCAGGTGCGCTCGTTGTCCGGGTCGATGCCGATGGCCCGCATGTGGTGGGCGTGCAGCAGGGATGTGAGGACGGCGTCGGGGTCGATTCCGCCGTCCCCGTCCAGGAGCACGCGATAGGCGGTCAGCGCGTCCTCGCGCTGCTTCCACGCCTCCACGACGGTCTTGCCGCCTGGGACCGCACGCAGCCCTTGCCAGTCGTCCGCCGGATCGGCGAGGAGCACCGCTTGCGCCAATGCATCGCGCGGCAAGGGTGCCGACGCCTTCGCGGTCACGTGCTGGATCAGCCAGGTCACCCCGAGCTGGGTACTGCCGGTGAAGGCAACGGCGATCGCCACAAACTGTGCCGCCGTGAGAACGTCGTCGCGAGGCCGGGACGGTTCACCGAACTGGACCACGAGGGCTTGTGAGTCCGCGCCGAACACATCCTCCGCCGCCGTCATCAAGCATCCACTGCCCCAACGTCCGGCCTCCGGGTAATAGGTGGCGAACTGGACGTCGCGCAGCAGTCCCGCCCGCCGCAGGCGCTGGGCCCACGAACCTGCTCGCGCGGCGACCGTCCCAAAGTCGTCCACCGCGATTCGGAGCCGGATGTGGGGTTCGGGGTCGCGGTAACGGGTGAACCACCAGGCGGGTGGCTTATCCCATTGCGCGAGGAGGGCGGGCACGTCCTGCGCCAGCAGCTCGGTCTGGCGGTCGAAATGTCCGTAGAGCTTGACGAACAGCCACGGCGACGCGCCGGGAACATGCCCGTCGTCCCGCCGAGCCACATGACGCCCAATCGCCGAGCGCGCGCAACGCGTAATCGCGGTGGTCGTCAACTGGACGACACTTCGTGGGGACGGCCGCCGCACCATCCGTAGTCCTCTACGTCGGCGGCTTCTTCCAGGACGACTCGGCGCGTACGCCGAAGGCTCGTCCGTAGCAACGCGAGATGCGCCCGTTCGGCGAAGTCCAGCTTCAGGCGGCGGTCTCCGTCGGCAAGGACCGCGGTCTCGGGGAGACGTCGGCGGGTGCGCCATTCGGTGAAAGCGTCCAGCCACTGGGGCCACGGAATGTCCTGCCCGGGGAGGTCGGCCGAGTCCAAGAGCCATCGGGCTGGCGAGAGGATCGTCCGCCCGTGCCGCACGCGGGGGAGGAACGGCAGACGACTGGCGACGCCCCAATCGAAGCCGGTGAGGACGGCGTCCTGCGCCTTGCCGACCTCCGCCAGGAACCGCGCGATCGGCGGAGTATGCGCGCGCAGGTCGAGCGCATGCGGGATCACCGCATCCACTCGCCGCCCGAGGCCGATGGACGCCAGGTAGAGCCGTTCGCCGTCACAACCGACGGCAAGGTCGTCCACCGGGATCCGCGTGCCGCGCACCGCGTGATGCTCACCGAGGCTGACGACATGGGGCAGCAGCTCGGGGACGCGGCTGACGTTGGCGCCCTCCGGGCTCAGCGACGGGAAGGAGAGCTGTACGGGCAGGGCATCCGGATCGCTTGTCGGCAACCTGGCGAACCTGTCTCTCAACTGTTCCTGTGCAGCCCGGCTGAGCGAGCCGACGAAGCGGCCGACCATGGTGCCCATACCTCGGGAGACTCCGGTGACGGCCAAGGTGAAGTCGCCGTTGTCGACAGCGGCCTCCGAAGCCGCTCGGAGCTCGAAGCAGATCTCCGCGTGCGATTGGTGTCGCACCGGCTCGTCCGGTGCGAGCTGCTCGATACGCCGCTCGTCCAGGACCACCTCGTCCCGTCCGTCGAGCACGGCGGCCTGGGCCAACGCCAGGAGCCGCTCGTCGCGTGCGGAGGTCGGTAGGCGGGGTTCGGGCGCGGCGCCGAGGTAGCCGGATGGGAAGCCCAAGCCGACGTCCGGGTTCAGCAGCTCCAGGACCGGTACGAGCCTGCCGACGCCGTATCGCTCGAAGAATCGAGTGTGGAACTGCTTCCAAGGTTCCGTTCCGAATGGATAGGCGGTCAGCCGGGCGAGGACGAACGCTGCGGCTCCGGCCTCTCGAGCGACGGGATGAGGCAGGACGAGTTCGCTGTCGAGGTGCAGGTCCAGTGCGAGTGGCTGGACGGGGTGGGGGTGGAGCTCGCGCATTCGCGAGACCGCTACGGCACGCGCGTCCCGTGCCCGAACGGGATCGGGCTCGTTGTTGTGCCGTTCCAAGTCGTCCCGAACTCCGCGCAGCCGTCGCAGCGTGCCCGCAGCCTGCGGGATGCCGTCCGCCCGGGCAGATTCGAGCCGCTCGATCACATGCCCGAGAGGGTCAACCACGGTGGCCGATGGCCGAAGGCCGCTGATCAGTACCCCTTGCTTCACCAGGTCGGCGAGCATGTCGACGATCGATGGCAACGGCCGCGCGGGGAACTCGGCCGCGAGCTTCCCGGCGAGCTCACCACTCCGAATCGGTGACCGCGCCGCCTCGATAACGATCTCCACGACCGCCGTGTACCGAAGCGAGACCTCCGCCGACGAGACGCTGTCTCGCCGCGGTGCCGGAGGCGGATACGGCACGACCAACCGATCCCCGCGCCGAAAGCACAGGTCGTTGGCCACCAGGTGAAGTCGCTCGAACAGTGCACGCGTCATTTCGAGCTGTTCGATCACCTCGGTCAGCCAGGGCCCGCCCACTCGGGCGACGGCACGGTGAGCATCACCCCATCGCCATGCCAGCTTCTGGCCGAACGACGCCGTGGCCACCCCGGCAAAGAGCCCGAAGGGAGTGGCCCGGCTCGTCATCCGCAGCGTGTACCGGACGACAGACGACACCGCCCTCCGCACTCGCCGAACGTCCGGGGCCTCCGCTGTACACACCGTCCGCACCTCCTGGGCGAGCACCGGGCTGGCGTGCTCGATCGCGACGGCGACGGCGTCGATCGCCCAGACGGTCCGCAGCCAAGCGCGCCATTGAGCGCGATGTTCGAGGGTGTCGCCGGACAGGTCCGGCCAAGCGGGCAGCGGCAACTCGCCATGCGGAGCGGCCCGCAACAGCACCAGATCGCCGCACCGGTACAACCGGCCGTCCACCGTGGGCTCTCCTCGCCAATCGACCTCGTACGCCACCAGCCGGACGGTTCGTCGCACCGGGCGCGCGAACGCTCGGTGCGATCGGGCATCCTCAGCCCACGTTCGTCGCGCACGCCTTCGGGCAGGAGCTGCCGCAGTTGTCGTCGGTCAGGTTGATGAGGGAGGCGGCCCCGTCGCTCGACTCGAGGACGCGGATGTCCAACTCGAACGGGTCCTGGTTCGCCGCCTCGCCGGCTGCCTGCGAGGGCTCCATCATGCTGTGGCTCATCATTGGGGGTCCTTCCGCTCGTCGTTGCGCTCAGCACGCACGCGGTCTGCCCGAGCCGGGCATGGCCGCCGCTCCTCGGTCTGCGAAGCCCGTTGAGGAGCGGTGCAGTGCGACGCTAAGAGCGGGCGAACCGCCGGGGCGACGAGTGTGACGAGATGTGACAGGTCACTTTTCGTCAGCCAGGACGTCGAGCGCATCGTCGATGAGGCGCCGAGCCCGGGCGCCGTAGACGGCCTCTTCCGCCAACGCCCCGAACGCCTGCCCGTACATGGCGATCTCTCGAGGGTTGGTGACGGTCAGGTAACCGGAGACGAGCTCGACGCCGACCTGTTCACCATCGAAGATCCAAAAGTCCTCGACCGGTCGGATCTCGCGATCGGACCGCATCGGGACGATCCCCAGCGACGTCGACGGCAGGCAGGCCAGGTCCGAAAGGTGGGCGAGCTGCTCGCGCATCGTCTCAGCACCGCCGACGCCCGTCCGCAGCACCGACTCCTCCACCAGGAACGCGAACGTCCGGCCTGGCCGCCGCAGGATCCGCGTGCGCTCCATCCGAACAGCGACTGCGGCCTCGACGTCGTCTACGAGCTCACGGCGTCGCCGGACCGCCTGCAGGACGGCCCGGGTATAGCCCTCGGTCTGCAGCAACCCCGGTAGCAGCCACGACGCGTACGAACGGAACATGCGCGTCCGCTCGAACAGTGGGAGAACCGATTCCTGTGCCCGCTTCAGCCCGCTTCGCTCCATGCGGCGCCACTCGACCCACATGCCCTCGGCGGCCCGCAGGGACGCCACCAGGTCCTCGGCCTGGTCGTCGGCGCCGCACACGCGACACCACGTCCGGATGTCCTCGGCGGACGGTGGGCGGCGTGCGTGCTCAATGTGGGAGACCTTCGTCCGGTCCCACCCGGCTTCGGCGGCGAGCGACTTGGCCGTCAGGCCGGCCTCGCCGCGCAACTCCTTCAACTGGTCGGCGAGCGCCTGCCGGGCGGCCTGGGCGGACGACGACGGCGAGCCGGGCACGGGGCGATACCGATCAGGCCGGCTTGTAGTCCTCGTGCGGGATCGCGCGTTCCCACACGGCCTCGAACGCCGATAGGCACATCGACACCACCGTCGACTCGTCGCGGTTCTCCGGCTGCCGCAGGGACGAACCGTCCCCGGCAAAGTGGTTGAACTGCACCAGCCGATCGTCGAACACCCAGTAGTCGTTGCCGGGCACCACCAGGTCCGACGCTCGGCGACGGGGCAGCCACCGCACCTGCTCCCCCGCCGCCACGTTCATCGGCGTGACCCCGTACTCGAACCGGATGTAGTCGCTCACCGGCTCGGAGACGATCCGGGCACGACGCACCGTCACACCGCGTTCGACAAGCGGCGCGACCATGTCGATCCAGCCCTGACCCCACTCGATGGGGTCGAAGTGATCGCCGTTCCGCCACCGCAGGAAGTCGGCGTTGTCCGGGGTGTAGACGTCGCGCTGCTCCAGATGGACGGCCGAGAATCGGCACCCCGTCAGCATCGAGGTGAACGTCTGCGGGACCTGCTCACCGGTCCCGTCATTCGCCGTGGCGGCCTGGCCCGCGTCTCCCTCGCTCGTACGTGCCATTGATCGCCTCCAGGATGATGTCCTTCATCACCGGCGGCAGCTTCACCACCACCTCGTTCGCGCCGATCGGGCTGTGCCCGTCGACCTCGGCCAGCGCGCGCGTGTCGGTGACCCGCTCACCCTGGAACCAGAAGTCGCCAGTGTCCTCATCGACGTAGACGGCCGGACACTCATTGGTCGGAGTGTCCGGGGTGATCCCAACGAAACTTAGCCGCACGACAGCCTCCAGCGTCGCAGGTGTGACCAAGGGTGACACCCGTCTCCTTGACGCTCGCTCGCACGCGCACGTCCGTCAAGGATCCGGGAGGTCAGTTCATCGACCGATGCCGGACACCTCGAACCGGACGGGCAGTGCGTACCGGGAACGTCTCCGGAGGCAAGAAACCCCAGGTCGAGCGGATTTCTGACAGATGATGAGCACGCGATGGACCGCTCGGATGTACCGGCGCACCATCTGACGGAACGCGTCACGAATGCTGCAGCGGCAACCTCCCAGGATCGTCCGAAACGTCGTGAGCACTCCCCACAACAGCGATGAGATGAGCGGCGGCATGCGCAGTGGCGGCAAGCGGGCAGAAGGGCTCGAACCACCGCCCGAGGAGGACGCCGTCCCTATAGGCCACTCGGGGCCATTGCCAGTACAGGACCTCCCGACCCGGCCACGGCAGACACCAGACGGTCTGTGACCATCGCGGTCCGGCCTCAAGCGAGTGCGTCGTGACCGACACCGTGGCTGGAACGCACTCCCAACTGCTGAACGCGCGCAGGCCCGCGTCGCTGAGGTGCTCCACTAGGTCGCGCGCGTACTCGAACCTGTCGTACGGGACGAACCGGAGCTGGGGAATCACCCTGCGTTCGTCAACTCCCACAGCCCCTCCATCGCTCAGCCGGGTCACTCCTCGACCTCGTCCCCAGCACCCCGGGCAGCCGGGAGGCCGTCCTGCCGTTCCGATCTCAAGGACTCGAAGGCGGCCAGCAGTCCGTCCGGAACCTGCGGCGGGGCGGGCATGGTGCCGCCGTGGACGTGCACAACCGCGCGGACGGCCCGATCAAGCTGGGCGACCGGCGCGATCGGGCGTCGGGAGTTCTGCGCGTAGGCGAAGTGCGGTCCTCGCTCGAACTCGCGCACCTCGACCTCGACGGTCCGGGTGGAGACTCCGTGAGCGCCGGGGGGCTGAAGGCGCAGTAGCGCAGGTTCGGCATCACCGGCCCTTTTCTGGAGTTGGCAGTTCCAGCCCCGGGCACTCAGCCTGTCCGCCAGGGTCACCAGCGGCTCGTCGTCACCGTGGAGCCTCGGATCGTCCACTGCGTTCCTCCATGCGTTGAAGTAGCCGAGCGAGTGAAGCCAGGACCGGCGGTGGAACCGGGGGAGGCCGGAGGGAGCAGCCTCGTGTTCGACACCGCCGGTCCTGGGGTTGTGGGCGGGGCAGAGTGGGCGGGCGCCGGTAACGCGAACGCCACCGCCTTGCCCGGGCATTCGGTCGCACACGTGACAGCGAGCGCGAACCGGATCTCATGCGGTCCATCGGCATTGGAGACGGCGTTCACCGCGAGCTCGCCGATGGCCAGCTCTGGTCAGGTCAGCAGGAGCGCCCAGACCGCCTTGCCACCCCCGGGGAAGGGACGTACGCCCCAGTCGGCCGCGAGTGCCGCGACCATCACGAGCCCTCGACCCGAGGTGAATGCGTAGTTGGGAGGCCGCACGACCGGCAGATTCGCGCCCTCATCCCAGACTTCCACCTTCGGCAGTCCGTTCTGTTCGTCGCGGAAGACGCGCACCACGATGGTGCCGGCGCCGTGCACGTAGGAGTTCGTCACCAACTCCGAGACGATCAAGCGCCCGTTGAAGTCGTCGGCGTCCCACTCCTTGAGCCGCTCGGAGAGGAACCGTCTCGCTTGCTCAGGCGCCTGCTTTGTCGGTTCCAGGTAGATGGCGTCAGTCAGTTCATCGGTGATCACGTGTGTGCCCTTCGGGGGTGGTCAGGTGTCCGTCCTGGAGCCGGTCGTGCACGGACGAAGTTCGGACTGTGAGGGGGTCGGAGACACCCAGCACGGCCGCGTTCAGCAGCCGACGGGGCGTTGAGGCGGGCATCGGCGACTCGGCCGGGGCGGAAGATCAATCAGATGGTGGCGGCGCCGAGGGGAACGCGCCGTGCACTCCGTCGACCAAGCGCCACCGCGGGCGCGTCTTGCTGCCAGCCCGTGCACAACATCCCGCGGCGGTACGACACCAGCTGCAGAAGCTGATCGTCGCGTTCCGTAACGAGCGTGCCGCCGTAAGCCTTGGCTGGCCATCCGCGCTTCCCGAGTTCGGCTCCCAGGTCCCTGAGGGCGAACTCGCAGTCGATCTCGGTGATGGCGTCGAGCTGGGCGCGCAGCTCTTCGACGGCGTCGGCCTCGACGGCGACCGCGCCGCTCCGTCGGCCGATGAGCACGCGTTCGGCGGTCCATCGGGTGGTGTCGCGGTGGCCGATCTTCCAGCCGTCGAAATCCGCACGGAGGCGGACGAGGTCCTCCTCGTGGTCGGGTCCTGTGGCTCGCATGTGCACCGTGACCGACTCCCTACAGTGGTGACGAATTGGTCACTGTAAGTGAATCCGCGGCGGGCGCCACAGCTCTAGCCGACAATGTTCGACAGCTTGCGACATCTTCCGGTTCATCGACCGCCCGGCACGTAATGAGGTGCACGCTCATGGTTTATGAGACGACCCCAGAGGTGCGGTCCCGGATGCGCCGAGAGCGACGAGCTCTGGGCTGGGACATCCCCCGCATGGCCCAGGAGCTCCGGGACGCGGCCGACTACCCGTACAAGATGCCGAGCGTGCGCAGTCTGCGCCGCTACGTCGAGCGTTGGGAGGCAGGCGATGTCGTCCGGATCACCGAGCGCTACCGGATCCTGTACTCCCGGGCGCTCAACATGAGCGAGGACGAACTGTTCCAGGACGGGCCCCAACCACTACGACCTCCGAACCCGGCCGAGGGCGACGTCGAGGCGATCCGCGGCATGCTCACCGCCTTGATGGCGTCCGACCGCCAGTTCGGGGGCACGCGTATCCGTCAGCAGGCCACCGACTACCTGAAGGACGTCATCGAGCCCCGCCTCCACGGCCACGCCCCCGACGCCCTGCGCCGGCGCTTGTTCGCCGCCTCGACCGAGTTCACGCTGCGGGTGTCGGCGATGAATCTGGACACCGACCGGCTCGACGCGTCGCTGATGCTGCTGGGCCGCGCCGCCAGCATGGCCAACGAGTCGGAGGATGCGTCGCTCACCGCGTGGGTGCTCTCCCGCCGCGGCGAACACGAGATGCACCAGGCCGCACTCGCCGATCGTCCAGCACTGCGGGCGAACTTCGTTCAGCAGGCACTCGCGTACACCGAGGGCGCGGTGGGAGTGGCCCGCACCGCGCCGCCGCTCAGCCGCTCGTTCCTGACCACCAAAGCCGCCCTCGCTTGGTCGCTCACCGGCGACCGTGCCGGCACACAGCGCATGCTCGGCAGTGTGTGGGACGCCTACGACCAAGTCGGCACGAAGGACGAACCCGCGTGGATGGGGGCGTACGGCTTGGGGCATCTCCGCCATGAGGAAGCCCGCTGCTATGTGAACCTCGGCATGGGGCGCGACGCCGTCCGGTCCGCCGAGGCGAGCCTTCCCGTGCGGACGGACCTGCGCCCGCGCGCGTTCAGCCTGGGTGTTCTGTCGATCGCCCATGCCCAGGCTCTCGAGATAGAACAGGCTTGTGCACGCGGCCAGGAGTTGCTCACGCTCGCCGCGCAGATCTCCTCGCGGCGCATCTGCCTTCGGGTCACCGAGGTTCTGGTCGCCCTACACGCGCACAGGGCAGAACCTGAAGTGGAAGAACTGTTCGAGGCTGCTCAACCTGTGCTCGCCGGTTGCCTCCGCTGAACGACGGGGACTCCCACCTCATGGAAGCTCTTCCGGCTGAAATCCGCGCAGTGCTCGCCGAGGTCGCCGAACGCTGCGGTGTCGCGGTTGACGATGCGCGCTGGTGCACCAGCACAGCAACTCCGCCGTGGCGCTCCCCTCCTCGGGCCTGCTCGTTCGCATTGCCAGCGCCCCGGATGCCCTGGAGCAGATCAAGGTGTCGGTGGCCGTGACCCGCTGGCTCGTCGGCTGCGGATACCCGGCGGTGGAGCCAGCCACCGTTGAACCATTCCTCGTTACTGGCCGAGTGGTGTCAGTCTGGAAGTTGCTGGATGTCGTCGACCGCCCTCGCGGTACCGGCGCCGACCTCGGCCGGCTACTTCGCATCCTCCACAAGGAACCGCCGCCTCCCGTTGCGCTAAGACCGTTGTCCGATCCGTTCGAGGGCGTTTCGCGGGCAGTAGCGAATCACCCGGATGGGGTGCAGCCGCAAGATCGGGCCTGGCTTCTAACCAAAATCGACGAACTCCGGTCCGGCTGGGCGGCCCTGCGCGAACAGCTACGACCTGGACTCGTCCACGGAGACGCCCACTCCAACAACCTGCTCCGTGTTCGCGACGGTGGTGTACTGCTCGGCGACTGGGACCATGTCGCCGTTGGGCCTCGCGAATGGGACCTCGTTCAGCCGTACTACATGCAACGCAGGTTCGGACGTCACACCGAGGAGGAGCTCCAGGACTTCGCCGTGGCCTACGGGTGGGACGTCCGCGAGTGTGCGGACTTTGAGACGCTGATACAGGTCCGCGAGGTCTTCGGGCTGAGCCCCTACGTCCGGAGAGCTCTCGTGAACGAATGGGCTCGCGACGAAGTAGAGCACCGGCTCAGGACCTTGAGGACCGGAAACACGACGGCCAGATGGAGCAGCCCACCTCGGCCGCCTTCACCTTGATGGCAAGTCGTGAGTCGGCCACCTCAACGCCCTCGGCGGGCCGCTCCAAAAACGGCGCGCCCGTGGCAGTCGTCGCCGCGCCCGCCCGCCCGGTCGAGGCTGCCAAGGCCGTTGCCGATGGCCTGCGGCTTAAAACGCTCGCGCTCGACAGCGGGCTGCGGGACACCGCCCCTGCGGTCCAAGCGCGCAGACTTCGACGGTTTACGGAGTCCGTACCAAGCAATCTGTGGCTGGCGTCCTCGCAGGTCAGGCCGCTAATGAACAGACGAGCCGCTTTACCTGTCAGCCTCAGCACGAGCGGCGACGAGTGTTCCTCCAGGTCACAGTGTTTCCTGACGACCGCTTCCCAGCCGTGAGCACATGCTCGCGCTCACGTTCTGCCCATGAAGTGTCGACGTCGTGGCCGATACCTGACGGCACCGATCCGACACGACCTTCAGGGGGCCGTCATGTTCGACCAGGACACCGCTGTGCGAGCCACGACGAACGAGGCCGACCGCGTACGCGGCGGCAACGCGCTGGCTGTCGCCGAACGTTCCTTCCAGCTCCTGACCACGGGCCCGAAGCCGCTCGGACTCGACGGCCGCACGATCGGTCATGGGCTGCCCGGCCGCGTCGTGAGCCTCGCCGAGTTGCGGACGCTGCTGCTGGAACAGGCCGCGTCCGATGGACTCAAAGACGCCGCGTGGAGGGAGCTCGTCCAGCGGGCCCGCTCGGACGATCCGGCGTGGGTCGTCGGTTGCGTCGGGGTGGCGATGCCCGGACTGAAGAACACGGCCGCCCGCGCCCTTCGTACTACGCCCGAGAGGTATGCGGAAGACATCGTCGCCGAGCTGCTTACGGAGTTCGTCGCGCAGCTCGCCCGGATTGATATCGATCGGCCGCACATCGCCGCTCGGCTCATGTTGTGGGCTCGGAAGGGCGCTCTGCGAGTCCGGGGGCGAGAGACACAGCTTGTGCCCTACGACCCTTCGGGAATGCCAGAAGGACCTGCCGCCGCGACCGCCGAAGACGATCCCGTCCATCTGCTCCTGGACAGCGTCCGGCAGGGCATCGTCACACCGGACGCTGCCGAGCTGGTCATCGCGACGAGGCTGGAGGGTCTGTCCGTGCAGGAGATCGCCCGGCGCCGCCAGCTTCCCGCCAGTCGGTTGTACAAGCAGCGGCACGCCGCAGAGGTTCGTATTGTCGCCGCCGTTAAGGACGGCCGAATCTCGTCCACGTCGACTGTCGGCTTTCCGGGTATGTGAGGCCCAATCCCGCTCGCCTCGACGAACCAAGATTCACAACCCGTCCATACAAGGCATATACGCGTAAATACGAAGCCCCTTGGCGTCGAATGTACGTGGATTTGCCCTCACGACGAGGTGACACGGACACACGACACTACCCATGCCCCTACGATCGCTCGGCAGCCTAGTCGCGACGCTGTTGCAACAGGTCGTATGACGGCTGCGAAGCACAAAGGACACGGAGGTAACACCTTGACCGGAATCGGTCGCTGGACGGTCACTCGATTCTGCTGGTTCAGTGTCGCGGGCATCACCTTGGCAACAGCAGGCTGCAGCACAGGACAGGACGCCGCGGCTCTACCGTCTCCAACCGATTCCGCCCAGGCCGTGTCACCATCGCCAACCGCAGCCGTCGCGCGGGCTTACACGGATTTCGTCGCCATGCTCGATAGAGCGGACTCTCTCGCGCCAGAGACCCGCAAGCTGGAGCTGTCCACCGTGATGGTCGAACCTCAACTCTCTCGAGTATTGAAGCGGATCGACGACATGAAGGGGAAGAGCCAAGCTACCTACGGCAACATCGTCGTTCACACTCCGCGTGTGGATCTCACAAGGAACGGTGCCGTGGTCCGCGACTGTCAAGATTCCAGCAACGCAGGACTCTTGGACACACGAACACAGAAGAAACTGAACCGAGGCGTCAAAGAGCGAAATATCAAGGCGCTCCTAGAAAAGGGAGCCGAAGGTCGGTGGCGCGTAAGCAAGTTCATCGTTCTGGGCGAGGGGTGCTGAACAAGTGAAGGCAGTGGCGCCGACTTTGATCGGCGGTCTCTTCTTGCCCGCCACCATCGCGGCGACACCGCCGGACGAGCCTGTTCCACCGAGCGTCTACACCTACGGATACGGCTTCGGCGCGAAGGACGATGGAACCGAGGGGAACGCTCCAACCAACGACCCGACTGTGCAGGGGGCTCCGCCGGAAGGACCGCAGCGCCTCGCGCCCTACGAGTGCGAAAACGCCGGCGGCGACGTCCAGGTATGCGAGCCGGAAGAGAGGGGTGGCGGGAGCGCGGCACCGGCGCCGTCTGAGTTGGCCGCAACAGAGTGGAGGCGGCTTCCGATTCCAGCGCCGAGCGTCCGGACGGCGCCGCCTCGTGGATCTGACGGGTTGGTCGGGCTGCCCGAGTGGTTCTGGGTGACGAATTGGAAGACCATGACCGGCCGTGCCGCCGCTCGCGGGGTGTGGGCGAACGTGGTCGCACAACCGCAGAGCATGACGATCGATCCCGGTGACGGACGAGGCGTCGTCCGGTGCACCGGACCAGGCACCGCCTACGACGAGTCTCACCGAGCATCCAGGCAGCGCACCGACTGTTCGTACACGTATTCGCAGTCGTCGGCGCGCGAGCGGAGCGGCGCGTACCGGGTGCGGGTGACGGTGGTGTGGGGCGGGACTTGGACCGGATCCGACGGTTCGAATGGCGTGCTGCCACCGCTGAGCCGTTCGACGACGTTCCGGCTGCGTGTGGCCGAGGCACAGGGACTCTACGGACGGGGAGATCGATGAGAACGGCTGGCGCAGGGGCACAGTCGAAGGGGGTACCGAAGGCTCGCGGCGTCGGAGCCGTGCCGCCTACGGCGGGGCGCTTGGCGCGACAACGCCGTCCGGGCTGGATGGCGGGCGGAGCGATGCTGCTGGCATTCGCTGTACTGACGAACGTGTACCTCTTCCGTTCGTCCAGCGAGCGGGTGGCGGTCGTGCGGCTGGCCCGCGACGTGGCGGCGGGGCACAAGCTGGAGCGAGCGGACCTGACCGTGGCCAGGGTGGCAGTGGACTCGGCTGTACCGACGGTGCCAAAGCGCCACCTGGAGGACGTCGTCGGCCGCCGCGCCGCGATCCACCTACGGGGAGGGACGCTGCTGGCGGCGTCGCAACTCGCGTCGGGACGGAGCCCGCAACAGGGCCAGACGCTGGTGACCGTTCCATTGAAGGCGAGCGAGGTGCCGCCGGGGTTGGCGCCCGGCTGGCGGGTGCGAGTGGTCTTCACAGCGGGCGGCCAAGCACCGTCGGCCGGGGCCGACGCGCAAGGCAGCCAGTCGGTCGTGCCGCGTGATGTCGAGGCGGTCGTCGATCAGGTGAGTACCCCGGACGCCCAGGGGACCATCAGCGCGTCGCTGCTGGTGGCCGACGCAGACAGCAGCACGGTGGCACGGCGAGCGGCAGCCGGGCTCGTCGTGCTGGTGGTCACGGAGAGGCGGGGCTGAACGGTGACGTTGTGCTGTCTGGTGTCACCTGGTGGATCGCCAGGGGTAACGACGACCGCGCTGGGCCTGGCGCTGACGTGGCCGCGCCGGGTGCTGCTGGCCGAATGCGACCCCGCGGGGCGTCGTGTACTTCCGGGGTTCATGGCCGACCGGCTCCGCGAACCCGCCGGCCCGGGCATGCTCGGTCTCGCGTCGCGGACGCCTCTGTCCTCGGGCACCGAGTTGCCGCTGGAGGAGTACGTAGTTCCGATGTCCGAAGACGGGAACGCGGGGCTGTTGCACGGAGTTCGTGATCCCCGGAACGTCTCTCAGCTCGCGGCATTGTGGGGTCCGCTGACCCAGGCGTTCACGGCGCGCGACGACGAAGTGTTCGCGGACCTGGGACGTGTGGGCGGCGTGGAGACGCCGGTGGCGTTGCTCGATGCCGCGACCTGGTGGTCATGGTCCTCAAGCCCACGCTGGCGCAAGTCGACGCGGCGACGCCTCGCCTTGAGGTACTGCGCGGTCTGGCGCCCGGCCGGTTGGCGTTGTGCCTGGTGTCGGACGGCCCGTACAGCTCGGCGGAGGTCGAGCGCGTACTGAAGCTTCCGGTGCTGGGCGAGCTGGCGTTCTCTCCGAGTGAGGCGCGGGTGTTGTCGGACGGCACGAGGCCTCGGATGACGTTCCGGACGTCCTTGCTGATGCGTTCACTGGAGTCCCTCGGACGCCGGGTTCGTACGGCCATGCCCGAACCAGCAGTGGGTGAAGCAGAGCGGGTTCCACGCCCACGGGTGCCGCTTCGAACGATCGTGAAGGTGCGGCGATGAAGCAAACAGGATGGACCTCTACGCCCTCATCGTCTGCGGGAACCGTCGTCGCGCCTCGCATTCCGAACGTGGACGGGTGGGCCGCCCTGCGTGAGGTGTCGTCGCAGTTGGCGGACGTCCTGACCGACGACGTAGATCGGGCGCGCGCGTGGCATCTGATCGAGGCGCAGGTGCAGGTGTGGGCGCACGAGCAGATGTCGGCAGGGTGGACAGTTCCGGTCGAGGTGCAGCGGCAGGTGGCGCGGCTGGTGTTCGATCGCCGGTTCGGGCTCGGGCCGTTGCAGCCGTTCCTGGACAGCGCGGACGTGGAAAACATCGTCGTCAACGGCTGCCGCGAAACGTGGGT
>NZ_MKJY01000070.1 GCF_001942465.1 Actinomadura sp. CNU-125
GCGCGGCGGGTTCGCGACGGGCGCCGCCGCGGCGGCGGCGACCTCCTCGGCTTCGAGGCGGACGCGGCGCGGCGGGCCGGGCTGCCCGCGCGGCGCGCGGCGCTGTTCCGGCGCGCGCTCACCGACGACGGCGTCCGCGAACTCGGCGAACGTCTCGACGACGGACGGTACGAGGTCGTCCTGCCGGAGGAGTCGGCGCTGCTCGTCGTCGCGTGGCTGCTGCGGGCGGGCGACCGGGCGGGCGCGCTGGAGGTCCTGGACGAGATCGGCGCGTTCGCCGACCGGCTGCGGTTCGTCCCGCGGCCCGGCGCGCAGCCCGCGGACGCCTCACTGGTGCACCGCGAGCCCGTCGCGGAGATCCGGTGGCGGCTCGGCGCGCGGCGCCCGAACGCGGCCGTCGAGGCGATGAACGAGGCCCTCGCCGTGTGGAACCCGTTCGCCGACGAGCTGCTGGAGCACTGGCTGGAGACGGTCCGGGACGGGCGCGTCCGCGCGGTGGAACCGGACGGCTGGCGGGTGCGGGGCGCCGCGCTGCTCGCGCGGTACGAGCGGCTCGCGGCCGAGCACACCCGCTGCACCAAGCACCGCAGGCCGAAGGAGAACGCCGCGATCCTGCGGGCGTCGCTGGCGGACGTCCTCGCGGGGCGGGAGCCGTCCCGGCTGCTGGGGCACGCGATCGGGTCGATGGTCGCCCGGCGCGGGACGCCCGGGTCGGGCGGTGCACGCGGCGCTGCGCGCGCGGCAGGCGGCGGACGCCGCGCGGCCGCCGCACCACGCGATCGCGCAGATCGTCCTGGCCCGCCTCGCGGGCGAACCGGACGGCGGGGGCGTGCCCGCGGTCGAGCCGTTCGTCGGCCCGGTGACCGCGGACGAGGCGCGCCGCACGGGCGTCGCGGCGGGCACGGCGGTGCCCGGGTGGCTGCGCGACACGGTCGGGCTCGCGCTCGAAGCCCCGGTGACGACGCTGGTCGAACGCGGGATCGTCCCGTCGGCGGAGGTGCTGGCGGCGCTGGTGCCGCAGCTGACGGCGGCGGCGACGTCGGAGGCGTACGCGGACCCGGCGCTGCGGCGGGTGATGGCCGCGACGTACCGGGCGTTCCGGAACCGGCGGTCGCTGCTGCTGACGAACCTGGAGAGCCAGGTCCGGCTGCACGAGCTGCCGTGGGTGCGGGCCGCCGAACGGCACCGGCACGCGGGCGCCACGACGGCGCGGGTGCGCGGCGTCCTGAGGCAGCTCGCCGAGCTGGCGCTGCAGGGCTTCCCGGGCACGATCCTGCCGAACCCGCTGATCGCGGAGCTCCGCACGCTCGCCGAACGCTCCGGCCTGGACGTCCCGTTCACGGAGGAACTCGCCGCCGACATCTTCATGGGGCGTTTCTCCGGAAAGTTCACGAAAGCCGCACTGCAGGCCGGGGAACTCCTCGACGGCACCCTCTACTCGCGCTACTACGGCATCGACTACCCCGCCCTGGAGAGGCAGCGGCTCGACGACCTGTGCAAGCGGCGCGCGGGCGTGCGGGGCGGCTGGTCGACGGCCGAGAACGGCATGATCATCGAGCAGGCGCAGATCCTGACGACGCACAACCTGGCGCTGCTCGTCCATCCCGTCGGCGCCGACCCGCTGGACGGCTGGGACGGGCTCGCACGCCGCGCGTTCGGCACCGCGCACCGGCTCGTCCGGAAGGTGCACGGCAACCCGCGCCCGCTCGGCACGATCAAGGACGCGGCGTACGCGTGGCGGCAGGCCGTGTTCTTCCTCGCGCTGTGCGGGGTGAAGGAGCAGGTCGCGGTGGTCGCGTGGATGCAGGACGAACTCGACCGGCAGCCCGCGCACACCGTGCGGCGGCTCGACCCCGCGCTGGCGGGGCTGCGGCACGTCCTGGTCGGCGGGAGCCTCGACGACGGGCCGCCGCCGCACGCCCGGCGCCTGCTCGGCTGGTCGGCGGGCGGCCACTGGATGCACCGCTCCTGACCACCGCACCGCGCCCGTCCGCAAGCCCCGGATTGTCGGACCTCGCTGACAGTGTGGGACACGGCTGAACGGTTCGTGTTCCACCGGCGGGAGGTCGTGGTTTGGGCGTGTGGGAACGGTCGAGTTCGGTGCGGGTGGTGCCGCCCGTCCGGCCTCGGAAGCTGGCGAAGGTGCCGTTCGTCGAACTCGCGGACGGGCGCCTGCAGGGCGTCGTGTCCAGCGGTTCGGACGTCGCGCGCGTGTACGTCTCGTCGATCACCGCGGGGACGCACGGGCTGAGCTGCAGCACCAACAACAACCGTCCGTGCGGCGGGCTGCGCGGGTCGTATCCCTGCAAGCATCTGCAGTCGCTGGTCGCCGAGGCCGTCCTGCAGTACGGGCGGGAGCGGGTCGCACGGTACCTGAAGGTCGACGCCGCAGCGGACGCCGACCTGGTCGACGCGCTCGACGGGCAGAAGGACCCGGCGCCCGCGGCGGTCGTGTTCAACCGGTTCCTGCGGCACCTGGCGTACCTGGAGGTGCCCGCGTCGCCGGAGCCGCTGCCGGAAATGCACTGGTTCCCGGGAGGAACGCACTGATGCGGGCGGTGGGGTTCGAGGAACTGACCGGCGGGGCGCCCGCCGGGGTCGACGAGGCGCTCGGCCTGGTCGACGGGTTCGACGCGGCGCTGACGTCCGGGTTCGGACGGCTCGGCGCGGAGCAGTCGGCGGCGCTGGCCGCGTTCGCCGGGGCGCTCGCCGGGTCGCCGCTGGGCGGTCCGGCGGCCGAGGCGGTCGAGAAGATCGTCGCCGGGGCCGTCGCGGAGGCGCATCTGCTGACGCTGGCCGGGGCGCGCACGGCGCTGCTCGGCTCGGTGCACGACGCGCTGCTCGCCGGGCTGGACGGGGCCGCGGGCCGCACCCGCGCGGAGTGCGCGGCCGTCGGCGGCGACGACATCGCCGCGAACCTGCTCGCCGGCTGCCGGTCCTGGCTGGCCGAACTGGCGATCGCGGGCTGGCGCGGCGTCGACCACGACCTGGTGTCGGCGGCCGACCAGTTCGTCGAGGGGCTGCTGAAGGAGCCGCGGCTGCGCGGCGCGGCCGTCCTGCTGGACGGGCTCGCGGCCGAACTGCGGGCGTCGTCGCCGGTCGCGACGATGGAGACGATCCCGGAGCGCCGCTGGGCCGACCTGTGGGCGCGCGGCATGCTGCTGACCCGGTCGGGCGCGGCGGCGACGGCGGCCGACGAGGTGTCCGGACGGCTGCTGGTGCTGGGCGCGGACGTGCACGAACACGGCACGTCCGTCCAGGTGCAGGTGCACGGGGTGCTGGAGGCCGACGGCGGCGCGCGGCTCGTGCGGACGTCCGTCGCGGCACCGAAGGTCGACACCATCACGGGCCCGCAACTGTGGCGCCTCCTGGACGCCTGCCCGACGCTGCTGAAGGCGCTCGCCGAACGCCGCTGCCTCAACGTCACGGACATGCCGCTCCGGCCGTCCGGCGACCTCATTTGGGACGACGGCAAAGCGCGCGCGGGCAAGGAGGTCGATCCCTTTGCGATGGCACGGGTGCAGCTTGCGGAAGCGGTCGCCCCGGGGGTGCCGCCGCTGGACCGGCACCCGGTGCGCATCGCCGAACCGGTGTTCCTGGAGGGGTACACGGTGAACGGGACGTCCCTGGAGCTGGACGGACGCGCCGTCGACATCGACTTCGAGCGGCTGCCCGCATGCGGGCCCGTCACCCCCGAACTCGTGCGGGCCTCGTCGTCCTGCATCGGGCTCGTCCGGTGGGACGGCGGCGTGTGGCGGGTGCAGCCGCTGGCGGTGCAGGCCACGGTGCGCAAGAAGCCGGTCGACGCCTGCACGGGCGACTGGGCGCTCGGCCCGACCGACCCGAAGGTACTCAAGGCCGCGAACCGGACCGGCGACGCCGTGGGCGTGCTGCGCGAGCGGGCGGGACGGTTGCTGCGGAAATGAGCGATATCGAGGAGAAGCGGCGGCAGGTGCTGTACTGGCGGCTGCTGGCCCGCCTGTTCGAGCCCGAGGAGCAGCCCGCGCTGGAGTCGTCGAGCGTCGCGATCGTGGACGACCTCGGTCTCCCGCCCGCGCTGCTCGACCCGGGCACGTCGGTCGACAACCTCGTCCAGCGCTTCCCGGACCTCGGCCCCGAGTTCGAGTCCCTGGCCGACCTCGCCGAGCCCCCGGCCGCACCGGACGTCCCGTCCGTGACCGCGCACGCCGGGGCCACGGGCGCGGGCCCGACTTCCGGTACGGACGATGAAGCCGCCGAAACCGGACGTGACGGCGGCGCGGTGTCGGAGACCGACACCGGTGCCGACGTCGCCGACATACCGGACGGCGACGGCGTGGACGGTGCGGTTTCCGTGCGGCGGGCCGCGTTGATGTCGAAGCTGCTGCTCAACACGTTCGCCACCGGGTCCGGGGCGGTGTCGGCGACGCAGCTGGCCGACTGGCAGAAGGACGCCGGGTGGTTGAAGTGCGCGCTCGGCGACGAGGGCGGACGGGAGATCGCCGGGAAGCTGTCGGAGATGGAGGGCGACCTCGTCCGGCGGATGGCGCTGCGGGAGGTGCTGGCGGACTCGCGGCTGGCGGGGCGGCTGTCGCCGAGCATGTCGCTGATCGAGCAGTTGCTGCGGGACAAGGCGAACCTGTCGGGGGTGGCGCTGGCGAACGCGAAGGCGCTGATCCGGCGGTTCGTCGACGAGGTCGCCGAGGTGCTGCGGACGCAGGTGCAGCAGACGAGCGCGGGCGTGATCGACCGGTCGGTGCCGCCGAAGCGGGTGTTCCGCAACCTCGACATCGACCGGACGATCTGGAAGAACCTGCCGAACTGGAGCCCCGAGGACGAGCGGCTCTACGTCGACAAGCTGTTCTACAAGCGCACCGCCAAGCGGATGACGCCCGCGAAGATGATCGTGGTGGTGGACCAGTCGGGGTCGATGGTCGACTCGATGGTGAACTGCACGATCCTGGCGTCGATCTTCGCGGGGCTGCCGAAGGTGGACGTCCACCTGGTCGCCTACGACACGCGCGCGCTGGACCTGACGCCGTGGGTGCACGACCCGTTCGAGGTGCTGCTGCGCACGCAGTTGGGCGGCGGGACGGACGGGCGCGCGGCGCTGGAGCTGGCGCGTCCGAAGATCACCGATCCGCGCAACACGGTCGTGGTGTGGATCTCCGACTTCTACGAGTGGGCGGGCGAGGCGATCTTCGCCCAGTTCGAGGCGGTGCACCGGTCGGGGGCGAAGTTCATCCCGGTCGGGTCGGTGAACAGCTCGGGCAGCGCGGTGGTGAACCCGTGGTTCCGGGAGCGGTTCAAGGGGCTCGGCACGCCCGTCCTGTCCGGCCGCATCACCAAGCTCGTGGCCGAGCTCAAGAACTTCCTGGCCTGAAGTCCCAGGCCCCCAGACGATCACACAGACGATGAGGAGAGTCATGTCCGAGATGCTGCGCGCCCCCGCCGAGACGAAGTACGCGGAGGAACTCGACTACCTGGAGTCGATCGACGACGGGCCGAAGCCGTTCGCGTGGCGGCTGTCGCCGCGGATGGTGCGGCTGTTCGTGCTCGGGTCGGAGCGGGCGGACGGTATCGACCGGGAGATCCCGCAGAAGTGGTTCGGCGACCGCAGCTTCGTGGAGCGGAGCATCGTGACGCTGGCGTCCGACCGGGGCCTGCTGCTGATCGGCGACCCGGGCACGGCAAGAGCTGGCTCGCCGAGCTGCTGTCGGCGGCGATCTGCCGGAACTCGACGCTGGTGGTGCAGGGCACCGCGGGCACCACCGAGGACCACATCAAGTACTCGTGGAACGTGTCCATGGTGATCGCGAAGGGCCAGTCGCGGGAGGCGATGATCCCGTCGCCGATCATGACCGCGATGGAGTCGGGGGTGATCGGCCGGTTCGAGGAGCTGACCCGCTCGACGAGCGACGTGCAGGACGCGCTGATCTCGATCCTGTCGGAGAAGTACGTGTCGATCCCCGAGCTGGACGACGACAACATCGTGTTCGCGCAGCCCGGCTTCTCGATCATCGCGACGGCGAACAGCCGCGACCGGGGCGTGAACGACCTGTCGTCCGCGCTGAAGCGGCGGTTCAACTTCGTGCGGATCCCGGTGGTGACGAACAAGAAGAGCGAGGCGGAGATCGTCCGGTTCCGGACGGCGGAGCTGCTGCGCCGCCACGAGATCGACCTGGAGGTGCCGCCGACGCTGCTGGACGTGCTGCTGCAGAGCTTCGCGGACCTGCGGTCGGCGGCCGAGTCGGCGACCAGCGACGACGAGAAGCTGGAGTCGGCGCTGTCGACGGCGGAGCAGATCGGCGTGCTGGAGGACGCGATCCTGCACAGCCAGTTCTTCGGTGAGCGGGCGCTGACGGCCGAGACGCTCGGCAGCTCGCTCGTCGGGTCGCTGGCCCGCCGCGCCCCCGAGGACCTGGCGATCCTCAACAAGTTCTGGCACGGGGTCGTGGAGCCGCGCGGCAAGGACGACGGCACCTGGCGGGGCTTCCTGGAGGGCGGCCGCAACACGATCGCGACCCTGTCTTGAGCACCGGCGTGTTCGACCCGCTGCGCGGGCAGCTGCTGGACGCGGCGCGCGCGTTCGGCGGCGACTCCGGCGAGGACGGGGTCGCACGGCTGCTCGCCGCGCTGGTCGACGACGTCGACCGGGCGCTGGCGGAGGAGCTGGAGATCTTCCCGGTGTGCCACCATTCGCCCGCGTCGGCGCTGGCGATGGCGCGGCGGCTGCGGGAGAAGCGGCCGAAGGTCGTCTACCTGGAGATGTGCGAGGACTTCGCGCCGCTGCTGGCGGAGCTGAAGAACTGCCGGCTGCCGGTGGCGCTGCAGTCGTTCGCGAACGAGCTCGACGGGTTCCCGAAGAAGTGGGCGCCGCTGAGCGTCGTCGCGCCGATCACCGAGGCGTCCGCCGAGTACCAGGCGATCGCGTACGCGCAGGAGACCGCCGGGGTCGAGCTGGTGCTCGTCGACCGCTCCACCGACCACGTCTACCAGTGGGATCTGCGGGACGAGGACGCCTCCGGGGCCGAGGCCAACGCCGTGCCCGACGCTGTGCCCGCGCCGTCCGGCGGGGTCGGGGCGGACGACGAGGACGCGCTGCACGGCGACGCGGTCGGCGTCGAGATCGGCGACCTGCGGCCCGGGTTCGCCGAGCTGGAGGAGCACCTGCTGCACCACGGGAAGGTGCGGCACTGGTCGGAGTGGTGGGACCAGTACGTCGAACAGCCCCTCACGGGCGCCGACTACGCCACGTACCGGCAGGTCATGACGCTGATCGGCAGCCTGTTCCGGCGGCTGGACCCGCACTCGCGGAACCTGCGGCGGAACGAGCTGCGCGAGCGGCACATGTGGACGCGGATGCGCGAGCACATCGCCGCGACGGGCGCCGATCCGGCCGACTGCCTGTACGTGTGCGGCGCGTCCCACGCCGTCAGCCGCGTCGACGAGTTCGGCCTGCACCCGGAGAAACGGGACGGGCCGGACGGGTCGGCGGAGCCGTTCGAGATCGCGCCGCGCACGGCGACGAAGTGGCGGTACGGGCTGATCCCGTCGAGCCATTCGGCGATCGAGGCGCAGTTCGGGCTGGCCTCGGGGTCGGTGTCGATCGCGGCGGCGACGTTCGCGAAGGCGGTGAAGCGGGGCGGGGTGAAGCCGTTCCGGTTGAAGGGCCAGCGGGGCGTGTCGGCCGCCGGGAAGAAGAAGGCCGCCGCCGCGCCCCCGGTGGACGCGGCGGCGACCGACCGCCTGTCGGGGTTCCTGTCCAGCCCGCCCGCCCTCGACCCGCTGGACGAGTCGGAGCTGCTCGGCTGGTGCGTCGACATCGTCGGGCTGGCGCGCCGCAACGGGTACCTGGCGTCCACCGCCGACGCGATCGCGGTGTTCGAGACGTCCATCCTGCTCGCGGGGATGCGGGGCCGGACCCGGCCGACCCCGTACGACTTCCAGGACGCCGCCGTCACCTGCATCGAGAAGGACCGGGTGCCGGGCCGCCGGGACGTGACGCGGCTGTGCGAGATCCTGCTCGGCGGCGACCGGGTCGGGCAGGTCGGGTACGAGTCGCTGCCGCCGCTGGCCCGCGACGTCCTCGACCGGCTGGAGCCGCTGGGCCTCGACCTGCAGAAACGCACGGTGCAGCGGGCGCTGCTGAACCTGGACGCCGATCCGGACCTGCGGTCGTGCTCCGATCTGCTGTGGGTGCTGCGGCGGTTGCTGCCCGACGACGCCGTCCGTCCGATCATGGGCGCGCGGGAGCTGGGCGAGCGGTCGATCCAGGAGAGCTGGGACCTGGCGATCGGCCGCAACCAGCGGTCGCTGGTCGAGCTCGGCTACGAGGGCGTCACCGCCGAGCAGGTCCTCGAACGGCGGCTGCGGCGCGCCGTGTACGACCCGAAGGCGACCGCCGCCGCGGCGCTGCGCGCGGTCGAGGACGCCGTCGTCTACCTGGGCGCGCAGCGGTTCGCGGACGAGCTGGGCGCGCGGGCCGTCGAGCTGCTCGCCGCCGAGCGGACGGTGGACGACGCCCCCGAGGTGCTGCGCCGGATCCGCCGTCTCCTCGCGCACTACCGCGCGACCGAGCCGGAGCTGCCGCACTGGTGCCGCGAGTTCGTCACCGCCGGGTACACGCACTACTGCACGCTGCTGCCGACCGCGTTCGTGGACGACGACACGGGCGTCCGGCAGGTCGCGGCGATGCTCGGGTTCCTGCTCGGCATGGAGAGCCTCGCGCTGTCGCTCGGCTGCGAGCGGGCCCAGCTCGAACTGGCGGTGCGGCAGTCGCATCCGGAGTCGCCCGCGAAGATCGCGCTGCTGTGGGCGGCCAAGTCGCAGCTCGGGATGATGCCGCTGGCGGACGTGCGGGCCCGCTGCGACGAGCTGCTGGCGTCGCCGCTGTCGATCCCGTCGTTCCCGCACTATCTGAGCGGGTTCGTCCAGGCGCTCGACCCCGCGCCGTCGCTCGCGCCGCTGGTCGTGGAGGTCCTGTCGAAGGCGTTCGGGCGGCTCCCGGATCGGATGCTGCTCCCATGGCTGCCGAAGCTGATCACGACGCTGAAGGACCACGCGCGGGAGATGGTCCCGGTGCTCGTCCACGAGGCGGCCCGCACGTTCCCCGGTTCCCTCCCGGCACTGGACGCGTGGACGCCGTCGTGGTCGGAGTCCGCGGAAGCGCCGGGGGTCGGCGGCGCCGCACCGTCCGTCGCGTCCGGCCCGGTGACGGACCTGCTGGCGGGGCAGCCGGGGGCCTGCGACGCCGTCGCGTCCCTGCTCGGCCACCCGGTCGAGTGGCGGCCGGCGGCGGGGACGGGAGAGGGCGGCGGCGAGGCGTCCGCCCTGGTGGCGCGCCATCCCGCCGCGCCCGGCGCGGTCGCGGCCCTGCGCGTCCGGTAGTCCCCCGGTAGTCCCCGGGCGTCCGCTCCGCCCCCGCGCTCCCTCCCGGGCGCGGGGGCGGTCCCCGTCCCGGCGGCCCGCCGGGCGCCCCTCCCCGAATCGGGACGCGCTGGATCTTGGACGGTGCGTGACGCGGTGCAGGCGGGCGCAGGCCGCTTGCGCGCGCGCAAGCAACCGTGACCGGGCCCCTGCGCTGCGTCAGAGTGTGTGTCGTACGGGTCGTGCGTGCGGAATGCCGGGCGGCCCGCAGCGTTCCACGCCGATGCCGACTCCCACCAGGTCATGGAACATGATGTTCGCTTACAGCCCGACACGGAGACGTGAAGCCGCCGCCGCCATGAACGCCACCGACACGTGGTCCGGAACGCCCGTGCTCGTCCCGGTTTCCGCGCCCGCTCTGGAGCTTTCCGCCCCCGCAGCCCGCACCAACGGCTCGTCCGGTCGGCTGATCGGGGAGATCGACCTGGCCGCCACGCCGCCCGCCGTGCGGCTCGCCCGTTCCTACGTGCGCGAGCTGGTCGGGCAGCATTTCGGCGCCCAGCGGTCCCGGCTCGGCGATCTGGAGCTGCTGACGAGCGAGGCCATGACGAACGCGGTGGTGCACGGACGGCCGCGCGCGGACGGCACCGTGATGCTCGCGGTCCTGCACATCGACCGGTTCGTCCGGGTGGAGATCACCGACGGGGGGCCGCCGCCGGGACGTCCCGGCGGCGCGGACGAACCGGCCCCGCCGGAGGGCCGGTCGCTGGCGCTGCTGAAGGCGCTCGCCGCCGACTTCGGCACCCACCGCGGCCCGCACGCGACGGCCGTGTTCTGGTTCGGGCTCGCGGTCGAGGAGGGGTGGCGGCTGCCGTGACACCGGGTCCCATGCGGCTCGTCCAGGCGAACAGGGGCTTCCTGGACCACGCCGCACGGGTCCTCGTCACCGCATCCGCCACCGTCGCCGGTCGCGCCCGCGGGCCGGTGTGAGCGGACCGACGCCATGCCCGCGACCGCCTGCTCCACCGTTCCGATCCGTCCGGCACGTCCGGTTTCGCTACGATCGGACCGTCCACACCTGACTCCCCCGGGACGGGCGATGACCGCGGACGGCGAGCCGAAGTCACTCTCCGAGATCACCAAGGACATGGGCCTGAACATGTCCGACGTGGCGGCCTTCTCCGGGCTGGACGAGAGCACCGTCTTCCGGCTGTGGGACAACGCCGAATGGCTCGACCGGGTCACCGGACGGTCGCTGCAGGCGCTCATGTCGTCGGTTCCCGGCATCGCCGAGTACGCGATGGCGCACGCCGTCCGCAAGCGCCGCGACGCGCTCGTCGCCGACCTGCACGACGAGGGCCTCGACGTCGACGTGGGGGTCCTGGAACGGTCGGGGCTCCCGCAGCAGCACCTGCTGAACGCCCTGGAGGCGGGGCTGCACATCGTCCGCGGACAGGCCACGCAGAAGACGTCCTCGTTCATCGCCCGGTTCTGGGGACGCGAGCAGGACAGCGCGCTCGAATCGCTTTACTCGACCGAGCCCGGCACGGGCCTGCTGCGCAATCCGCAGCGGCTCTTCGAGTCGTCGGTCGAACTGGCGCCGCGGCTGAACCGCAAGTCGTACTCCTTCCATTCGATCCTGGCGCTCAACATCCTGACGCACCAGGTCAGCAAGATCGGCGCGGAGCTGGAGACCGATCTCGGCTTCGAGGTGCCCGGCCGGCAGAACGCGTTCATGATGCGCGGCGTCGTGATGGGCCAGCTCATCAAGTCCGGCGACCTCGACCTCGCCGAGCGCTACCGCAGGGAACTGGACGCCACGCCCGTCTACGCGGCGCTGGAGGAGTGGTCGTTCCCCACCTACATGCGGGACGGGCGGATCAGCTCCGACTTCACGCTCCCCAATTCGCTGTCGCTGCGCAACACCGCGAACGAGGTCCTGCGGGAGATCACCGCCTACAACGACGCCTGCGTGTACTACCTGGCGTCCACCTACGTTCCGCTGGCCCTGCGGCGCGACCGCGCGTTCGGCGGCAAGCTCCCGGAGCTGATCCGGGCGCTGGAACTGCGGGCGGCCGACTGCACGGACAGGAGAATCCGGGAAACCTGCGAGACGCTGGTGCGGCAGCTGAAGGGCATCACCTGAGCCGGCGGCCCGGGGCGGCCGCGACTCGACGGGAAGAAATGGGGAGCCGGTGGAGGACACGGCGGAAGCTATTGCGAATCTGACACGGCGTCGATGGGAGGACAACGCGGACTACTGGGTCAAGGTGATCCGGGAGCGCCGCGACCGGTACCGGACGGACCTGACCGACGCGGCCGTCCTCGACGCGATCGGCGACACCGCGGGGCTGCGCGTCCTGGACGCCGGCTGCGGCGAGGGCTACGTCGCCCGGACGCTCGCCGCGCAGGGCGCCGACGTCCTCGGAGTGGACGTCTCGCAGGGCCTGATCGACGCGGCCGCCGCGGCTCCGCCGCCCGGCGGGGACGGCTCGCTGTCGTTCGTCCGCGCCAGCGTCGACGACGTGCCCGCCGCGGACGCCGAGTTCGACCTCGTCGTCTGCAACCACCTGTTCAGCCACCTGCACGACCCGACGTCCGCGATCGGGGAGTTCGCGCGCGTGCTCCGCAGCGGCGGACGGCTGGTGGTGCTGACCCTGCACCCCTGCTTCTACGTGGAGAACTCCGAGCAGGGCGCGGGGAACAGCGTCTCGGCGTCCAGCTACTTCCGGCCGCGCGGCGTCGACCAGTACTTCAACGTGGACGGCCTGGAGTCCCCCTCGATGATCACATCGTGGCTCCGGCCGCTCGAGTACTACTCTGGAACGCTCCGAGACTCCGGCTTCGTGATCGCCGACCTGCGCGAGCCGCATCCGACGCCGGAGCAGCTCCGCGACGACCCGTGGTGGCGCAAGGGCTTCCCGGCGGCGCTGTTCATGCTGCTGGTCGCGGAACGCCGCTGACCTCGGACTGTACCCTCGGGATCATGGACGAGAGCGTGCCGCCGGAACTGGCCGAACACCCCGACCGGGTCCGGTGGAACGCCAAGCACGGCGCGGACGGGCGCGTGCCGTCCGCGCATCCCCTCGCGGCCGAGCGCTCCGCGCGGCCCCGGACGGGCCCGTCCTCGACCTCGCGTGCGGGCCGTCCGGCGCGGCGCTGCTCGCCGCCGACGCCGACGTTCCGTGACGGCCGTGGACATCTCCGACGTCGCGCTCGACCGGCTCGGCGCCGCGGCCCGCCGCCGCGGGCTCGCCGCGCGGATCACGCTCGTCCAGGCCGACCTCGGGACGTGGCGCCCGCCCGGCCCCGCGTTCGCGGCCGTCCTGTGCACCGGCTTCTGGGACCGCGCCGTCTTCGCCGCCGCCCTCGGCGCGTCGCGCCCGGCGGCGTGCTCGCCTGGGAGGCGTTCACGACCGCGGCGCGCCGGGACCGTCCGCACCTGCCCGCCGAGTGGTGCCTGGCCCCCGGGGAGCCCGCGTCCCTGCTCCCGGACGGTTTCCGCGTTCTCGACCAGCGGGACGTGCAGGGCGGCAAGCGTCGCGTTCTGGCCCGGAGTTAGTACGCTGGGTGCCGCTTCCGGGCCCGCCGAGCGCGGCCACTTCACGGGGGTTTGACCGGTAGATTGCGGGTCGGCCTCCTTCACGCGGTTTTCACGCTGCGCTTAGCCCGGGCCTGGAAGGGTGGTCATTCGTGTTGTCGTCGACCCCGGAGCGAGTGAGGAAACATGTCCGAGGATGACAAGCCCCGGGGCGAACCGGCGGTCAAGGCGAAGATTCCGAACGCCAAGAGCATCCGGAGCCCGGAGTTCACCCCGCACGGCATCAGCGCAGGGCGCGGCAGCGGCCTGAACCGTCCGTCCGCGCTCACCGCCAAGCAGGCGAAGCGCCGCCGGATCGCCGCCATCGCGGGCGCCGTCGTCGCCGTCGTCGCCATCGCGGGCGGAACGACGTACTACCTCACCCGTCCCGGCCCGGCCGTGTCGGTGAGCGGCTCCTTCGGCAAGGCGCCCAAGGTCGAGATCCCGACCGAGGTGGCGCCGCCGAAGACGATGAACGTGTCGACGCCGATCGTGGGCGAGGGGAACAAGGTCGCCAAGGGCGACACCGCGTTCCTCCAGTTCGTCTACTACAAGTGGTCGGCGAAGGACGACCCGGAGGACTCGAAGGTCAAGAGCACCAACGAGAAGTCCGAGAGCACCTACGACCAGGGCGACGGCGTCACGACGATCAAGGTCGGGGAGAGCCCGGTGAAGGGCCTCGACGAGGGCCTGGTCGGCAAGACGGTCGGCAGCCGCGTCGTCATGGAGATCCCGCCGGAGAAGGGCTTCCCGGCGGAGCAGGGCCAGCAGCTCGGCTTCACGGGCAAGGAATCGCTGCTCTTCGTCGCCGACATCCGCGCGTCCGTCCCGGCGAACGCGGTCCCGAAGGGCACCGAGAAGAAGGTCTCCGACAAGGACCTGCCCACCGTCGAGGACAAGGGCGCGGGCAAGGCCCCCGAGGTGAAGATCCCCGACGGGGACGCGCCGAAGGAGCTGAAGGCCGTCACGCTCGTCGAGGGCACCGGCCCGGCGCTGGCCAAGGGCGACAAGGCGATCATGAACTACCAGGGGCGGCTCTGGCGCGACGGGAAGGTCTTCGACTCCAGCTGGGAGACGGGGCAGATGCAGGCGTTCCCGATCGGTGAGGGCGCCACCATCCCCGGCTTCGACAAGGGCCTCACCGGCGTCAAGGTCGGCAGCCGCGTCATGCTCGTCCTCCCGCCCGCCGAGGGCTACGGCGAGCAGGGCAACCCGCAGGCCGGGATCAAGGGCGACGACACCCTCGTGTTCATCGTGGACGTCCTCGCCAAGTTCTGAGACAACGAGCACATCCGCGGGCGGCGGAACCCGGAACCGGGTTCCGCCGCCCGCGCGTTCGTCCTGTGACGACAACCCCGCGGGCGCATCGGCCGTCCTTATCTTCGACGGCTCGCCGCACCGACCCCCTCGGGTATCGTCGGTAACGCATTGATCACGGGGGGCTTGTGAGCAACAAGGAAAATGACGCCGGGGATGCCCGGGAAGGCGACGGCACCGCGCCCGACCAGACGTCCGACCAGGCGGGATCCGCGCCCGCTCCCCCACCGGATCCCAAAATAAGCGACAAGAACGACATATTTCAGAACGGCGACAAGGCGCCAGGAGCCCCCATCCCTCACGACGACGAAACCCAGCGGACGCCCCCCGAATCGGAACTCCCCGCCCCCGATTCCCCGCCCTCCGCGACTTCCGCGGACGCCGACGGCGCCGGCCCCGGCGACGAGCGTCCGGACGAGCCGGCCGAGACGGCGACCGAGACCACGGAGCCGACCGAGGCCGAGGAGGCCGCCGAGACCTCCGAATCCTCCAAAACCTCCGAGACCTCCGAGACCCCTGAGACCTCCGGGGAAGGCTTCGACGGGCGGCCCGCGGGAACGGGTGCCGGGGAGACGATCGTCGATGCGGGCGGGACGTCCGCGGACGGCGAGGATCGGGGACGCGCGGAGGGCGCGTCCGAGACGACGGCTGCGTCGGGGGGCGTGGTGTCCGAGGAAGGTTCGGGCGGCCCGGGGAAGAAGAGTCCCGGCAAGAAGACGCGCAGCCGCAAGCGGCGCATCATGCGGCGGGTCCTGTTCGCCGTGCTGGGGTTCATCGGGTTCTGCGTGGTGGGGTTCGCCGTCGCGTACCTGTTCACGCCGGTGCCGTCGCCGCAGGAGAAGGCGCTCGCGCAGGGGCCGATCTTCTACTACGCCGACGGCGAGACGCAGATCGCGAAGACCGGCGTGAACCGGACGGCGGTCGACCTGGAGCGCATCCCCGAGGACGTCCGCAACGCCGTGATCGCGGCGGAGAACGAGACCTTCTACGACGACCCCGGGGTGTCGATCCAGGGGACGACGCGGGCCGTGTGGTCGACCGTGACCGGCAAGCAGCTGCAGGGCGGCTCGACGATCACGCAGCAGATGGTCCGGAACTACTACGGCGGCATCGGCCGGGAGCAGACGATCACCCGGAAGCTCAAGGAGATCATGGTCGCCCTGAAGGTCGACCAGTCGAAGTCCAAGGACTGGATCCTTGAGCAGTACCTCAACACGATCTATTTCGGGCGCAACTCCTACGGGGTGCAGGCGGCCGCGAAGTCGTACTTCGACAAGGACGTCAGCGAGCTGACGGCGGCGGAGGGCGCGTACCTCGCCGCGGCCATCCAGCAGCCGAGCAACTTCTCGAACCCGACCGGGGAGAACCAGGCGTACATCCACCAGCGGTGGCGGTCGGTCCTCGGCAACATGGTCGACAACAACATGCTGTCGGCCGCCGAGTCGAACGCGCTGAAGTGGCCCGAACCCGTGGAGCAGCACGTCACGGACATCCTCAAGGGCCAGAAGGGCTACATGGTCAACCTGGCCCGCAAGGAGCTCACCGAGCGGCGCGGGTACACCGAGGACGAGATCAACCGCAGCGGCCTGAAGATCACGACGACGTTCGACAAGCGGCTGATGGACGCCGCGAAGAAGGCCGTCCAGTCGAACACCCCGGACGGGATGAGCAAGCAGGTCCGGACCGGTCTGGTGTCGGTCGATCCCGCCACCGGGCAGGTCGTCGGGTTCTACGGCGGCCGCGGCTACCTGGAGGAGGCGCTGACCAGCGCGTTCGGCGACTGGGCGCAGGCCGGGTCGGGGTTCAAGCCGATCGCGCTGATCGCCGCGCTCGAATCGGGCAAGACGCTGTCCAGCACCTACAGCGGCAGCTCGCCGCTGTACATCAACGGCACCCCGATCAGGAACGACGGCGGCCAGAGCTTCGGGACGGTCAACCTCGCGCAGGCCACCCAGAACTCGATCAACACCGCGTACGTGAACCTCGGCCGCGACATCGGCAACGACAAGATCGTCGAGATGGCCGAGAAGCTCGGCATCACGCAGATCACCAAGGAGCAGCAGAGCGCCGCGACGCTCCCGCTGGGCATCGCGTCGCTGCACCCGGTGCAGCAGGCGGGCGTGTACTCGGCCTTCGCGTCCGAGGGCGTGTTCCGGCAGCCGTACACGGTGAAGTCGGTCACCGACAACGAAGGCCACAAGCGCACCTTCACCGAGAAGGGCGAGCGGGCGTTCAGCCAGCAGAACGCCCGGGACGCCACGTACGCGATGCAGCGCGTCGTCCAGTACGGAACCGGGACGGGCGCCCAGCTTCCGGACGGACGAGACGTCGCGGGCAAGACGGGCACCACCGACAAGGGCAAGGCGATCTGGTTCAACGGGTTCATCCCGCAGATGGCGACGACCGTGGCGATGTTCCACAGCGACGGCAAGCCGCTCAACATCCCCGGGTACGGGTCGTACGGCGGGGCGCTGCCCGCGCAGATCTGGCGCTCGTACATGTCCGAGGCCGTCGACATCGCCGACCTCGAACCGAAGTCGTTCGGCGAGCCGTCGATGCGTCCGGGCGGCGGCTACGGCGGCGCGCCGCAGACCGGCGACGGCGACGACCGCGGGCGGCCCGAGGAGTCCGAGCCGGACGACGACGACGCGCCGCCGACCGACGGGCCGCAGAACCCCGAAGTGCCGGTCCCGCCGACCGACATCCCCGGCACCGGCCCGCCCGACCCGGGCGACGGCGGCGGAAACGACGGAGGCGGCGGCGACACCGGCGGCGGTGACGGCGACGGAGGCGGTGGCGACACCGGCGGCGGAGGCGACACCGGCGGTGGCGGAGACACCGGGGGCGGCGGCGACACCGGCGGCGGCGACCCGCCCGGCACGACGGGCTGACCGTCAGCCGTCGCAGACGGCGCCGATCTTCGCGGGCGCGTCCCGCAGGACGGCGTCCAGTTCGGCGACATCGCCCTCACCGAGCCCGGTCGCGGCGGCGCGCAGGCGGGCGGTCTGCTTGCGCAGCGCATCCGTCAGCTGCGGATCGTCCGCCTTCTTCGCCAGCGCGTCGACGCGTCCGGCGAACCGCTCGGTCGCCTGCCGCCACTTGCCCTCGTCGGCGGCCGGAGCCTGCTCCAGCTCCGCCGCGTACCGCCGGTACTCCGCGGTGACGGACGCGCACACCTCGCCCGAGTTGCCGCTGAGCACACCGCACCCGCTGAGCAGCACTACGCCGAGCGCGACTCCGGCCAGTGTCCGAATCGGCATTGGATCCCTCCCCCTCGATGCCCGGTCGGCTCCGCACATACTTCCGTATCGCGGCACAGCCGACGTCCCGGAAACGCGCGACGCGCGGCGGGTTAGTGTCGTGTGTCGCGGACCGGTGGTGAGCGCGCGGCCCGGCGCTTACGCTGTCGGTGGACCAGCACGCCGGGACGAGGTCCGTTCCGGATCCGCATCACCCTCGCGGACCGGGCCGCCCCGCTGACCTGCGGGGACTCCCGCAGGGCCGGACGTATGGGCTCTTTGGTCCTGTTCGCCCATGTAGCGTAGGCAGTCGCGTGGGGACGAGCACGGAAGAAACAGGGGGTGGCGACCGTGGCCGACGCGTGGCGACCCACGTCGGAACTGGAGCGCCGACTGCACGAGAGCGTACGGGCCGGCGACCAGGAAGGCTACTTCCGCGTCCTCGCGGAAGCCGAACTGGTGCTGCCCGTCCCGCCGGACGCCGTCGACGACGTCCTCGCCAACACGGCGCAGCCGACGTGGCCCACCCAGGAGGAGGACGGCCGCGTCCACGTCCTGACCTACACTTCCGCCGCGGCGATGCGCGCCTGCCTCGGCCCCGCCTACCGGCACTTCATGACGCTGCGGTTCGGCGACATCGCGCAGGGCTGGCCGGACCCCGCCTGGTGGCTCGCCGTGGACGTCCCCGGGCCCGGCGGCGACGCCGTGCTGCCCATCGAATCGCGGCTGCCCTCCTGGTTCGTCCGCCAGGTCGCCGAAGGGGACGGGCGCCCGCCCCGCGTCGGCCGTCCCGGCGCGGGCACCGACGGGCCGTGGGAGGAACTCCGCGGGCAGCACCGCGACCTGCCCCGCGAGACCCGCCGTCCCGACTTCCAGCCCGCCAACGACGTCGAACGCGAACTGCTGCGCGCCGCCGCGAACAACGACCACGACCTCTTCCTGCAGACGCTCGCGGGCACCGAGGTGCTCCTGCCCGTCCCCGAGGACACCGACTACTCGCTGCGTCCCGGCCGCCCCGGCTTCCCGTGGCAGACCCGCGACGTCGACGGCGCCACGGTCGTCCCCGTCTTCACGTCCCCCGAACGCCTCATCGAGGCCGCACGCGCCGCCGGGACCGGCACCGAGTACATCCGGCTGCCGTTCACCGTCGCGCTCCGCTACTGGCCGCACCCCGACTGGCAGCTCGCGATCAACTCCGGTTCCCCCGCGGGCGGCACCGTCCAGGCGCAGCAGCTCCCCGGCCTCGCGACCTGGGCCGACCAGCGCGCCGCGCAGCGGATGACCGACGGGTTCGAGCCGCAGAACGAGATCGAGCAGCGCCTCTTCGACGCCGCCCGCCGCCGCGACACCGACACCTTCTACAGGATCCTCCTCGGCGCGCAGGTCCTCGTCCCCGCCGAACCCGACACCCCATGGGGCATCACCCCCGACGACCCGGCGTTCCCGTGGCAGCCCGTCAACGTCCACGGCCGCACGTCCATCCAGGTCTTCACGTCGCTGAAGTGGATGAACGACGCGCTCAGCTCGTCGCGCTTCGTGATGCCGACCCTCCTCGACATGGTGTCCGCGTGGCCCGACACCGCGTGGACGTTCGTCCTCAACCCCGGCACCCCCATCGACGCGAGCATGCCCGGCGACCAGGTGGCGCGCCCT
>NZ_MKJY01000071.1 GCF_001942465.1 Actinomadura sp. CNU-125
CCGCACCCCCGCACGGACGAGACGTCCGCGCCGACGCGACCGCCCTCCCCTACCCGGACGGCTCGTTCTCGCTCGTCACCGCGCGGTTCGCCCTCTACGCGCTCGGCGACCCCCACGACGTCCTGCGCGAACTCCTGCGCGTCCGGCGCCCCGGCGGACGGCTGATCATGGCCGATCTCGTCCGCGGGAACCTCGCGGGCACGTCCCGCGACCGCATCGAACGCCTCCGCGACCCCGACCACCCCGGCATCCCGACCATCGCGCGGCTCACCGACATGGTCACCGCCGCGGGCGGCACCATCCGCCGCCTCGACGTCTTCACCGTCGAACGTCCCGCCGAACCCTGGCTCGCCGACGCCCCCGACCCCGACGCCGCCGACCGAGTCCGCGAGGAACTCCTCGACGAAGTGGACGGCGCCCCCGAACCGGCGCGAAACCCCGAATAATCGGCGGCGAACTCTGGTTCACCCAAACCTGGGCCCATGTGCTGTGCTGAGCCTCTGAGGGAGCTGCGGGGTCAGTCGACTCTTAGTTCGAACCAGACCGCTTTGCCGTCGCTGGTGGGGCGGGCGCCCCAGCGGGTGGCGAGCTGGTCGACCAGGTAGAGGCCGCGGCCGCCCTCGTCGGTCTCGCCCGCGCTGCGGATGCGCGGGAGGCGCATGTCGGTGTCGAACACCTCGACCCAGACGGCGTCGGCGCCGCGGCGGAGGCGGAGCCGGAACTCCTTGGTCGGGGGTTCGCGGCGGCCGAGGTCGGCGCCGAGGTCCCAGTCGTCCTCGTCGAAGGAGTCGACCATGTCGGTGTCGAACTGGACGGGCGCGCCGAGCGGCTCCATCCCGGCCAGGATCGGGACGGCGGGTTCGCGGCGGGGCGCGGGCGTCGTCGTGGCGTGCAGGACGACGTTGGTGACGACCTCGGAGACCAGGAGGCACGCGAGTTCGGCCTGCTCGTCGAGCATGCCCCAGGAGGCGAAGGCGTCGGCGGCCATCCGGCGGGCCTCGGAGACCATGATCGGCTCGGCGGGGAAGGTGCGTTCGACGACGCCGAGCTCGTCGGCGGCGGTGCGGATGACGACGATGGCGACGTCGTCGCCCGAGTCGCCGGGGACGGCGTCGTAGGCGGCGTTCGCGATGGCCTCGACGCCGCCGCGGGCGACGTCGGCGACGGCGGCGCGGACGCGCGCGCGGCACTCCTCGCGGGTGAAGTACTCGCCGTCGTCCTTGGGGCGCCGGTCGATGAGCCCGTCGGTGTACAGGACGAGCGTGGAGCCGGGCCGCAGCTCGGTGGTCTCCTCGTTGAAGAGGATCTCGCCGCCCATGCCGGGGGCGCGCAGCCCGAGCATGCCCCCCTCGCCCTCGAAGTCCAGCTCGCTGACCTGGCCGTCGACGATGAGGAGGGGCGGGTCGTGCCCGGCGTTGGCGAACTCCAGGACGCGCGACCAGGCGTCGTACACGAAGTAGGTGCAGGAGACCAGGGGCGGGCGGACGCTGTCGTCGCTGTTCCAGCTCGACCGCATGCGTTCCGGACGGGTCATCGTGCGGACCCATTCGTCCAGCTTGCGCAGGATGTCGGCGGGCGGCTTGTCGTCCTGGGCGAAGGCGCGCAGCGCGGCGCGGAGCTGGCCCATGACGGCGGCGGCGCGGGCGCCGCGGCCTTCGACGTCGCCGATGACGAGGCCGACGCGGCCCGCGGAGAGCGGGATGACGTCGTACCAGTCGCCGCCGACCTGCGTCTGGATGCCGTGCCCGTGGGATTCGAGCGGACGGGCGGGTTCGTAGCGCCAGGCGATCTGCAGGCCGTCCAGGGGCGGGGGCCGGTCGCCGGGCAGGAGGTGCTTCTGGAACGCGAGGGCGGTCTCGCGTTCCTCCTCGAACAGCATCGCGTTGTCGACGGCGAGGGCGACGCGTCCGGCGATGGCGCCGAGGAGGTCGCGGTCGAAGCCGTCGTAGTGCGGGTCGGGGCGCTTCGACAGGTTCGACAGCGCGAGGCTCATCACGCCGAGCAGCTCGCCCCGGACGAGCAGCGGCGCGGAGATCACCGACGTGATGCCCATCGCGTCGCCGAGCCGCTTGGACGACTCGGAGGACGCGACGTACCGGTGCTGGATCATGTCCTCGACGAGGACGGCGTCGCGGCGGCTCATCGCTTTGGCGCTGTAGTGGCCCGGCGGGTAGGACACGGGGTCGCCGGCGGCCGGCCACGTGCCGGGGGGCGGCTCCCAGCCTCCGGCGTGCCGGGACACCCGCCGGTAGAGGTTGTCGCCGCTGTACAGGTCGATGAAGCAGTGGTCGGCGAACTGCGGGACGAGCGTGTCGGCGACGCGCCGCAGCGTCGTCTCGAGTTCGAGGGAACCGGCGAGGCGCTCACCGATCCGTTCGAGGAGGCCGTAGCGGTCCTGTTCGCGCTGGTTGGAGCGCAGCGCCTCGCGGGCGAAGATCACGATGCCGTCGACCGCGCCGGACGGGTGCCGCAGGGGGACGGCGTGCGCGCGGGTGTAGACGGTGGTGCCGTCGGCGCGCAGGTTGCAGAAGGTGCCCTCCCACACGCCGCCCTTGAGGACGTGCTTGGCCAGCTCGGTGGCCTGCTCGTGGTCCTCCTCGGCGATGCCGAGGGACAGCACGGAGTGCCCGATGATCTCGTCGCCGCCGAACCCGAACAGCTGCCGCGCGAACGCGTTGCCGTAGATGACGTTGGAGAAGCGGTCGCAGACGATGACCGCCATCTCCATCTGGCCGAGGACGGTCTCGGGCGGCAGGTGCGCCTCGACGGGCGCTTCCCCCCAACGCTTCATCTCCCCATCCCGATCAGTCACGTTCGTCGCCCGCCCGCGCCCCGCACCGGCCGATGATCACCGGCCGTCGCGGGGCGGATGCCGCGCGTACCCTTCCCGTCGTATTGAACGACGAACCCGCCGCCGGGATACGCCCGAAAGGCACGATGGTAAGGAGATCTTCGGTATAGACCTGCGGAGCGGGGGCCGGGGAGGGCACGCGGCGACGCTCAGGCCCGGCTGACGAACACGTGCTCGGCGATGTCGCGCGGCAGTTCCGTCTCAGGACCGTCCGCCTCGTCGTCACAGGTCACCCGCACCCCGTCATCGGTCGCCCGAAGAGTCACCTCTCGTCCCGGTTGTATCCCGATCTGCTTGAGTCTAAGCATCAGGTCGCTGTCGCCCTGCACCTGTTCGCTGATGCGCTGGATGACGGCGCCCGAACCGGACGGGCTGGCGACCGCGGTCATCACCGACAGCGGCGGCGTCTGGTGCGCGGCGTGGCCGCCGCCCAGTTCGTCGAGGCCGGGGATCGGGTTGCCGTGCGGGCAGGTGGTGGGGTTGTCCAGCAGCGCGACGAGGCGGCGCTCGAGGCCTCGGACATGACGTGCTCCCAGCGGCACGCCTCGATGTGGACGTCCTCCCAGGGCAGGCCGATGACGTTGACCAGCAGGCACTCGGCGAGCCGGTGCTTGCGCATCACGCGGGTGGCGAGGCCGCGGCCGCTGTCGGTGAGCTCCAGGTGCCGATCCCCCTCGACCCGCAGGAGACCGTCGCGCTCCATGCGCGCGACCGTCTGGCTCACCGTCGGGCCGCTCTGGGAAAGCCGCTCGGCGATGCGCGCGCGGAGGGGAATGATCCCCTCCTCTTCGAGTTCGAACACCGTCCGGAGGTACATCTCCGTGGTATCGATCAGGCCGTGTGAGGTCACAGCTCCCTCCAGTCTTATGGTGAAGAGTCTACTTGCTCGACGGCCTCGGCGGCGGCCGAGCGAATAACCCCGTGGCAGTGGGTACGGGGGAACGCGCGATGAATACAAGAACTTCCCGCGACGCCGGAATGTTCCTGCCGGCGGACCCTCGGGAGCGCTCCGACCTGCGCTCCCTGCGCGCCGCCGCGGCGGGTTGCGAGGGCTGCGGCCTATATCGCGACGCCACGCGGACGGTGTTCGGCGAGGGCGGGCCCGGCGCACGCGTCGTGCTCGTCGGGGAGCAGCCCGGTGATCAGGAGGACCGGCGGGGCGTCCCGTTCGTCGGCCCGGCCGGACGGGTCCTGGACCGGGCGCTCGACGAGGCGGGGATCGAGCGCGGGGACGTGTACGTCACGAACGCCGTGAAGCACTTCAAGTTCAAGCGCACGGCGGGCGGCAAGCGGCGGATCCACCAGCCGCCGAACGCGGGCGAGATGCGGGCCTGCCGCCCGTGGCTGCTGGCGGAGCTGCGGATCCTGGAACCGGACGTCGTCGTCTCGCTGGGCGCCACGGCCGGGAAGGCGCTGCTGGGCTCGTCGTTCCGGGTGACGAAGCAGCGCGGACGCCTGCTGCCGCTGCCCGACCTGGAGACGATCGGCACCCCGGCCGCCGCGAAGGAGATCGGCACCGAGCCCGCCGAGCGCGCGGACGCGCGGCTGCTCGCGACGATCCACCCGTCGGCCGTCCTGCGCGCGGAGGACCGCGACGACGTCTACGCGGGCCTCCTCGACGACCTCCGGATCGTCGCGGCCGCGCTCGGCTAGCCCTTCACGGGGACCGCGGTGCGGGTGTCGTAGCGCAGCAGCGCCGGGACGGCGAGCCCCACGATGATCACGAGGATCGCGCAGGCCAGGCCGCCGCCGACCCACGACGCGGTCGCCCCGGCGACGCTCGCGGTCGCGCCCGCGCGCACGTCCCCGAGCCGGGGCCCGCCCGCGACGACGACCGTGAACACGCCCTGCAGGCGTCCGCGCATGTGGTCGGGCGCGTAGGTCTGCAGGATCGTCTGCCGGAACACCGACGAGATCAGGTCGGCGACGCCGCCGAGCGCGAGCAGCACGACGGCGAGCCACAGCGCGTGCGCGAGCCGCGGCGTCGGCGACCGCCAGCCCCCACAGGGCGATGGACGCGACGAGCGCGACGCCCTGCCGCCGCACCCGTCCGACCCAGCCGGAGCACAGCCCGCCCGCGACGCGCCGAGGGCGATCGCGGCGAACAGCCAGCCGACGGCGCCTCGCCGCCGAACCGGGCGCGGCGACCTCGGGGAACAGCGCGCGCGGCATCGCGACGCCCATCGCGATGATGTCGACGACGAACGACATCAGCAGCACCGGCTGGGTGACGAGGAAGCGCAGCCCGTCGAGCACCGACCGCAGCCCCGGGGCGCCGGTGGGCTCGCCGAGCGGCGGGATGGGCGGCAGCCGCAGCGCCGCGTACAGGACGAGCGTGAACAGCACGGCGTCGAGCGCGTACGCGGCCGCGTAGTTCCAGCTCGCGAGGATCGCGCCCGCGAGAAGCGGGCCGAGGAACCCGCCGCCCTGCATGACGGTGAAGTTGAGGGTGTTGGCGGCGGGGATGAGCGGTTCGTCGATCAGCCGGGGGATGATCGCGCTGCGGGTCGGCGAGGCGACGGCGAAGCCCATGGCCTGCACGGCGACCACCGCCATCAGCAGCCAGAGGTTGTTCAGCCGAGCAGCGCCTGGACGAGCAGCAGGAGCGTGGCGCCCCACATCACGCAGGACGAGACGAACAGCAGCTTCCGCCGGTCCATGTGGTCGGCGATGGCGCCGCCCCACAGCCCGAACACGATCAGCGGGACGAGGTTGACGAAGCCGAGCGCGCCGACCCAGAACGACGATCCGGTCATGTCGTACACCTGGACGGGCACGGCCACGGACGTCACCTGGAAGCCGACGAACGACACGCCCTGCCCGAGCCACAGCCGCCGGTAGGCGGGGTGGCTCAGCGGCCGGGTGTCGATCGCGACGCGCCGCAGCACGCCCCCGTCCCGTCCGGGCGGACGCCCCTTGCCCACGGCAGGCCCGGATTGTTCGGGTTCGTCGGCTTCGTCGGCGTCGCTCCCGGGGCTGTCAGGAGTGTCGGCGGGGGATGGCTGCTGTTCCGATGTCACGGAGACAGGATGCCTTGGCCTCCGGACCGGTCCGGAAGCGGGTGAAAGGTCAGGGCGACAGCCGCACCGTTTCCCACGGGCCCGCGGCGGACGGATCGTCCACAGCCTGTGGAGAAAGTTCGCGGCGGTACTTGATCCGGTCGTGGAGGCGGTCGCGGCGGCCCTGCCAGAACTCGATCGCGGCGGGGACGAGCCGGTAGCCGCCCCAGAAGTCCGGCAGCGGGACGGCCTCCGCGCCGGCCGGAACGTCGGCCGAAACATCGCCGGAGGCATCGTCCGGTTCCGGCCAGCGCGCGGACAGCTCGGCGAACCGCGCCTCCAGTTCGCCCCGTCCCGCGATGACGCCGGACTGGTGCTCGCTCGCCCACGCGCCGATGCGCGAACCGTACGGGCGCGTCCGGAAGTAGGCGGCGGACTCCTCCCGCGCCAACTGGACGACCGGGCCCGCGACGCGCACCTGCCGGTGCAGGGCGTGCCAGGGGAAGACGACCGCGCCGCGCGGGTTCTCGGCCAGGTCGCGGGCCTTGTCGGACGTCAGGTTCGTGAAGAAGCGGAACCCGTGCGGCCCGTACCCCTTGAGCAGGACGGTCCGGACGCTCGGCATCCCGT
This sequence comes from Actinomadura sp. CNU-125, assembly GCF_001942465.1. GTDB lineage: Bacteria > Actinomycetota > Actinomycetes > Streptosporangiales > Streptosporangiaceae > Spirillospora. The sequence goes on from NZ_MKJY01000071.1 coordinate 6,481, forward strand.
CGGCGGACGCCGTCGCGAGCACCATCGCGTTCGGTTCGGGCAGCCCGGAATCGTGCACTTCGGTGAACCAGGCGGCGAACAGCGCGAGCGGATCGACGGGGAGCGCCGACTCGGACAAATCGCCTCCCTCGTAGGATCTGCGGAGCCGTGCGGGGTCGGGCCGTGCGGGATCCACAGCGTCCGAGCTTCCCACCAGGGGTTTGTGCATCTCACATGACCCCTGGGTACTGCTCAGTAAGGCGGACAGGGTTCAATGGCACGGCACCGCCTTATCAGCTCTGGGGACGAAAGGCAGGACGGACATGTCCGACTTCAAACCTGGTCTCGAGGGGGTCGTTGCCTTCGAGACGGAGATCGCCGAACCCGACAAGGAGGGCGGCGCCCTCCGGTACCGGGGCGTGGACATCGAGGATCTCGTCGGTCGCGTCTCCTTCGGCGACGCCTGGGGCCTGCTGGTCGACGACAGCTTCGACCCGGGCCTGGCGCCCGCCGACCCCCACCTCCTGCCGGTCACCTCCGGCGACGTCCGCGTCGACGTGCAGAGCGCACTCCCGACCCTCGCCCCCGCGTACGGGATGCGCCCGCTGCTGGACATCACCGACGAGGAGGCCCGCGCCGACCTCGCCCGGGTATCGGTGACGGCCCTGTCGTTCGTGGCGCAGTCCGCGCGCGGCGTCGGCGTCCCGATGGTCCCGCAGACGCGGATCGACGAGGCGAAGACGATCACCGAGCGGTTCATGGTCCGCTGGCGCGGCGAGCCCGACCCCAAGCACGTCGCGGCCATCGACGCCTACTGGGTCTCGGCCGCCGAGCACGGCATGAACGCCTCCACCTTCACCGCCCGCGTCATCGCCTCCACCGGCGCGGACGTCGCGGCGAGCATCTCCGGCGCGATCGGCGCGATGTCCGGCCCGCTGCACGGCGGCGCCCCGGCCCGCGTGCTGCCGATGATCGAGAAGGTCGAGCAGCTCGGGGACGCCCGCAAGGTCGTCGCCGACATCCTCGACTCCGGCGAGCGGCTGATGGGCTTCGGCCACCGCGTCTACCGCGCCGAGGACCCGCGCGCCCGCGTGCTGCGCCGCACCGCCAAGGAGCTGGACGCCCCGCGCTTCGAGGCCGCGAAGGCGCTGGAGGACGCGGCGCTCGCCGAGCTGCGCGAGCGGCGCCCGGACCGTCCGATCGAGACGAACGTCGAGTTCTGGGCGGCGGTGATCCTCGACTTCGCCGAGGTCCCGACGGCGATGATGCCCGCGATGTTCACGTGCGGCCGCACCGCCGGCTGGGCGGCGCACATCCTGGAGCAGAAGCGCACCGGCCGGCTCGTCCGGCCGAGCGCGAAGTACGTCGGCCCGGGCACCCGCACCCTCGAATCGGTGAACGGCGCCGCGGAGGTGCTGAAGCGCGGCTGATCCCCGCGTTTCCGCACACGTACCCGTACGCGTGCCGAGGCCCCCGGTCCGCCGGGGGCCTCCCCCGTTCCGGGCTCCTGCCTGTCCGCCTCCGGCGGGCATCGAGCCTTCCCTGCCCCTTCGCGATGAACGTCCCGCGGCCCCGCGGGACGCCGTCGTCCCCCTGCCGTTGCGGCCGGTCGCCCGGCGTCCAGATCGTAGCCGGGCCGGAACCCCCGGCGAGGGAAGTTCGCCGATCTCGCCGCCGACCGGAGGACTTGCGGTCGCTTGGCATCATGGGCACGTGACGGACGAATCACCGCTTCACCGGGACGAACCACTCGAAGGCGACATCGGGCCCGCCGCGACCTCGCACGACGCACGCCGAGGCCGACGTCGGCGGCACGGGACCGGGCGGCCCCCTCGGGGCGTCCTACGACTTCGGCTCGCCCAAGGAGCGGCGGGCGGCGCTGCGCCGCTACGAGGCCGAACGGGAGGAGCGGCGGCGCCGCACCGACGCCGCGTCCGGCCGGATCGCCTCCATGCTGCTCGCGGTCCTGCTGGCGTTCATGACGTTCGACTCCGGACGCACCGCCGTGGAGGCGCACGAGCGCGGCGAGGACTGGCTGTTCCCGCCCGGCGCGCTCGCCATCGTCTGCGGGATCGCCCTCGTCGTCATCATCCTGAGGGTCCTCCGGCGGGGCCCGCAGCAGGTGAAGTAGCCTTCTCCGAGTGACCGACAGCGCGAATCCAGCCATTGACATTCCCGCCGACATCAAGCCCGCCGACGGCCGCTTCGGGTGCGGTCCGTCCAAGGTCCGGCCCGAGCAGCTCGCCGCGCTCGCCGAGTCCGGTTCGACCTACATGGGGACCTCGCACCGGCAGAAGCCGGTGAAGTCGCTGGTCGGCCGGGTCCGCGAGGGCCTGGCGCAGCTGTTCTCCCTCCCCGCGGGCTACGAGGTGCTGCTCAGCAACGGCGGGACCACCGCGTTCTGGGACGCCGCCGCGTTCGGGCTCGTCCGGCAGAAGTCGCAGCACCTGACGTTCGGCGAGTTCTCCAGCAAGTTCGCCAAGGTCACCACGGGCGCGCCCTGGCTGGGCGACCCGACCGTCATCTCCGCGCAGCCGGGCTCGCACCCCGAGCCGGCCGCCGAGTCGGACGTGGACGTCTACGCGCTCACCCACAACGAGACCTCGACCGGCGTCGCGATGCCGATCCGGCGCCCGGCGGGCACCACCGCCGAGGAGGCGCTGGTGCTGGTGGACGCCACGTCCGGCGCGGGCGGCCTGCCCGTGGACGTCGCCGAGACCGACGTGTACTACTTCGCGCCGCAGAAGTGCTTCGCGGCCGACGGCGGGCTGTGGATCGGCCTGGCGTCCCCGGCGGCGCTGGCGCGGATCGAGGAGATCGCCCAGTCCGACCGGTACGTCCCGGAGTTCTTCAACCTGAAGACGGTCGTGGACAACTCCGCCAAGGACCAGACCTACAACACCCCGGCCGTGGCGACGCTGCTGCTGCTCGCCGAGCAGATCGAGTGGATGAACGGCAACGGCGGCCTGGAGTGGACGACGTCGCGCACCGCCGACTCGTCCCAGCGGCTCTACACGTGGGCGGAGAAGACCTCCTACACGTCGCCGTTCGTGACCGACCCGGCGCAGCGCTCCCGCGTCGTCGGGACGATCGACTTCACCGACGACGTGGACGCCGCGGCCGTCGCGAAGGTGCTGCGGGCCAACGGGATCGTCGACACCGAGCCGTACCGCAAGCTCGGCCGCAACCAGCTGCGCATCGGCATGTTCCCGGCGATCGACCCGGCCGACGTCGAGGCGCTGACCGCCTGCGTCGACTTCGTCGTCGAGCGGCTCTGACCGTCCGGGGGCGTCCGCGCGGCGTCCCCGGGGCCCGGACGCGCGATCGGACGGGTGAGACACAGATCTATCGGTGGCCGGTTCGAGGCGGGCACCCGGCCGAATAAGCTCGGAGCCGTGAACCGCGCGCCCCAATGGCTGCTCCCCACCGTGCTGACCGCGCTCGTCCTGGCCGTGGTCGTCGGCGCGCTGCTCAATTGAGCGGCACGGTCCGCGCGCGGAGCGGGGATGATCGAGAGATGCGACCGTACCGTCCGTCCCGTCCCCGTTCCCGGTCTCGGCGCCGGACGGCGCGCGCGTCGCTCGTCGCGGCGGGCGCCGTCCTCGGCGGCGTCGTGTACGCCCCGGCGGCGGCGGCCGACGGCACCGAGGAGTTCCGGATCGCCGACCCGCGCATCACCGAGTCGAGCGGCCTGGCGGTGAGCGCCCGCCATCGCGGCGTGGTCTACACCCACAACGACTCCGGCGGCGTCCCGCAGATCTTCGCGCTCGGCCCGGACGGGCGGACGCGCGCCGTCCTCACGGTCGGGGGCGCGCGGGCGCGCGACTGGGAGGCCATGGCGATCGGCGAGGACGAGCGCGGCCGTCCGGCGATCTTCGTGGCCGACATCGGCGACAACCTCGGCGGCGCCTGGCCGCACGTGACGATCTACCGGGTGCCGGAGCCGAAGACGCTGCGCGACCGGACGCTCGACGCGACCGAGTTCAAGATCCGCTACGCGGACGGGCCGCGCAACGCCGAGGCCATGATGATCAACCCGAAGACGAACCGGGTGTACATCGTCAGCAAGCTGTTCGGCGGGAAGGTCTACGAGGCCCCGGCGAACCTGCGCACGGACGGCTACAACACGCTGCGGGAGGTCGCGGACGCGCCGTCGATCGCGACCGGCGCCGCGTTCTCCCCCGACGGCCGGACCTGCGTGATCCGGACGTACTTCGGCGCGACCGTCTACGAGGTCGGGGCGGACGGCCGGCCCGGCGAGCGGATCGGGTCGGTGGACGTGCCGCGGCAGGAGCAGGGCGAGTCGATCACCTACACGGCCGACGGGCGGAGCGTGCTCGTCTCGTCCGAGGGCGAGGACCAGCCGGTGTACCGGGTGCCGCTCCCGGAGGAGGCGCTTCCGGAGTCCGAGGGCACGCAGGACGGCGGATCGGGCAATACACAACAAGAGGGGCAGGGCGGCGACGAGGCCGCCGAGGAGGGACGGCGCGACGCGTCCGGGACGCGGGTCGGGCTGCTGCTCGCCCTCGCGATCGCGGGAGCGGCCGGGTACGGGTGGCTGCGGAACCGGAAGGGGCGCACGTGAACGCACCGGCCTGTCCCCCGCGCCGCATGTTCGTTCCGGTAGGGGATCGGATCGTCGAAGGAGGCCACGGCCCCGTGGCGGCACATGTGAGGATGCGCCCTGTGAGCACGGTGGAATGTGAGCGCGGTGGAGCATGAACGCTGTGGAGGATGAGCTGGTCGGCCTGACGGGCCCGGGCGGCCGGTGGCGTCCGATCGCCGCCGTGCCGTTCACCGTCACGGCGGCGGTGCTGGCGATGCTGCCGATCCGCCCGGTGTGGCTGTGGGCGTCGCTGATCGTCGTCGTCGCGGCCGTGCCCTGGCTGCTGGGCGCGGTGCCGGAGGCGCGGCGGCGCAGGCCGCGCCCGTACTGGCGGCTGTCGGCGGACGGCCTGGAGCGCGTCGGCCCCGGCGGCCTGGTCCTCACCCGCTACGAGCGCGACCGCATCGACGCCCTGGCCGTCACCACCGGCGACGGCGTGCTGACCGTTTTCCACCGGTTCGGCCGGACGGCGGTGGGCCCGACGGCGGCGCTCGGGCTGGAGCCGATCGCGCTGTTCGTCACCGCGCGGCGGCTCGGCATCCCGCTGCACCTGCTGGACGGCGACGCCGACGACCTGCTCGACCCGGCCGTCGAGGAGGCGCTGCGCGTCCCCGGCCTGGACGACGGGCCCGGGGGCCGTCCGGGCGCTGCCGCGCGACCACGCCGCGGAGAAGCGGCTGCTGGACCAGGAGGCGGCGCTGCTGGCCGCCGCGCACGAGCCGGGCGAGCGGCTGCCCCGGCACGGCGGCGAGGTGCGGCTCGACACGCCCGCGCCGCTGCCGAGCCGCCGCCGGATCGTCGGCGCTGGGCGCGCAGACCGGCGCGCTCGGCACGGGCGATGGTGGCCCGGATCGCGGTGGACGGGACGGGCGCGTTCGGCGCGCGGTTCGCCGCGGCCTGCTGGGCGGCTCGCCGCGATCGCCGGGGTGCTGGCCGCGCGCCGGAAGCTGGCGTACGCGGCGCAGGTCCGGTGGCTGATCTCGGCCGACCGGCTGCACGTGCGGACCCGTCCGGGCGAGCGCACCCCGCTGGAGATCCCGGCGTCGCGGATCGCGGCGGTGGTGCTGGGGCCGGGGCTGCGGGCCGACCCGCTGACCGGGGAGCCGCACCGCACCGAGCTGGCCGCGCTCGCGTTCGGGCACCGGCTGGAGCTGCTGGCGCGGCTGCCCGCGGACGAGCTGGACGCGTTCCAGCTCGCGCACGCACTCGACGACCAGGGCTACCGGGTGATCACGCCGGGGGCGCGCGTGCCGCGCCGCCCGCACTACGGCCTGGACCGGGTGCCGGAGGTGTTCCCGTGGGTGCCGGGCGGCCGGCTCGTCGTCGCCGACGGCGGCCTGGGCTGGGCGGACGCCGCCGGGGACGTCGTCATGCAGGTGCCGGGCGAGCATCTCGGGGTGATCGAGCTGCTGACGATCGCTGGGCACGCCTGGGTGCGGCTGCACGACGCCGACGGCGACGAGCTGCTCGCGGCGCCGCTGTCGGCGCTGCGGATCTCCCGGACGGACCTGCGCGAATCGGCGCGCCGGGAGGGCCTGCCGGTCAACGACGCCGAGTACGACGCGTACCTGAGCGCGGCGTTCCACTCGGCGGTGTCGACGCTCGCCGACCCGGGGCCGGACGCCGAACCGGCGCCCGCGTCGCTGGCGCCGGGCGCCGCCCGCGAGGGCGGGACGGACGCGCGGCCGGCCGAGCGCGCCGCGGAGGACTCCGAGGACAGGGCGTCCGACGACGCCGACACCGAGGACATCCCGGCCGTGCCCGGGTTCGCGCTGTCGCTGGACGCCCCGCCGGGTCCGGCCGCCGCGCCCGGCACGACCCTCGACGCGACGCGCCGGTCCCGCATCGGCACGTACGCGATGAGCGTCGCGCTGTGCGAGGTGACGGCGCTGCTGGGCGCGGTGTGGCTCGGGCCGGAGCTGGGCGGGTTCGGCCTGGTGGCGAGCTGGGCGGTGCCCGCCGGGGTGCTGGTCGGGCTGGCGGGCAACTGGCTGTACGACCGGAACCGGTCGCAGCTGCGGGTGTCGGCGGCCGGGCTCGCGGTCGTCACCCGGCGCGGACGCGTCGAGTGGGAGCTCGGCCGCGACCGGATCGGCGGCGTCGGCGTGGACGAGTCGTCGGCGCGGATGCCGCGGCTGGTGGCGTGGGGCCCGTCCGGGCGGGTGCTGCGGCAGGTCGCGTTCCCGCCCGACCTGACCGAGCTGCGCCGCGCGTGCGAGCGCTACGGCGTCCCGTGGGGGCCGCCGGACGCGGACCGTCCCGCCCCTCCGCCGCCGGAGCTGTGACGCAGCGACCACGACTTCAGCGGCTCGTAGACCGGCTCGGTCCGCCCCTTGGCGGGCAGGTGGCTGCGCATGAGCTGCACCGACTCGGCCGTCCACGGCGAACCGGCGAACGCCTGCAGCGACTCCAGCAGCGGCCGAACGTCCACCGGGCGCCGCGACCGCGCGATCGTCAGGTGGGGGCGGAACCCGCGGTGCTTGTCGGGCGGCATCCCGGCGCGCCGTCCCGCGGCCGTGGTGGACGCCGCGAGCCGCGCGAGGCCGCGCCGGTCGCCGTACAGGCCGGTCCACAGGACGCGCGCGTGCGCGCCGCCGCCGGGGAACGCCCCGGCACCGGCGAGCGACAGCGTGACCCGCTCGTGCCGCTGCACGGCACGTTCCAACCGGGGCAGGAGCCGGTCGAGGCGCCGGTCGTCGAACTCGCCGAGGAAGGTCAGGGTGACGTGGATCAGTTCACGTCGCGTCCACTTCAGCTCGGGGACGTCGTCGCGGTGCGGCCGGACGGCCTCGTCGAGCTCGTCGAGGATGTCCGGGGGCGGCACGATCGCCACGAACAACCTCATGAGCACGTCCGGTGAGCCACCTGACCAGCTTTTCAGCAGACGGCGCCCTTGTCACGCGGTCACGGGGTCACCGTCGCGGTCGGTGTCGCGGCGCCGGGCGAGCGCCCCGACGGCGAGCGGCACGGCGATGCACACGATCCCGCCCGCGACGATGCTGGTGCGCGGCCCGAAGTTCTCGGCGACCCATCCGATGAACGGCGCGCCGACCGGGTTCGTGCCGAGGAACACCAGCATGTAGAGGCCCATGACGCGGCCGCGCATCTCGGGGGCGACGCTGAGCTGCATCGTCGCGTTCGCGGACGTCGTGAACGTCATCAGCGCGATCCCGGTGGGCACCAGCATCACCAGGAACGACCAGTAGGTCGGCATCAGGCCGGTGAGGAGCTCTAGGACGCCGAACGTCAGCGCCGCGCCCAGCAGCAGCCGCAGCCGGGGCCGGGTCGCGCGGCGGGCCGCCAGCAGCGCGCCGGTCACCGCGCCGAGCGCGATCATGCTGCTGGCGAGGCCGAACGACGACGCGTCGGTGTGGAAGACCTCGCGGGCGACGAGCGCGATCGTCGTCTGCAGGTTCATCCCGAAGGTCGCCACGAAGAACACCAGCACCAGGATGATCATGAGGTCGCGGCGTCCGCGCACGTACCGCAGGCCCTCGGTGAGCTGGCCCTTCGCGCGCTTGACCGGCTCGGCGGGGTGCAGGTCGGCGGCCCGCATCGCCTGCAGCCCGGCGAGCACGGCGAGGTAGGAGGCGGCGTTGACCAGGAACACCGGGCCGGTGCCGATCACCGCGATCAGCACCCCGGCGACGGCCGGGCCGATCAGCCGGGCGCCGTTGAAGATCGCGCTGTTCAGCGCGATCGCGTTCGGCAGGTCGCGGCGGCCGACCATCTCGACGGCGAACGCCTGCCGGGTCGGGTTGTCGACGACGGTCGCCATGCCGAGCCCGAACGCGAGCACGTACACGTGCCACACCTGCGCCGCGCCGGAGATCGACAGCAGGCCGAGGACGAGCGCGAGCGCGCCCATCGACACCTGCGTGATCATCAGGACGCGGCGTTTGGGGTACCGGTCGGCGATCACGCCGCCCCACAGGCCGAACAGCAGCAGCGGCAGGAACTGCAGGCCGGTGGTGAAGCCGAGCGCGGTGCCGCTGCTGTGCGTCAGCTCCAGGACCAGCCAGTCCTGGGCGATGCGCTGCATCCAGGTGCCGGTGTTGGAGATGACCTGCCCGGTCGCGAACAGCCGGTAGTTGCGGTTGCGCAGCGACCGGAACATGCCGCCGCGCGATTCCGCCGCGTCGGCGGGGTCGTCGGCGGGGTCGTCGGCGTCGAGGTCCGGGGCACGGGCGGGGGCGGAGCCGGCGGTCTCCCTGAGCGCCGTGCCCCCCGGTTCGTCGGGTCCCTCATCGCCAGAAGTCATTACCATTGCTAACGATAATCGGGACATGCTCATTCCGGCAAGCGGGCTCCGGCGGGGATCAGGAGCGGCTGAGCTTGTCGATCACCGGCGCGGCCCGGGCGAGGATCTCGCGCTCGTCCTCGGTCAGGTCGCCCAGCCGCCGCGACAGCCACGCCTCCTTGCGGCGCCGCTCGGCCGCCAGCAGCGCGCACCCGCGCTCGGTCGCCTGCAGGACGACCTGCCGCCCGTCCGTCGGATGCGGGCTGCGCACGACCAGCTCCTGCTCCTCCAGATGCCCGATCACCCGCGTCATCGACGGCGGCTGCACCTTCTCGTGATCGGCCAGCTCGCGCGGCGTCATCGACCCGTGCCGCTCGATCGCCGCCAGCGCCGCGAACTGGGTGAGCGGCAGCGGGCTCCCCATGCCGCCCTCGGACGCCTCGGGGCGCAGCGTGCGCAACCGCCGCGACAGCCGCGCGATCGAGATGCGCAGCTCCTCCGCCAGCTCCGGCGAACGCGCGGCCCCGGTGTCTTCTGTGGACATGCTCATCGGTCTCCCTGTCCAGCCCATGCTGCCATGCCGGGGCCCGGTCGCGCGTCGCCCGGCCCGCGGAGGCTCCCGGCGTGCTCCCGGTCCGGGCACCGTACCCTGGAGGCATGACGCGCCGGCGCCGCCCCGACCCGCCCCCGATGGAGACCAACGACGTCCGCATCGCGGCCGTCGGCACCGCCGGCTGGGCCGTCGCGCTCGCCGTCCTGCTGCTCCTCGACCTCCCCGACCAGGACCGATGGTGGCTCTGGGTGTGCGTCACCGGCATCGTGATCGGCCTGTTCGCCACCTGGTACATCCCGCGCCTGCAAGCCGGACGCGCCCGCGCCGAAGCCGAACGCGCCGCCGCGCGGCACGAGCGCCACTAGCCGTCCAGGTCGCTTTCCGCGCGCAGGACGGGCAGCGCCCCGGGATCGCGCAGGACGGCCTCGGCCCGCAGCCGCGCCTCCCACTCCCCGGTGGCCCACGCCAGCGCGCGCGCCAGGCCCGCGGGGCCGTCCGCGTGCACGTGACCGTCGCCCACCCACCACTGCACGTCCGTGCCGTCCACGGTCAGGCGGTCATGCGCGAGGTAAAGGCCGGGCGCGTCGGGCAGCACCGCCCGAACCGCCTCCGGGACGGGACGTTCCGCGCCGCCCTCGACCTCGCCCGGCACCTCGTCGCTCGCGAGCGGCAGATCGAGCAGTTCGGCGAGCCGCTCCTCGCGGCCCCGCGCCGCGATCACCAGCGGCTGCCCCGCCAGCAGCGGCAGCAGGTCGGGACGGTCCAGGACGAGCGCGTCCCCCGCGTCGACGACCTCGACGCCGCCGTCGACCACCGCCCGCACCCGCTCCGGCGGATCGACGTCGAGGCCGGGCACGTCGGCGAGCGCCGTCCACAGCGCGCCGAGCCGGTCGCGGGCCACGTCCCGGGCCGGGTCCGCGAGGCGCTCCAGCAGCTCGCGGGCGCCCCCGGGCTCGTCCAGCAGGTCGTCGAGCGACGTCCGGACGCCGAGCGCGGTCAGCAGCCGCTCGTCCGGCCCGTCCGGCGCGACGTCGTACAGCCCCGCCAGCGAGTCGTCGCCCGGCAGCCGGAACTCGCGCGGCCTGCGCCCGTCCAGCACCGGCCGCCGCCCCAGCCACCAGGCCGTGTACGACGGGACGGCCGCGCGCCGTCCCGTGTGCAGGACGACGTGGGCCGGTTCGACGATCGCGGCCCGCCACGGCGGTTCGGCGAGCAGCCGCAGCGCCGCGCCCCAGTCGTCGACGAGTTCGAGGTCGCGGACGGCGAGCAGCTCGGGCACGGCGGGCGGCAGGTCCTGCGGGCCGATGCGGCGCAGGACGTCGTCGGCCCAGCGGTCCTCGTCGTCCAGGTCGAGGGTCTCGGCCTCGTCGGCCAGTGCGGTCAGATCGACGTCCTCGCCCCGCGCGAGGGCGAACCCGTCGAGCACCCCGGCCGCCGCGAGCGTCTCGGCGCCCCACTTCTCCAGCACCTCGTCCTCGACCACCCCGAACGGGGCGTCGTCGGCCATGACCTCGCGAAGCGGACTTCCGGGCAGCAGCAGTTCGCCCGCCGGGTAGAGCTCGCCGTCGTCGCCGGGGAGCGCCAGCTCCGCGAGCCACGGCTCGTCCCCCGGGTCGACCGGACCGGCGGCGACGAGCCCGAGCACCGCCTCGGCGACCGCCTCCGGCTCCGCCGCGTCGAACGACTCCGCCACCGCCGCCCGCACCGCCGGATCGGCCAGCACCGCCCGCGGCCCGGCCTCGACCGCGCCCAGCCGCCGCAGCAGCGGATGCACCGCGTCCGGATGGACGAACCGCAGGCCGAGCGCCCCGAGCCCCGCGGGGTCGACGCCGTCCGCGATCAGCACCCCGCGCGGCCCCCGCACCAGCCGATCGTCCGCGAGCGGGACGGGCAGCGCGCCGAGCGCCTCCGCGTCCGCGCCGTCCAGGGCCGCGTACACCCCGTGCCACCAGGCCGGTTCCCGCTCGACCGCCGCCAGCTCGTCCACCACGTCGGCCAGCTCGACCCGCCGCACCCCGAGCGCCGCGAGCGCCGCCTCCGCGCGGGCCAGCCGCCCGGGAGCAGCCCGCCGAACACCGCGGGCCCGTCCCCGTGCCCGCCGAGCAGCTCGACGAACGGGGCCGGTGCGTCCACGACCAGCGCGTCCCGTCCGCGCACCCCGCCGGGCAGCACGGGCGCCTCCGGCAGCCGCTCGGCGATCGCCCGCCGCAGCCGCGCGTCCAGCTCCCCCGCCGCCACGGGCCCCGGCACCAGCCCGAGGACCCCCGGCTCCGCCGGGCGCGCGCCCAGCAGCCGCACGTACGCGTCGGCGGCCCGCTCCACCAGGAAGTCGGTGAGCGGACCGGACGCGACGTGCCGCCGGTCGGGCGCCAGCGGGAACGACGCGATCAGCAGCGCGGGCAGCCCGAGCGGCTCGTCCGTCGGCGTCGGCGCGTGCAGCGTCCCCGGCACGTCCCCGCCCTCGGGCAGCGCCCACCGCACCAGCCAGAACGGCCGGTCCCGCTCCTCGACGGGCCGGTCCGCGAGCAGCTCGCCCGGCACGGCCCCGTGCGCCTCGACGGTCGCCCACTCGACCCCGTCGATCAGCACGCCCCGAACGGCGGGGTCGGCGAGGTCGTCCAGCCGGTCTGCGGCGGCGCGGTGCGCCGGGCGGTGAGGGTCCGGGCCGTGCCGTCGACCGTGATCTCGATCGAGTCGAGGGCGGGGAGGGCGAGCAGCAGCGGCGCCGCCACCTCGGCCAGCCCGGTCCGGACGGACGCGACCGCGTCGTCGTCCCGCAGCGGCAGCCGGACGATCGTGTCGAAGCCGTCCGGGATCGGCGGGGCGTCGCCGGCGGGGAGGGCGAACGGCAACCGCTAGCAGCGCGCGGCCGCGCGGCGGTCGAGTTCGGGGGCGACCGCGGGAAGGGCCGCCGCGAGGTTCGCGGGCGCGGTCGCGGGACCAGGCGACGGCGC
>NZ_MKJY01000072.1 GCF_001942465.1 Actinomadura sp. CNU-125
CCGTCCCGGCTCCAACGCCAGGGCCGCTACACACGCGAGTCGATGCGGCACCCCGGCAAGATGCTGCCCGCCATCGCCGCCCAGGTCATCACCGCCTTCACCGAACCCGGAGACCTGGTCGTCGACCCCATGTGCGGGATCGGCACCACCCTGGTCGAAGCCGTCCACCTCGGCCGAGACGCCGCAGGCGTGGAGTACGAACCCGAGTTCGTCCACCTCACCGTCGGCAACCTCCGCCACGCCCACGCACAGGGCGCCACCGGGACCCCGCAGCTGGTGTGCGGCGACGCCCGCAACATCGCCACCATCTGCGCGCCGCTGCGGGGGAAGGCGGCGCTGGTGCTCACTTCGCCGCCGTACGGGTCCTACACCCACGGGCACGTCCGGTCCGGACGCGACAACGGTGGTGGCAGCGTCATCAAACGCCACCACCGCTACTCCGCCGACCGTGGCAACCTCGCCTACCGGCCCCTGCCCGCGCTGCTGGACGGCTTCGGGCAGATCCTCGCCGACACCGCAACTCTGCTGCGCCCGGTGGGAGTTATCGCGGTCACCGTCCGGCCCATCCGCGCCAAAGGCGAGCTGATCGACCTGCCCGGCCATGTCATCGACACCGCCGAAGAGCAAGGGCTCGTCCTGACCAGCCGCCACGCGGCCCTGCTGGCCGGACTCCGCGACGGGGGCCTGGTGAGCCGCGCCTCGTTCTTCCAGATGCTGGAGACCGGCCGCGCTCGCGACCGCGGTATCCCCGCCTGCATCACCGCCCATGAAGATCTCTTGATTTTCCGGAAAGCACACGATCTGGCGGGAGCCGACCGATGAACCATCGTCACGACCTGGTGCCCGAGCCGGTCGGCCACATGCTCGCGCTGCTGCAGCTCGGGATGTGCGGACGCTGCGGACGCGCCCGCTACGAAACCCGCCGCACCGCACGCCACGCCGCCCGCATCGCCGCACCCGACACCCGGCTGCGCGCCTACCGCTGCGGCACCGCCTGGCACCTGACCAGCCCCAACGGCCACCCACAGCACATCACCGCCCCCGTCACCCTGCCGCCATGCAGCGCGCGGGACCGGGTCGGGCTTGACCGGCCACGCCGAGACGAGCGTCGATACCCACGCCCCGATCCCGGCGAATCCGCTCGCTTCCAGCATCTGGTGGATGCGCCGGTCCACCGGGGCGGCCCTGATCCGCTGGTGGACGCCCGCGGCACTGATCCGGCCCGGCCCCGCGCTCGGCGTGAGGACGAGCGGTGAGGCCCGGAATGTCTGCGGCGGAAATCCGTTCGCTGCCTGCGGTGGTCGATGTGGTCACGGCGGGGCGGGCGCTGGGAATGGGACGCACCAAGAGTTACGAGCTGGCGCGCGCCGGGAGGTTTCCCTGCCCGGTGCTGCAAGTCGGACGCAGCTACCGGGTGCCCATCGCCGGCGTGCTCGCCTTGCTGGGACTCGAATACCGCGGTGGGCGGCCTGGACCGGAAAGCGAGTAACGGCTGTGCCTGCCGGAACCACCTACAAGAACTGCGGATGCCGTACCCAGGAGGGGCGGCTGCTGGGCACCAAGTGCCCCAAGCTGCGACGCAAGGGCGGCGCGTGGAGCCCGTCGCACGGCAGCTGGTACTACCAGTTCGAGCTGCCGCCCAAGCCCGACGGGACTCGCCGCAACCCCATCCGCCGGGGCGGGCTCGCCACCCAGGACGCCGCAGATTCGCAGATCAGCAGATTGCACGAACTGCTGGCCGTCACCGGCGACCCCGACCACCGCGACCGGATCACCGAACTGATCGTCACCACCCTGCGGACCGAGAAGCGGCTTCCCGAGCCCGAGGAGGTCCGCCGCAAGGTCCGCACCGGTCAGAATCTCGACGCCGCCATCACCACCGGGCAATGGCTCCGGACCTGGCTCGCCGGACGCAAAGGTCTGCGCAACGGCACACTGCGCAGCTACCGAGGACACATCGACCTGTATCTGGAGCCGGTCATCGGTCACATCCGACTCGACCGGCTCCGCGTCGCCGACGTCGAGGCGGTGTTCGACGCGATCGATGAACGCAACGACCTCATCGTCCGCGCCCGCGAGTCCGGAGACCCCGAACTGCGGGACCGGGCCAAGGGTCGCCGTGTCATCGGTCCCGCGACCAAACATCGCATCCGCGCCACTCTGCGGGCCGCGCTGGGCAAGGCGATCCGGGAGCGGCGCATCGACCTCAACGTCGCTTCGCTGGTGGAGTTGCCTCCGGGGCGGCGTCCAAAGGCGCTGGTCTGGACGCCCGAACGCCTTCGTGAATGGTGCCGGGCCCGTGAGCGGTTCATCAAGGCCGAAAGTCGGCGGGTGAAGCCGATGGACGCCTACGTCGGCACCTCGCGTCCGTCGCCGGTGATGGTGTGGACACCCGAACAGACCGGCATCTTCCTCGACCGCGCCACGGTGCACCGGCTGTACGCGCTGTATCACCTGATCGCTTTCCGCGGTCTGCGGCGCGGGGAGGCGTGCGGGCTGCGGTGGGCGGATGTCGACCTTGACGAAGGGGTAATCCGAGTCTGCTGGCAGATCACCCAGGTCGGGGGCGGCACCGAACAGGGACGCCCCAAATCCGAAGCCGGAGAACGCCAGGTCACCCTCGACCAGCACACGATCAAGGAAATCGCCGCCCACCGGGCTCGGCAGAACCAGGAACGCCTTGCCGCGGGGGAGACATGGAACGACAGCGGGTTCGTCTTCACCGGTGAGAACGGAGACCCGCTGGATCCAGGGTTCGTGTCCGATCAGTTCCTGTTGCTGGCGATGGAGGCTGAGCTCCCGCCCGTCCGCCTGCACGACCTGCGGCACGGCGCCGCCACGATCCTGCTGCGCGCGGGACACGACCTGAAAGTTGTCCAAGAAACGCTGGGACTGTCATCGATCACGATCGCGTCCGACACCTATACCAGTGTCCTGCCCGATCTGGCGCGTCAGTCCGCTGAAGATGCGGCCGCGGTGCTGCTGTCCGCCCGACGGAATGGGGACGAGACGGCATCGAATGGACGGGTGGTGAACCTGGCAGAGGCGCCAAGGCGATGACCTTCAAGAAGTGACCGTCGGACTTGATCGAGCCGGTGTCCGCACCCAGAAGCACTCTGGGGCGGGCATCGGCATGGTCTGCCTCCTTGTCCGCCGCCGTCGAAGGCTCTGCAGCCTTGCAGCATCGTGGCTCTTGCGTGAGCCGGACGCGGTCGGACGCAGACTCGCTCACTGCGACAATCCGGGCCTGCACGGGGCACCCGACACGACCGGACGCCGAAACACGAGCAAACACCGAACCGACACGGGAACACACGGAGGATGGAAGGGAGTTGGCGAACCATACTCCCGACCGGCCGATAGATCATCGTTTCTTGTCGCATCCCCAGGGGATCTGTTCGGCGAGGGCCGCGAGTTCGGTGAGTTCGTCGGCATCGCACCAAAAGGTCGTAACCGTGACTCGGAAGGTCCTCAGACGCTGCGCCACGCTCTCCGCTTCGCTCCGAAGCCGTACCAGCGTCTGCTCGTCGACCGTCATCTTAAGGCCACGGATATAGGCAAGAAAATCTCCCGTTCGCCACATCGCCCGAACCGGCAAATATTCTGGGGGAGCCTGACCGCTCAAGCTCACGTACCGGCCTTTGTCTCCCAGTACTCGATAGACATCTTCCTCGTCGTTTGGCTGCCCTGTCGGTCGCCCGACCATCTGCGCGGAGGCGGCGGCGGTTCGTGCAAAGTAACGAACCAGTCCGTCCAATATTCGTCGCCCGGTGATCAGGTGAGCCCCATCCTGCGTCGGCTGCATCCGCAGGATAATCGGCGGTAGCGGATACCCGACCTCCAAGAGGCGACACGCCACAGCCATTTCAGTAGCGGATATTGCGCTGGACTCCTCCACCGGAGAGAACAGCAGTCGCCCGGTTTCCACCTGATTTATCAGCTGATCCAAGGTGGCCAGCGTCGATACCCCGTGCGCCGTTCCATTTGTCATTGCTTACCTCGTCTCGATTTCGTGTGTGCTACCTGTGGCCGGATGGACGTTTGATCACCCTGCGCTCGGCTTTACCTCCGTTGCAGCGCCAGGAGAAGACGTGGCCGCGACCGTGCTGAAGAGCTGTGCAGGCCAACGTGGCGGGCTCCCCATACAGTGTTTGGGGCCGCCGACCAAAGGCAATACCGCATCTGCGGCTCCACCAGCATCGTGTGTCGGCCATGACGTGCTTCGCCATTATGTCCGTGCTAATGCGCCACGACTGCCCATACCGTTGGCCGAAAATACGGGAATACCTTAAGAGTCATTGTGTCGAAAGGTGTCCCTATCGCCTCGTGTTGTTTGGAGAATTGTGAGTGATTTTTGAGTCAAGCCTCCACCGGGGGTGCTGTTGGGGTTCCGTGAAAGAAGTTCCTTCTTTCTTGCGATCCGAACCCAATTGGCGACACTTCTCCAGGTGGCATCGCACAGGTCGGCAACTTTTTGTATCGGGTCTTTATGTAGGTGGTCGATATGCCAGGTGTACAAAACGGCTACGAGTACATAGAATCTATCCGGCCGACCTGTTCGCCCGGGCCTGGGGGCTGCGCTTGCAAAGGTGATTACTTCTTGAGCGAAGTGCTGGACTTCCCCCTCTGTGAAGACGTTGTCCGTGATGGAATTTCTTCGTTCCTCGCACATTTCTTTGGTAAGTCTGGCGAGCGGTATCGAGCGAAGAAGGTTGCCAGTGATGCCGCGGGTTATATTTGAAGGTTCTACCCCATCCCGTGCCTTGATGGTTATTTCGGCAGGACCGATCGAGTGATGTACTGGCCAGTACAGCAGAGCTGTCCAGTTGCCCAGATCCACTTGCTGGACGATCCCTTCCTCATTTGACAGTTTGAATCAACTCTTTCGATTTGTAGTGTCTCGCTCACTTGACGCCCAGGGGTATCTGTGGTCGAAACGTCACTCCAGGTTGTCGGCGATTAAACCAGGGCCTTCGAGAGGTCGGGCGAGACTGACTGACCTGCTTCCATGTTGGCGGGGGCTCGTTTCTGGGTTGGCGACGCGCCTACGTGCTCGCCGGTGTACCACACTCAACTGTGATCGGTAACACAGTTGCTCGTCCACGAGAAGGGAACTCCGAGGGGGGCTCCAGCAGACCAGTGGCTATAACGTTAGGTGGTCAAGTTTTCACTGCACGGGACCGTTGGGTCGTCATGTGATGTTGATCACACTATTTTCCGTAGTTGATCTTTCATTCTTCGCCGATTAGTGTCCTCCAGCATCAAAACAGATGTTCGGGGCCCATCGTTCGTGCCGTGGCCGATGTCCACGCACTTTTGCATGGAGAGTGGTGGATGAGGGCTCGTCCCGTGGACAGGATTCTGCACCGGCTTGACTCGCTGTTCGACAATGTTCACGACCCATCACAGGTGGTGACAGAGGCCGGGCGCCTGGGGGCGCAATTGATGCTCCAGGCCGCGCTCGACGCGGAAGTCGCTCTCCATCTGGGACGCGACCCCGGCGCGCAGCGGACGGTCGGCAAGGCCGGGCCGGCGCCCGGCGTCCGAAGCGGCCATCGGATCGTCGTGATCAAGACCACGGCAGGTCCGGTTGAGCTCTGGTGGCCGCGGCTCAGGGGCGGTGGCGGGTTCGTGTCGAGGCTGTTCGGCATGGAGACCGTCGACGTCCAGCCGCTCGCCCCACTCGTGGTGGCGGCGCATGTACGGCGCCTGACGCCGTCCGAAGTCCAAGACGCTCTCACCCGAGCCTTCCAGTTGACGATCCCCACGGTGCCGGCGACGAGGCTTGCCCAGATCAGCGACCGAGTGGTCGAGGAATGCGAGGCTTGGGGACGGCGCCGCTTCGATGCCCACGAGCTCACGTCTTTGTTCTTCGGTGCCGCTCCCTTCATGATCGGGGATGAGAGCGCCGCCGCCCCGGTCCTGATTGCCGGTGGGGTAATGCACGACGGCCGACCGGCCTTCGTGGCTCTCGCTCCGGGGGCGGCCGACTCGGTGGACGCGTGGACGACGCTGCTGGCCGATCTCGCGAGACGAGGGCTGCGGGCCCCGGCTTCGTTCGTGAACCCGGTCCCATCGGCGCTGGTCACAGCATTGGCACGTGCCTTTTTCGCCCCCGCGTAATGAGTGGTTTGCTTCGTCGGCGCCCTCTGCAGGAACAGACCAACGTGCGCGTTTTGTCCGTTTTTGTGCAACGTGATGACTTGTGGATCTTGTGAATCTGGACCCCGCTGCTGATGCTTGACCTCGACTTGATCGACCTGTGGAGGCGGCGGTTCGATGCGTGCGCGCTGGCGTTCAGCGATTGTCGTGGCCGGGCTTGTGGGCCTGAGCGGCCTGATGCCCGTTGCATGGGCGGAAGGACCGAGCCTGGTCGTGAACGGAGAACCGCTCCAGGACAGCACTGTCGCGGCCCCCTTCACCGTCGAACTCGCCGACCCGGGCGGAGTCGAGGACGGCGTGAAGTTCCTGCTGGACAACGCCTACCTGGGCGAAGACAAGACGGCGCCTTACCAGTGGACGGTCACCACAGAACCTGGCGACCACGAGATCAAGGTCCGGTGGAACGATCTCGCAGGAGATCGCCAGACCGCTGAGGCCACCTTCACGGCGACGTCCGACACCAGCCCACCCGTGCCGGACGAGCCACCCGGCCCAGCACTGACCGACCTCGACTTGAGCACCGCCAACCGCCGCACTCCGGCCGACGGGCTCTACGACTGGTCCAAGGCCGGATACCGCGAGGGCGCCGGGCTTCCGACCGAGGCGGAGCTGACCTCGGACACCAACTGCCTCCTGACCCCCGAGACGCTCGAGAGCACCTACAACGTCATCCCCGACGACGAAGACAACGATGGCGCCGGAATCCAGCAGGCGATCGACCACGTCCGTGAAAACTGCAGCCCGGCGGCCCGCTACACGAAGCTGAGCCGGATCGAACTTCCCGCCGGACGACTCCTGGTCGACGCGCAAATCAAGGTCGACGCCGACTACATGATCCTCACCGGCGCCGGATCGGACCCCGAAACCGGCACAGAGATCGTGTTCACTCCCAACGCCGACACCCGGTACGACGCCCTCACCGAAGGCGACGCCGACTGGGACGAAGACGGCATGACGTGGGGAGACGCCAAGGGCGGATGGATCTGGCCCGGCCGAGGCCTGTTCCACGTCGCATCCCGCGAGGTCGCCGCCAAGTACCGTGCGGACGCCCCCGAGCCCGACCCCGAGAACTACGACAACGCACCGGCCAACCGCCGGGACCTGTTCGAGGGAACGGTCAACGCCCACTGGATCTCCGGTGCCACGCTGCGCGCCATGCCGGGGGAGACCGCTTACGCGGGCAAGACCGGCCAGACCAAGGTCTACCTGAACTCCGAGACGACCGACGCGATCATGGACGGCTTCAAGGTCGGCGGATACGTCAACATCCGGGCGGCCAACAGCGTCAAGTTCTACGGCGAGATGTCGGTCCCGGCCGATCACAGCTCCCTGAAGAACCTGCACATGCGGCAGCAGATCTTCGGCATCACCGAGGTGGACACCACCAACAAGGTGATCACGCTCGACAAGCCCCTGGAGTTCGACGTGCCGGTCGACTCGACGTCGGACGGATCCGCCGTGATCGACGAGCGGGTGTACACCTCGAAGGCGGCACCGCTCGTGACCCGGTGGTGGGCGTCGGCATCGAGAACCTGTACCTCACTCAGACGGCACCCGAAGGCAAGACGGCCGAGGACGCCGAGCAGGACTACGGCAACCTCGACCCTGCGGGCGAGATGCACGGCATCGTCCTGAAGGGCGCGGTCAACGACTGGGTTCGAGGGATTCGTGCGGACATGACCGGCTCGCACCCCATCGTCACCGAAGAGGCCAAGAACCTCTCCATCGTCAACAACACGCTCGACGGGTCCTGGAACAAGGGCAAGGGCGGCAACGGCTACTTCCGCGGCTCCCGCGTCTGGGACTCGGTCTATGCCGGCAACACCACCCGCAACCTGCGGCACTTCACCTTCCAGTGGTCGGCCTCGGGCAACGTCGCCATCGGCAACAGCTTCGATTCGGACCTGAACCTGCACGGCGGCTGGGAACGCCACAACCTCTTCGAGCTCAACAACGTGACCATTCCCTACGAGCACGGGCCGGGGAACTGCAGCGTCAACTGCGGTGAAGAGGGCGGCGGCAACGCCGATGGCGGCACCTGGTTCCCCATCTATTGGGCCGCAGGCGCCAAGGCGGTCAAGTGGTCCGGCTCGTCGGGCCCCGACAACGTCTTCTTCCGCAACGCGCTGCGCAAGCAGGCCGACGGCCCGAACGCGCCCTACATCGACTACTACGCCGACCCGCAGAAGATCTACCGGTTCGGCGTGGACGACTCCGGCGGCTGGCACCACCTGGACGTCGACGGGACGCCGATCAGCGACTGGCTCGCCAACGAACAGCAGAACTACAGCGGCGGCCACGGTGTGAACGACACCGTGACCTCGCAAGATCCTTCGCTGTTCCTGACCACCGTTCCGCAGCAGTAGGCGTTCCTCGCCGGGCTGCGGTTCGTGCCGCGGCCCGGCCTGACTTCCGGCTTCGAGTCCTGGACAGGCGCATGCGCGCTGTTGGTTGAAGGGTGCCGAGCGTGATCTTCCGTCGTGTGACTGCCGCAGTCGTGTCGGTCTTGCTGGTCGTGGTGCTGGGGATACCGGCGCAGACGACGGCGGCGTGGGCCGCAGGCCCCTACCTGGCCGTCGAGGGACAGGCACTGGACGGCGCGACGGTGGCGGCGCCGTTCACCGCGACGGTGATGGACGCCGACGACATCGGGACCGCCGGCGTCACGTGGCTGGTGAACGACTCGTATGCCGGTAAGGACTCCACCGCTCCGTACGAGTGGACGGTCACCGCTCCCGACGCGCACAAACTGAAGGCCCGGTGGACCGATTCGGCTGATTCGACCGTGGAGGTCGTGGCCGAATTTACAGTCGAATCCTCGTCCAGCCCGGTGCTGAAGGCCAACGGCCAGGACCTCGACGGTGCGACCGTCGCATCGCCCTTCCAGGCCGTGCTCGATAGCCCGGGAACCGTAGACACCGCGGGCGTGACGTTCCTAGTCGACGACTCCTACGCCGGTAAGGACGCCGAGGCGCCTTACACCTGGACGGTCGTCGCCGCACCGGGCGCGCGCAAGCTGAAAGCGCGCTGGAAGGACGAGGCCGGTGAGCAGACCGAGGTGGTGGCCAACTTCACGGTCGGGTCCGCGGCCAACCCTTACTTGCAGGCCAACGATTCTCCGCTGGACGGCGCGACCTTGCCGTCGCCGTTCACCGCGACGGTCGCCGAGGCGGGGGCCGTCGACGCCGACGGAGTGACGTTCCTGGTGGACGACTCCTACGCCGGTAAGGACCAGTCGTCCCCCTACCAGTGGGAGGTGTCGCTGGACGACGGCGCCCACAAGCTGAAGGCTCGATGGACCAGCGACCAAGGCCTTCCGCTGGAGGTGGTCGCCAACTTCACCGTCGGAGAAGGCGGCGGCACCGACCCGCCGGACCCGACGGACCCGCCCGAACTTCCCGAGGCCGTGCCGGCCAAGGTCGTGGTCGAGCCCGGACCGGCGTTGAAGCGTCTATGGTCGACCGCCGACAACCGGCGTAACAAGGTCGAGGGCCTCTACGACTGGTCCAAGGCCGGGTACGGAGGCGGCAGCGTCCTGCCGGACGCCTCGCAGTACCTGCGCGACGAGGACGCGTGCCGCATCACCGCGTCCGAGTTGCAGAGCGACTACAACGTCGTGCCGGACGACGGAGGAAACGACACCTCCGGGATCCAGAACGCGATCGACGACATCCGGGAGAACTGCTCCCCCACGGGCTCCCAGCTCAAGATGTCGATCATCACCCTGCCCAAGGGCACTCTGAACGTCACCCGCCAGATCTCGGTCGACGCCGACCACCTGCGCATCCGGGGGCAAGGCACCGGGGGCAGCGGCACGAAGATCGTCTTCCGGCCGGACGAGAACACCCGCTACGACGTCATCAAGGACGGCGAGCGCTGGGACCTGGACAACATGACGTGGGAGGAGAACGCCTCCGGCGGATGGATCTGGCCCGGCCGCGGCCTGTTCCGCGTGCAGTCCCGCCAGGTCGCCCCCGAGTACCAAGCCGCCTACGACAGCGCCCCGACCAACCGCAAGGACCTGTACGAGGGCACGGTCAACGTGCACTGGCGCGCCGGCGTGAAACTCGGCTCCAAGGACGGCGATCCCGGATACGCCGCCCGCAAGGGCGACACCGTCATTCAGCTCGACCCGGCCTCGCCGATCACCGTGTACGACCGGTTCAAGGTCGGCGGCATGGTCAACGTGCGGGTGGCCAACAGCAAGAAGTTCTACGAGCAGATGAAGGCGCTGCCCACCGAGCACGAGCTCGAGAACCTGCACATGCGGCAGCAGATGATGATGGTCACCGCCGGTGACCCGCTCGAGCGGACCCTCACACTCGACAAGCCGCTGGAGTACGACGTCCCGATCAACTCGGTCGCCGACGGCTCGGACCCCATCGACGGCGAAGTCTTCGACTCCAAGGCCTCGCCCATCGTCGACCTGATCACCAACGTCGGGTTCGAGAACTTCAGCTTCACCCAGGACATGCCGGGGCTGGACAAGGCCAAGGCCAAGAACAACTACGGCAACATGGCCCCCGACGCCGCCATGCACGGCATCGTGTTCAAGTGGGCCGCCAACTCGTGGGTCAAGGGCGTCCGCTCGGACATGACCGGGTCGCACCCGATCGTCACCGAAGAAGCCGCCAACCTGACCCTCATCGACAACTCCCTCAACGGCTCCTGGAACAAGGGCAAGGGCGGCAACGGCTACTTCCGCGGCTCCCGCGTCTGGGACTCCCTCTACGCCGGCAACACCACCCGCGACCTGCGGCACTTCACCTTCCAGTGGTCGGCCTCGGGCAACGTCGCGATCGGCAACAGCTTCGACTCCGACCTGAACTTGCACGGCGGCTACGAGCGCAACAACCTCTTCGAGCTGAACGAGGTCTCGGTCCCCTACGCCTACAGACCCGGCAACTGCACGTCCAACTGCGGCGGCGAGGGCGGATCCGAACCCGACGACTCGCAGTGGCATCCCATCTGGTGGGCGGCTGGGAAGAAAGCCGTCAAATGGTCGGGATCCTCCGGGCCCAACAACGTTTTCCACAACAACCACCTGATGAAGCAGGCGGACTCGGAGACCGAACCGTTCAAGCCGTACTACGACGATTACGAACGGATCTTCCAGTTCGGCACGGACGGCACCAACTTCAAGCACCTGCAGCAGAACGGCGAACCCATCGCCGACTGGGCCCACAACGAGAACAAGGACTACACCGGCGGAAACGGGATCCTCGCCGACAAGACGTTCTCCGGTCGCAGCATCTTCCTGCGCTCAATCAGCCTCACCGGCTACGGCGGCCCACGCCCGCAGAAGCTGCAGCAGACCTGGGGCTGCTCTTGCTGGGACGGGTCCGGCATGGTCAACACCCGCCTGGCCGCCGACCCCGTCAACACCGCGACTGGCGCCCTGATGGAGCAGTTCGACGACCTCCAGCTCCCGGGTCGCGGTAAGCCACTGGACTGGACGAGGACCTACAACAGTCTCGACCCGACCGACGGCCCCCTGTCGCAGGGCTGGACCTTCGCCTACAACGCCGGCGTCACCAAGGCCAACGAGACCGAGGACGGCGTCACCAGAGAAGTCGTCACCTTCCGCAACGGCACAGGCGGCCAATCCCGCTTCGCCAAGGATGACACCGGCCTGTACAAGGCCATCGACCCGTCGATCACCGCCACCCTCACCGAACTCGCCGACGGCTGGCAGCTGAAGAACCTCGACGGCGAGATCCTGCGGTTCAACACCAGCGGACAGCTCACCCACGACTTCGACGACCAGGGCAACGGCGTCCAGCTCGCCTACTCCGGTGGCCGCCTGCACACGATCACCGACCAGTCCGGGCAGACCCTCACCCTCACCTGGGGCACCGGCGGCGCCGCCAACGGCAAGATCGTCAAGGTCACCGGAAGCGACGGCAGGTCCATCTCCTACGGTTACACCGACACCGCCGGCCGCGCCCGCCTGACCAGCTTCACCGACGTCACCGGCGCCACCGCCACCATCGCGTACGACTCGGCGACTGGGTTCGTCAACGGCATCACTGACCCGCTCGGCCGAACCACTGCCCGGACCACCTACGACCCCGAGACCAATCGGGCAATCTCCCAGAAGGACGCCTCCGGCGCGACCACCACCTTCGGCTGGGACGCCGCGACGCAGACCGCCACCGTCACCTTCCCCGATGGGACCACCCGCCAGGACGTCTATGACAACAACGTCCTGATCTCCCAGGTCGGGCCTGACGGTCGTGCGGCCAACACCTACTACGGGCCCAACAACGAGGTCATTGCCGAGACCGACACCAGCCAGGCGCTGACCAAGTCGTCCTACGACGACCGCGGGAACCTGCTGAAGCGAACACTCCCGGCCGAAGCGGACGATGAATCGCCACCGTTCGAAGAGTGGACCTACGACTCGGAGGACCGGGTTACCAGCCACACCGACCCGCTCGGCAACACCACGACATACGACTACGACGACCAGGGGCGCTTGGTCACCACCACAAACCCGGACGGCGGCACCACCACCCTCACCTACACCGCCGACGACCAGGTAAAGACCTCGACCGACCCGCTTGACCGGACGACCACGTTTGAGTACAACGATGCGGGCGACCTGGTCAAGCAGACCAGCCCCGGAGGCAAGGTCACCACCTGGTCCTATGACGGCAGCCACAATCAGCTCACCGAGACTTCTCCGCTCGGCAACGAGTCCGATGCCGACCCCACCAAGCACACCACCACCTGGACCTACAACGCCGCCGGCCAGGTGCTGACCGAGACCGACCCGCTCGGCCGCACTACCACCAACACCTACGACGAGGCCGGTCAGCTCACCGAGGCCAAGGCTCCCGACGGTGGTGTTACCAAGTACACCTACAACGCCAACGGCGACGTACTCACCGAGACCGACCCGCTCGGCCGCGTCGCCCGTACCGAGTACGACCACGCCGGGCGCAAGGCCGCCACGATCGCACCCGACGGCGGTAAGACCACCTACACCTACGACAACGAGACTGGCAAGCCCCTCACCGAAACGGGCCCGGCCGGCAACGTCGTAGGCGCCACCGCCGAGACCAAGCGCCGCAACACCGTCACTTACGTCTACGACGCCGTCGGCAACCCGATCCAGACCCGCCAGGTCGACCCCAACGACCCGGCCAAGTACTTGATCACCGCGATCGACTACGACCTGCGCGGCCAGCCTGTCACCACCACCGCACCCGACGGCGGCAAGACCCGCAACGTCTACGACGACGCCGGACGCGTCACCAAGACCATCGGCCCCGACGGCGCAGAGACCAGCATCACCTACGACTCGATGGGCCGGGAAAAGACCCGCGCTGGCGGTGGCGTGACCGTCACCAACACCTACGACGAGGCCGGTCAGCTCACCAAGACCGAGACCGGTGGTGGAGCCGTCACCACCCACGAGTACAACGACGACGGCCAGCGCACCGCCACCGTCGACCCGCGCGGCAACGTGAGCGGAGCCGACCCGAACGAGTACAAGACCCGCTTCACCTACGACGCCGACGGCCGGCAGACCAAGGCTACCGACCCGCTCGGTCACGAGAGCAGCACCAGCTACGACCCGGCTGGCCAGCAAATCAAGACCACCGACCCGGCCGGGAATGCCACGTCCTTCACCCACGACCCACACGGCAACGTTAAGACCGTCACCACCTCCACCGGCGCGGTGACGACCTACACCTATGACAAGGCCGGGCAGGTCACCGAGATCAAGAACCCCCGGGGTGGGGTCAAAACCCTCACTTACGATCCCGCCGGGCGGCTCATGACCGAAACTACGCCCGGCGACCGCACCACCACCTACGACTACGACGTCGCTGGCCGCCTGGCCACAAAGAAGTTCCCCGTTGGCGAGATCGTCTACGGCTACGACCACCTTGGCCGCCCGACCTCGATCGACTACAGCGACAACAGCGCCGACCTGGCCTACCGCTACGACCAGGCGGGCCGCCCAGTCGAGATCACCCAGAACACCGCGGCCGGGCCGAAGACCACCGCCATCACCTACGACCAGGTCGGACATGTCACCGGCCTTACCCGCGGAGACGAACAGTTCGTCTATGACTGGGACAATGACGGCAGGCTGGTCAAGCGTAACCTTCCAGGCAACCGCTCCCAGTCTTACACCTACGACGACGATGGCCGTGTCGCCTCCACCTCCCTGACCGGTGCCATCGCCCTAACCGTCGACTACACCTACGACCCGGCGGGCGCACTCAAAAAGATCACCCGCCAAGGCGGGCCGACCAGCACCCACAGCTATAACCGCGCTGGCCAGCTCACCGACCTGGTCCATGCCAAGGGCGACACCCCGCTGGTCGAGCACAGCCTCACCTGGAACGACCAGGGCTCACCCGCGACCATCACCACTACCCGCGGCACTACTAGCACCAAAGCGATTTACAGCTACGACTCCGACGGCCGAATCACCAAGTTCTGCCAGGCCAATGGTAGCGAGTGCACCGATTCCTCGGCCTACAGCGCCTACGACTACGACTCCAACGGCAATCGCACCAAGCTGACCACCCGTAAACCCGCAGGTGCCAGCGGTCAAACTAGCACCAGCTTCACCACTTCGACAGCGACGACCGCCCAATCCAGGACAGCGCCATCGAAGATGGCCCGCCCGTCGTGCGCTACACCTACGACGAGAACGGCAATCTGCAGCAGCAGGAAGGCGCGGGCGGCACCAGAATCTTCTCCTACGGACTCGACGCCAACCTGCACCGGGTTGTTCTCGAGGACGGCCGCAACGTCACTTACGCCTACGACGAGAACGGAAACCGCACCAGCCGTGCCATCAATGGAACTCAAGATGCCGGATGGCAATGGGACAGCGTCGGGAACCTCCCGGTCCGCATCGCTGAGACCAACTCCGCTGGAACTGTCACCCACCAGTGGTGGGGCGACCCCGTTAGCTCCCTGGGAACCGCACTAACAGACGCCCCCGCCAACGCGCCCCCGACCTGGCTACTCGCCGACTTTCAAGGCACAATCACCGACACTGCGGCCACCATCGACGGCAGCCTCAACATCACTGGGTCCGCGCAACTCGACCCCTTCGGTGCTCCCGTTGCCAGCAGTGGCACTTACGCCTCGAATCCGCTGCAGTTTCACGGTCAGTACCTCGACAACGTCACCGGGCTTCACGACATCCGCGCCCGCGACTATAACGCTGGCGCGGCCACCTTCACCGCGATCGACCCCGTAAAGCCCAAACCTGGGACCCCGTTCACCAACGCCTACCACTATGGCTACAACAACCCCGCCGCATACACCGACCCCACTGGTGAATGGGGTTTTCTAGCCAAAGCTGCTATCGGAGCAGTCATTGGCGGCGGAATCGGCTACGTCAGTCACGGCCTCTCCACTGGCGATTGGTGGAGCAGTGACGCCGCTTGGGCGGCAGGAAGCGGCGCCCTCGCTGGCGCCATCGGTGGCGGCGCAGGTGCCGCCTTCCGCGGTGCTTCGGTGGGAGCCAGAGGGGCTCGCTACCTCAGCTACGCCGGAGCAGGGGGCGCAGGAAACCTCGCATACGGCTGGGGAACCAGCAACGGCAATTACAGTCCGAGCCAAGGCTTTACAGACTTCGGGATTGGGGCGGCCGTAGGCGGCCTTGGAGCTGTCGCCGGAGCCGCCGCCGCACGAGCAGCACAGCGGGCCCTTCAAAACCGGATTATTCAGCAATGGAGCCAGGCCGGCCAGGAGAGGATCTTGGGTCCTCTCAAAAGGGCCATAGTCAAGTGTCCTGGCTATTATAAAATAAATAGGAACTGGAGTGACGTTTGGAATATGCCAGTGAGGGAGAGGGGGCTCGAAATTGAGGATCGTCTCGGTGGCAACCTGCCGGTCAATTTTCCGGTCATTGATAAATGGAATCGTGGTGTTGCCACAAGTGTCAAAAGTATTGACCTAACGCTCCCATCATATAAGCGGGCGAGTGGCGTGAAGTACCGAGTCAGAAAGTTCCTGGACGTCCTGGACGGCTGGCCTGGGCGAACGTGGGGAGGGAAAACCGTTCCTGATCGGCACCCTATCAAGAAGAGGGTTCTTGAGATCGTGGTCCCGCGTGGCCAGGTGAGCTCACAACAGCGAGAGGCCTTGAATGATATGATAGCGGAGGGTAAGCAACGAGGTATCATTGTTAAGTGGATGGAGCGATGATGTTCGCCAAGGTTAAGAGATGTAGCGTCTATGGCTGGCGAGATAAAATGATAGTAGTTCCAATCTCGGAGTCAAGAAGGGGGAACTGGAGCGACCTCGCGCCAGTAGTCCTGGCGAGCTTCTCGTCAGTTGCTGTGACCGCTGCTGTCCGCGCGTCCTTGGAGCAATCGCGCAAAGGACGTGCACCGAAAGATGTGGCATGGCCTGTCCTTGCTGCTGTGGGAGTAGCGACAGAAGACGATTTCTACCAGGACGCCTTCTCTCGTTGCATTTTCATCACTGAGAGGTCGCAAAGATATACTGCTTTTATCTGGAATAAAGCATCGGACGGGCGGGGGTACGAGCCGTCCAAACAAGGCAGCATCGAAATTCCTTTTGATGTTAATAAAGATGAGCCCGGAGTGAGTGTATTGAACCTTCTGGGGATATAGCTTTCTGTTCTCGAACGAGATGAATGGTGATATTTTTCCTTTAAGCGTGAAAATTGGCTACGGGTGTTAGCCTTAGGTTTCCGCCGGATGGCGAGTCGGGAGTGACCGTTTAGGCGGGAAAAGCACCCTCGAGTTGGAGGGTAAGGTGTGTTCAGAGTCTTGTCCGCACCACACCGAAGGTACTTCTCAGATGGTGTGACACGAAGTCGCTGGTGACGAGTGAGTTTGTTATTTGAAGGGCCGATCACGTCGGTAACGTATCCCGGGACAATGTTCGAGACCTGTCCCCGCTCTGACATGCGCAGTTGTAACGGCGGGGTGCGAAGCTTAGGGTTCAAGCCCAAGGGCCTCTCGTTCCACCCGGGGGTGTCCCTATGGGATTCGTCTAGCCGCTCGGGTGGTGGGTTTGCGTGTGGGTTGGTAGGGCTGTTTGTCGCGGAGTATGGCGTAGATGACGTCCGAGCGGCGGCGGGCCAGGCAGATGAGGGCGGCGTTGTGTTTCTTGCCCTCGGCTCGTTTGCGGTCGTAGTAGGCCCTGCTCAGTGGGTCTGAGAGGGAGGCGAACGCGGCCAGGAACATGGCGCGTTTGAGGGCCTTGTTGCGGCCTTTGGGCGGGTGTTCGCCCTTGATGGACGTTCCGGAGCGGCGGGTGGCGGGCGCGAGGCCAGCGTAGGCGGCCAGGTGCCCGGGAGTCGCGAATGCCGCGATGTCACCGATCTCCAGCAGGATTCGTGCGCTGGTCCTGATCGCGATGCCGGGCATCGAGATCAGGGCCCCTGCGAGAGGGTGGGCATCGAGGATCTCTTCTACTTGGGCGGCGATCTGGTCGCGCTGGTCGTGGACCGATCGCAGGGATCGGGCCAGGTGGGGCAGGACGGTCGCGACCGCGGTGGTGCCGGGGACGACGACGGTCTGGGCGTTCAGCGCGGTCTTGACCGCTTCGACCAGGCGTCCGGCCATGGGCGGGGCCAGCGGCCGGGTGGTGGCCAGTAGCCCGTCGGCGGTGGCGGCGCGCAGCCCGTCCGGGCCGCCGTAGGCGATCAGCAGCTCCGGTGCGGCGGGGTGGTGCCACCTGGGGCCGATGGCTTTCTCCAGGGCGGAGTAGATAGTGACCAGCAGGCCAGCGGCCCGGTATCCGGCCAAACGGTGCGCCCTCGGCGGGGTTGGAGCGGTGGCGCGGGCCGCGGGTGAGCCAATGATACGGGCAATGTCGTCGCGGACCTGGCGATGATGTTGATGCTGGGTGGGGCCTGGCTGTCCAACATCGCGATCCTGCGGACCGAGCCGGAGTTGTTCGGCCCGATCCCGTCCGACCTCACGGTGCCACGGCTGGTCACCACCCTCGCCTAGCTTGATCTTTAACCTGTCCGGCGTGGTCGTGGGTTCGTGGATTTCTTGGGTTTTCGTCGTGTGGGACCCGTTCTGCCGACGATGTGCACGTCGTGGCGTGGAGTGGGGTTGGTGTTGGTGCGGCCTGCGGGCCGTCCTGGGCCGGGCCGGGAGGTTTCGGTGCACTGGCCGGACAGGACAGTTGCGGGCGCAAGTGCCGAAACCCTCGGCGGACACGGGCAGGGGTCAGGCGCTGTGGTGGTGCCGGGCGTTCCCAGGGGCGGCGCAGGTCGGCCGTCAGGGGACGGGCCAGGCGCAGTTGGGTGTAGGCGGCCAGCATGATCCAGGTCCACCGGTCGGCCGCCTGCGGGGTGCGGACCTTCGGGCAGATCCATCCGAGGGTCTGTTTGAGCAGGCGGAAGGTGTGCTCGATGTCGAAACGGCGCAAGAACGCCTGCCAAAGAAGGTCGACGTCGGCCGGCGTGGCGCCGGTGCCCGACCACCATAGCCACACCGGCTTGGGAATCGCGCCGCTGGGCAGGTGCTCGATGTCCATCCGGACGACGGTTCCTTCGATGATGGGCAGGGTGAGGTGCCACGGATCTTCCGGACAGGGCCCCAACTAGAGTTGGGGAGAACCGGAAGGGAAGGTCGTTGGCACGAC
>NZ_MKJY01000073.1 GCF_001942465.1 Actinomadura sp. CNU-125
CGCACGACCCGATTCCGCTCCCCCGTCCGCCGCACGCCCTGAGGCCGAGCGTCCGTCCGCCCCACGGCCCGAGGCTGGGTGTCCGTCCGCTTCACGGGCCGAGGACGGGCGTCCGGCCGCCTCACGGCCTGTCTCCGCACGGCCATCCGCCGCGCGGCTCGGCTCCGCACGGCCCGGCTCCGATTGCCTGCCCGCCCTGCGTCCCGAGGACGGGTGTCCGACCGCCGCTCGGCTTGTCTCCGTGCGGCCGTCCGCCGGGCGGCCGTCCGGCGGACGGATCGTCTTCGCGGGGGCGGCCTCGCCCTGGTCCGGGTCGGTTTGGGGGCGGAGGGTGCGGATGTGGCCCAGGCGCAGGCGGGGGTTCCTGCGGGGCTCGTCGTTGCTCGCGGCCTTCGCGCGGCGGGTTTTGAGACGGGCGGTGGTGCGGGCCCGGACGCGCGGGACGGCGGCGCAGGCGGTGGGCCCGGGCGGCGGCGCGGCGCCGGGCGCGGGCGAGTTTGCGGCGGTTGGCGCGTTCGGCGGCCGCGCGGCGGTTGCGGAGTTCGGGCGGGATCAGGTCGTGGCGTCCGGCGATGAACTCCTGCACCCAGATCTTGCCGCGGATCAGGGGGCGCCGGATCCGCGTCTCGCGGCGGACGGCGCGCGCGTACTTGCGCGAGTCGACGCCGTACCGCCAGCGGGACCAGGGCGAGCCCGGACGGGCGACGCGCACGGCGCCGACGATCAGCAGCGCGGGCACGAACAGGCCGATAAGCCCCGTCCAGATCTTGCCCTTCAGCAGGGTCAATACGGCGAGGACCAGGTTGACCGCGAGGGAGGCGACGTAGAACCCGGAGATGACCTCGACCTGGATCCCGGGGACGGCCGGGAGCGGTGAGCTTTCGAGGCCGAGCGGGTTGACGCCGAGCAGGAGCAGGCCGGTGACGGCGATCGCGACGAACACGGCGTCGACGGACGCGCGGCCCTTCTCCGTCCAGTAGACGTCGCTGAGGTGCAGGATCAGCGCGAACTCGTCGAGGACGAGCGCGGAGCCCATGCCGAAGACGACGGCGGCGGCGAGGTCGAGGCCGACGCGCCCGTCCGGGACGGCGAGGCTCGCGACGCCGCCGACCAGCATGAGGACGACGCCGAAGACGACGTGGTGGATGTGGACGTCGCCCGCCTGGACGTTGCGGAACCACCAGCGGACGTCCGCGCGGATCAGCCGGACGTTCACCCGCGTCAGCACGAACGTGACGATGAACGCGACGAAGAAGCCGAACAGCGGCAGTCGGCCGGTGTCGACGATGCGATGCTCGAACAAGTGGATCATGAGCCCCCCGTGGGCTCCATGATGCCCGGTGACTTGCACCGATATCGTGGGAACCTGCCGATCGCGGACGATCGAGGGAGGGCCGTGGGCCGGATCGTGGAGCGCTGTGACCCCGGAGGCCGGGCCTGGATCGCCGAGGCGATCCGGTTGGTGGAGGCGGACGCGAACCGCAGCGCCGACACGCACCTGCACGTGTTCCCGCTGCCGCCGGAGTGGGGCATCGACCTGTATCTGAAGGACGAGTCGGTGCATCCGACGGGGTCGCTGAAGCACCGGCTGGCGCGGTCGCTGTTCCTGTACGGGCTGGCGAACGGGTGGATCACCCGCGAGACGACGATCATCGAGGCGTCCAGCGGGTCGACGGCGGTTTCGGAGGCGTATTTCGCGCGGCTGCTGGGGTTGCCGTTCGTCGCGGTGATGCCGGCGTCGACGAGCCCGGAGAAGATCTCGCTGATCGAGTTCTACGGCGGCCGCTGCCATCTGGTGGACGAGCCGGGCGCGATCTACGACGAGTCGCGGAGGCTCGCGGCGGAGTGCGGCGGGCACTTCATGGACCAGTTCACGTTCGCCGAGCGGGCCACGGACTGGCGGGGCAACAACAACATCGCCGAGTCGATCTTCGAGCAGCTGCGGCTGGAGCGGTTCCCGGAGCCGTCCTGGGTGGTGGTGGGCGCGGGGACGGGCGGGACGTCCGCGACGATCGGCCGGTACGTGCGGTACCAGCAGTTCCAGACGCGGCTGGCGGTCGTCGATCCGGAGGGTTCGGCGTTCTTCGGCTCGTTCGAGGACCAGGATCCCGGACGGACGGCGTCCGGTTCGCGGATCGAGGGGATCGGGCGCCCGCGCGTGGAGCCGTCCTTCCTGCCGACGGTGATCGACCGGATGGTGCGGGTGCCGGACGCGGCGTCGATCGCGGCGATGCGCTGGACGAGCGCGATCGGCGGCCGGAGCGTGGGCGGTTCGACGGGCACGAACATGTGGGGCGCGGCGCAGCTGATCGGTGAGATGCGCGCGCGGGGAGAGCGCGGCAGCGTGGTGACGCTGATCTGCGACGGCGGCGAGCGGTACGCGGGGACGTACGGGTCGGACACGTGGCTGCGCACGCAGGGCCTCGACATCTCGCCGTACATGGTGGCGCTGGAGCGGTTCCTCAAGTCCGGCACGCTGCCGGACGACGTCGAACCGTCCGGCGTCACATGAGCCGGATCGGGTTCACCAGGTCGGCGTAGATCAGCAGGCCGCCCATGACGATCAGCACGATCGCCATCGCGTACGTGACGGGGAGCGCCTTGGCGACGTCCACGTAGCCGGGGTCGGGCCTGCGGAAGATCCGGGCGAAGAACTTCTTGATCGCCTCCAGCAGGGCGCCGGCGATGTGGCCGCCGTCCAGCGGGAGCAGCGGGACGAGGTTGAACAGCCCGACCGCGAGGTTCAGCGAGCCGAGCAGCATGACGAAGTAGGAGACCTTCTCCTGCCCGGTGAGGTCGTCGGACGCGGCGATCTGCCCGCCGAACCGGCTGACGCCGACGACGCCGACCGGCCCGTTCGGGTCGCGTTCCTCGCCGCCGAACGCGGCCTCCCACACGCCGACCATCTTCTGCGGCATGTTGAGCAGCGCCTCGACGGTCCGGCCGGTGAGGTCGACCATGTGCTCGGCGACGGCGCCGGGCCCCTGCCGTTCCAGTTCGCGGGTGGGGGTGATGCCGAGGAAGCCGACGGTGACGACCTCGTCCGGGTCGTCCAGGCTGGCGAGCTGGTTCTCGGTGATCGGGACGGTCACCCGCCGCGTCGCGCCGTCGCGTTCGATCGTCATCGGGACGGACGTGTTCGCCGAGTCGCGGATGAGCAGCTGGAGCTGCTCGTAGTCCTCGATGCGGGTGCCGTTGAAGGAGACGACGCGGTCGCGGCCTGCAGCCCGGCCTGCCGGGCCGGGGTCGGGGTGGCGTTCGCGGGGCAGCCGTCGACGTTCGCGGCCTGGCTCGCCGGGATGATGCAGTCGGAGACCTGGTTGATCACGGGCTTGCTCACGTACGTGCCGAGGCCCATGATCAGGATGCCGAAGAAGATCACCGCGAGCAGCAGGTTCATCGCGGGGCCGCCGAACATGATCAGCAGCTTCTGCCACCAGGGCTTGGCGTAGAAGACGCGCTTCTCGTCGCCGGGCCGGACCTCCTCCAGGGCCGCGCCGCGCGCCGACTCGATCAGGCCCTGCCACGGGCCGGTACTGATCTGCCGGATCTCACCGGGCTTGTCGCCCTTGCGGGGCGGCAGCATGCCGATCATGCGGATGTAGCCGCCGAGCGGGATCCACTTGATGCCGTACTCGGTCTCGCCCTTGTGCCGGGACCACAGCGTGGGCCCGAACCCGACCATGAACTGGGTCGTGCGCACCTTGAACAGCTTGGCGAAGGAGAAGTGCCCCAGTTCGTGCAGGGCGATGGACGCCATCAGGCCGAAGAACAGGATCAGTACGCCGGCCAGCCAGCCCATGCGTCACGCCCCTCCGGTCGTCCGACCCCCGCCGGGCGGGGTGATCTCCAGCAACCAACTCAGCGTACGTCATCCGCCGGGTCGCCCGGATGCCCCGGGAAACGGCCCGTCCGGCGCCTTTTTGGCACTCCGCCAACAAATCTGGACGTACGCGTTGGCATAAGCGTCGCTATCGGTGCGAACCGGGCGGGACACATCATGGCGGTCCCGTCCGTCTGCCGGAAGGAAACGCCATGAAACGCGCGCTCGCGGCGGTGCCGTTCCTGACGATCGCGCTCGCCCTCACCGGCTGCGGCGGCTCCGACGAGGCACCGGAGGCGAGCGGCACGGACGGTTCGGGCTCGTCGGCGCCCGCGACGAGCGCGTCCGCGGCCCCGCGAACCGGCGACGCCCCGGCGACGGGCGGGACGTCCGGCAGCCCCGACATGTCGAACGCGGCCAAGGAACTGAACGACTGCATGGCGGAGCAGGGCGTCGACGTCCCGACTCCGACACCGGGTTCGACGCCGTCGAAGGAGCAGATGAAACGCGTCATGAAGGCGATGGAAGTCTGCGCCAAGAAGTTCTCCACCGACCCGCCGTCCGCCGGGTGACGCGGCGCGCCGCCCGGGGCTGGCCGGGGCGGCGACGCCGCTGCTAGCCTGGCGCGCAGCCGTTTCATCCCGTGCGGGAGAGTCCCCGGCAGCCGGCCCGGGACGCCGAAGGAGCAACTCCTCCCCGGAACCTCTCAGGCCAACGGACCGCACGGGCCAGGCGACCTCTGGAAAGCGGGGACCCGGTCCCCCGCCGAAGGTGAAAGCCCCGCCGCCGCACGCGCGCGGCGCGGTGAAGCTCTCAGGCGCCGATGACAGAGGGGGAGGCACCGAGCCGCCCGGTGCGCGAGTGGGACGATGGACGCTGTCGACCCCGTCGACTCCATCGACCGCGTCGCGCCCGTGACGAAGGAGCCGAACCCATGCCCGCCGATCCGACCGCGAAGCGAACGCCGCTGCACGACGTCCACGTGGACCTCGGCGCGCACCTCGTCGACTTCGCCGGTTACCTCATGCCGCTGCGCTACGCGAGCGAGACGGCCGAGCACCGGGCCGTCCGCACCGGCGCGGGGCTGTTCGACCTGTCCCATATGGGGGAGATCTTCCTCACCGGGCCGGGTGCCGGAGACGCGCTCGACCACGCGCTCGTCGGGAACCTGTCGCCGATGCAGACCGGCAAGGCCCGCTACACGATGCTCTGCGCGCCGGACGGCGGCGTCCTCGACGACCTCATCGTGTACCGGCTCGCGGACGAATCGTGGATGGTCGTCGCGAACGCGGCGAACGCCGACGTCGTCCGGGACGAGCTGGTCGAGCGGACCCGCGGCTTCGACGCCGCCGTCGACGACCGTTCGTCCGCGTACGCGCTCGTCGCGCTGCAGGGCCCGGACGCGCAGGGGATCCTCGCCCGGTTCACCGCCGCCCCGCTGGACGACCTCAAGTACTACGCCGTGCTCGCCGACCGGGTCGCGGGGATCGACGTGCTGCTCGCCCGCACCGGCTACACCGGCGAGGACGGCTTCGAGCTGTTCGCCGACGCGGGCGACGCCGTCCGGCTGTGGAACGAGCTGGCCGCCGTGGACGGCGTCGTCCCGTGCGGGCTCGCGGCGCGCGACAGCCTCCGGCTGGAGGCCGGGATGCCGCTGTACGGCAACGAGCTGACCGCCGAGACCACCCCCTTCGAAGCCGGGCTCGGCCGTGTCGTCAAACTGGACAAGACCGTCGACTTCGTCGGCAAGGGCGCCCTGGCGGCGCAGGCGCAGACTCCCGCGGGCCGTAGGCTCGTGGGACTGGTGGCGCGGGGGCGTCGCGCGCCCCGCAAGGGGTATGCGGTCGTCACGTCGGACGGCGTCCCGTGCGGCGTCGTGACGAGCGGCGCGCCGTCGCCCACACTGGGCGAGCCGATCGCCATGGCGTACCTCGACACCGGTGTCGGGGAGTCCGGCCTGGCCGTGGACGTCCGCGGGCGGGCGGAACCGGTCGACGTGGTCGCCCTGCCGTTCTACAAGCGTTCGTCAACTACTCGGCCGTGAACGACCGAGATCGTTGACCCGGTCGAGGAAGGCTTCGTTTATGCTCCCGACTGCCCTCTACGGTGGGACGGTCACAGGTCACATCGCCGGTCCCCGGTCAGGTGGGGGCCGGTTGGGGCATGTTGACGAATACCCACGCCGTGGCCGCTCGCTCGGCGATGTTGACCGCGGCGACGTGGTCGGCGGGCCCAGCGAGACCGCACCGACGACAGCTGAAGTGATCCCGGGTACGCCGGTTGGCGCGCCCGGTGTGCCCGCAGCGCGGGCAGCGCTGCGAGGTGTGGGCCGGATCCACCTCGATGAACGGCACTCCTGCCCGTTTCGCCTTGTAGGCGATGAAGGCGCCGAGCCGGTGGAACGGCCAGGACGACAGTCGTGCCCGCTGGTCGCGCGGAACCGTGACCCGCTCGCGGATACCGCCCAGTTCCTCCAGGGCGATACCGCGCTCGGTGCGTTGGGCGACGGCAACGACGGTCTTGGCGATCTTATGGTTGATGTGAGCAGCGTGCCTGGCCTCACGGCGCGACCGCTTCTTCAGCGCCTGTCTGGCCGAACGGGTTTTCTTGGCCTGCAGTTCGGCGCGTTTACGTGCCTGCCACCGCCGGTACCGGCCGAGGCGACGGCCGGAGTGATCGTGCCCGTCGCTGGTGGTGGCCAGGTTGGTGATACCGCGATCCACCCCGATGAAGCCGCTGGGCTCATACTGCCGGGCCTCGGGCATCTCACAGGTGGCGGCCAAGAGCCATTTTCCGTCCCGGAACAACAGGTCCGACTCGCCCCGGCGATAGTCGGCCAACTGCCTGAGTGCACTCGACGAACACGCGAAGCGCACGTTCTTGACTCTACCGTCCAGCGTCCAGATGCTGACGGTTCGCCGGTCGTAGTTCCACGACAAGCAACGGTCGTCGTACGTGTGAGCCGCGTGAGGGCGGAACATGATCGGTCTAGAGTCGACCTTGCGGCGACTCCTGGATCCGTTGGGGCCGAAGTTCCCGGCCCTGATGGCGGCCCGCAGGCTGGTGTAGGCGTCGGCCACGCGCTTGATGATGTGCTGCGCGGCCTGGGCTCCGAAACCGCGGGCCTTCAACTCGCCGTAACACAGGTTCCGCAGATCACGGACGCAGGCCTTGAGCGCGAGGTTTTCGAACGAGACGGCAGAGACCCAGTTGGCCGCTTCATTGATCTCGGGCAAGGTCCGCTTGAGCGCCGCCGCCTGCACGGCATCTGGCAGGAGCTTCACTTGGACCATGACCTTCACGATCGTGACCATAGCATTACTCTACGTTTTCGTCGGCGAGTCCGGCCCCTAGCGATCCAAAGGGAGACGGACACGCCACACCTCGTCGGTGCCCGCCATCGCGCATCGCTGCGAACCGGAGTACTCCGACGAGGACGACGGGCGCCCGCACCGTGCACTGCACAGGGTGCGGACCGTTCCGACACGATGGTGCGGTGCTCCGCACCGCGTTTTCAGGGTGCAGTTCTTCTCGGGCCTGCACGCCCGAGGTTCTTTGCAAGATCACGCCGAAAGAGAGAGCATTGACGTGAGCGTTCCGGAGCAGCTCCGCTACAGCGAGGAGCACGAGTGGGTCGCCGGCCTCGACGACGCCGGGCAGGCACCCGAGGACGGCATCGTCACGGTGGGGATCACCGCCCATGCCGCCGACGCCCTCGGTGAGATCGTCTACCTCGAACTGCAGCAGTCCGAGGGCGACACGGTCGAGGCGGGCGAGCCCTGCGGCGAGGTCGAGTCGACCAAGTCCGTCAGCGAGCTGTTCTCCCCGGTCAGCGGCGAGATCACCGCGATCAACGGGGGCGTGGTGGACGAGCCGAGCGTGATCAACGACGACCGTACGGGGAGGGGTGGATCTTCAAGGTCCGCATCTCCGAGACACCGGGCGACCTGCTGGACGCCGCCGCCTACGGCAAGCTCGTCGAGGAGGCGTGACCGTGTCCCTTTACGCTTCGCTGGCCGACGCCGACCCGCAGGTCGCCGAGGCCGTCGCCGCCGAGCTGCGGCGCCAGCAGTCCACGCTGGAGATGATCGCGTCCGAGAACTTCGCGCCGACGTCGGTGCTGGAGGCGCAGGGCTCGGTCCTGACGAACAAGTACGCCGAGGGCTATCCGGGACGCCGGTACTACGGCGGCTGCGAGTTCGTGGACGTCACCGAGCAGCTCGCCATCGACCGCGCGACCGAACTGTTCGGCGCCGAGCACGCGAACGTCCAGCCGCACAGCGGCGCGCAGGCCAACACGGCCGTGTACTTCGCGCTGCTGCAGCACGGCGACACGATCCTCGGCCTGGACCTCGCGCACGGCGGGCACCTCACGCACGGCATGCGGCTGAACTACTCCGGCAAGATGCTGAACGTGGTGCCCTACCACGTCCGCGCGGAGGACGGCCTGGTCGATATGGAGGAGGTCGCGGCGCTCGCGGCCGAGCACCGGCCGAAGATGATCGTGGCGGGCTGGTCGGCGTACCCGCGGCAGCTCGACTTCGCGGCGTTCCGGGAGGTCGCCGACTCGGTCGGGGCGCTGCTCATGGTCGACATGGCGCACTTCGCGGGGCTCGTCGCGGCGGGCCTGCACCCGTCGCCCGTCCCGCACGCCGACATCGTCACGACGACCACGCACAAGACGCTGGGCGGGCCGCGCGGCGGGCTGATCCTGGCCCGCGAGGAGTACGGCAAGAAGATCAACTCGGCGGTGTTCCCGGGCATGCAGGGCGGCCCGCTGGAGCACGTGATCGCGGCGAAGGCGGTCGCGCTGAAGATCGCCGGTTCGGACGAGTTCCGCGCGCGGCAGTCGCGCACCGTCGAGGGCGCGAAGCTCCTCGCCGAGCGTCTCCTCGCCGAGGACTCGGCGAAGGCCGGGGTGAAGGTGCTGACGGGCGGCACGGACGTCCACCTGGTCCTGGTCGACCTCGTGGACTCCGAGCTGACCGGACGGGACGCCGAGGACCGGCTGCACGAGGTCGGCATCACCGTCAACCGGAACGCCGTCCCGAACGACCCGCGCCCGCCGATGGTGACGTCCGGGCTGCGGATCGGCACCCCGGCCCTGGCCACCCGCGGTTTCACGACCGAGGACTTCGCCGAGGTCGCGGACGTGATCGCGCTGGCGCTGCAGCCGTCCTTCGACCGGGACGCGCTGGCCGCGCGGGTGAAGGCCCTCGCGGACCGGCACCCGCTGTACCCGAACCTCTAGAGCACCGTTCCCTCCGCCGGACCGTCCCGGCGGAGGGAACCCGGGGGCACCCATGGCCATCAGCGTCTTCGACCTTTTCAAGATCGGCATCGGCCCCTCGTCCTCGCACACCGGCGGCCCGATGGCGGCCGCGCACCGGTTCGCCCGCGGCCTGCACCGGGAC
This sequence comes from Actinomadura sp. CNU-125, assembly GCF_001942465.1. Lineage (GTDB taxonomy): Bacteria > Actinomycetota > Actinomycetes > Streptosporangiales > Streptosporangiaceae > Spirillospora. The sequence goes on from NZ_MKJY01000073.1 coordinate 9,238, forward strand.
GGGCTGCTGGAGAAGACCGCGTCCGTGCGGGCGATCCTCTACGGCTCCCTCGGCCTCACGGGCAAGGGGCACGGCAGCGACAAGGCCGTCATCCTCGGCCTCGGCGGCGACAAGCCCGAGACCGTGGACGTCGACACGGCCGACGAACGCGTCGCGGACGTCCGCGCCCGCGGCGTCCTGCGGTTGTTCGGCGACCATGACGTCCCGTTCGAGGTCGGCGAGCACCTGGTGTTCGAGCGGACGGAGTCGCTGCCCGGGCACCCGAACGGGATGCGCTTCACGGCGTTCGACGACGCGGGGAACGAGCTGCGCGCGCGGGTGTTCTACTCGGTCGGCGGCGGTTTCGTCGTGGACGAGTCCGCGACCGGCGCCGACCGGATCAAGCCGGACGACACCGTCCTGCCCCACCGTTTCGACACCGCCGCCGAACTCCTCGAACGCTGCGCTGAGACGGGCCTGTCGGTCTCCGGGGTGATGCTGGAGAACGAGCGGGCGTTCGGCCGTTCGCCCGCCGAGATCCGCGCGGGGCTCCTGGATCTGTGGGACGTCATGCGCGCGTGCGTCGACCGGGGCTGCGGCCGCGAGGGTCTGCTCCCCGGCGGCCTGCGGGTCCGCCGCCGCGCGCCGCTGCTGCACCGGCAGCTCACGGCGGAGAAGCCGTCCGATCCCCTGCACGCGATGGACTGGGTGACCCTGTTCGCCCTCGCCGTCAACGAGGAGAACGCGGCGGGCGGCCGGATCGTCACCGCCCCGACGAACGGCGCCGCGGGCATCGTCCCGGCCGTCCTGCACTACTACGACCGGTTCGTCCCCGGACGCGACGACGCCGGGATCGTCCGGTTCCTGCTGGCCGCCGGGGCGATCGGCGTGCTGTTCAAGCAGAACGCGTCCATCTCCGGCGCCGAGGTCGGCTGCCAGGGCGAGGTCGGCTCCGCCTGCTCGATGGCGGCCGCCGGGCTCACCGAGGTCCTGGGCGGGACGCCCGGCCAGGTGGAGAACGCGGCGGAGATCGGCATCGAGCACAACCTCGGCCTGACGTGCGACCCGGTGGGCGGGCTCGTCCAGGTCCCGTGCATCGAGCGCAACGCCGTCGGCGCCGTCAAGGCGATCAGCGCGGCCCGCATCGCGCTGCGCGGCGACGGCCGCCATTTCGTCACCCTCGACAAGGCGATCAAGACCATGCGCGACACCGGCCGCGACATGCTCGACAAGTACAAGGAGACGTCCCGCGGCGGCCTCGCCGTCAACGTCATCGAATGCTGACAGCGAGTAATAGACTGCGAACCGTGCACGCTCCCCCGCCGGATGACATGGACGACATCGCCCTCTCGATCGAGGAGGCCGCCGACCAGGTGTTCGAGGAACGCCGAGAACTGTTCGAGCGGCTCCGCGATACGTGAGGCGGACGTCGCGCGCTGAGCCGGTCGACGGGGCGCGCACACGGAAAGACCCGGAGGGCGCGGTGGAAATGGGAAGTGCCGCGTCCCCCGGGCCGGCGGGCCGCTCAGTGGAAGGGGCCCATGCCGTGATCCGTGTGTTCCCTCCATACGTCGAAGAGCCCCTTTTCGGAGCCGCCCGTGCGTGGGTGGTGGGACAAGCGCGCCTCCTCTTGCTCTCGACGTCAGGTTCTGTATTCGGACATTAGTCGCATATCCGACACAATGGGCCCAAGGGCGTTCCAAGGTCGCGTCAAACCCCGTCAGACGACGGTCGTGGGCTCGTCCTTCGGCACCAGGCGCAGCCGGACGACCGTGGGGATCGTGTCGCGTTCGAGGGCGGCGCACAGGCGCGGGACGCCCTCCTCCTGGATGCGGCGGCGCAGGTCGGCGGGGTCGGCGCGGTGCCCGTAGGTGACGTTGAGCCGCAGTTCGGGCGAACGGGACGAGCCGAGGAGGCGGGCGCGCACCCGGCGGACCCCCGGATACTCCTCGATCTCCTGTTGCAGAGCCCCGGTCACGGCCTTCGCCGACAGGCGCGTCCTGCCGCCGTCCGGGTCGGGTTCCATCGCCAGCTCGGGGACGCGGCGGGTGCGGAGCTGGCCGATCAGCCACAGCAGGCCGAGCAGGGCCACGACGACGGCGACCGCCGCGATCGCGGGCCAGAACCACGCGTTGTCTTCGGCGAACCGCCGGACGTCCGGGGAGAACACCCGCGTCGTCCCGTCGCCGAACAGCCCGGTGCCGCGCGCGAGGCCCACCCCGCCGGCGCCCAGCAGGACGGCCCCCAGCAGGATCAGGCCGGTACGGTTCGCGTGGGCGGGATGGCGGTCCATCAGTCCCTCTCGGCTCTGAGCCGGACCTTGACCGACCGGGGCGGGAACGGCCGCAGGCGGTCGAGCCGGTCCTGGACGGACGCGGCGACGCCCTCGCCGAGGCCCGCGGGTTCGTGCACGGGCGTCTCGGCGCGCACCTTCACCCGGCGGCGGTGCAGCTTCACCTTGCGGACGCGCGAGACGCCCGGGGCGTCCTCGGCGGCGGCGGCGGCCGCGCGCTTGAGGCCGCGGCGGTTGACGCCCATCATCACGTCCGGGTCGTCGCCCTGCAGCGGCACCATCCGGGTGCGGCCGGGCAGCAGGCCCGCGAGCAGGAAGATCAGCCCGAGCGCGGCGAGCGCGGCGGTGATCCCGAGGGTCTTCGCGTCGTTCCACGCGACGTCCGACACGCGCTCGTACGGGATCAGGTGCCAGGGCCGGTCCAGCAGGCCGGTGATCACCTCGATCGCGGTGAGGACGGCGGCGGCGGTCAGCAGCACGGCGGCGAGCGTCGCCATCCGGACGCGCCGGGACCGGAACGCGTGCCGGGCGGCGCGATCGGCCTTGCGGGCCCGGGCGGCCCGGTCTGCGTGCCCGGTGCGGGCGGGCCGGACCCGCCCGGCGTGCGCCGTCACCGGACGGTCCGCTCGTGCGCGAGCGGGTGCTCCAGCACCGCGACGTCCACGTCCACCTGCCGGACGGTGAGGCCGGTCAGCTCCTCCACCCGCGCGCGGACGTTCTCGCGGACGCGGCGGGCCGTCTCCCGCACCGGCATCGGGTACGTCACCGACAGCGCGACGCGCGCGGTGACGATGTGGCCGTCGACGCGGACCTCGGTGCGGGCCGCGCGGCGGCCGGGAACCGGCACGCCGAGCAGCGAGCGGCCGAGCCCGCCCGACTCCTCGACCTCGCCCGCGCGCGCGCGACGATCCGCGCCACGGCCCGGTCGGCGATCGCGTCTCGCCGCGTCCGCCCGCCGCGGCCCCGGGCGGCGGGGCCTCGCCCGGCGGCGCCTCGGGCGGCGCGTCCGGCGGGGCGGTCATCGCTGCCGCTTCCCGACGTTCAGCGAGAACAGCTGCCGCAGGTCCAGCTCGCCCTCGATGGCGCGGCCGATCAGGAAGCCGAACGCGCCGAGCAGCAGCACGATAAAGAACGCGCCGAAGCCGCCGAACGCGCCCGCGAATCCGAGCGCGATGCCGAACGCCAGGCCGACCAGGGGCCACAGCAGTCTCATGTCCATCCGGTTCTCCCCCTCAGGTCAGCACGTCGGCGATCAGCACGTCGACCGCGCGTCCCTCGCACAGCGGACGGACGGCGCCGCGCACGTCCGCGGCGACCAGCGGCAGCGGGCGCCCGTAGCGGACGACCACCCCGACCTCGACCGTCCCGTCGCGGACCGCGCGCCCGCGAACGGCGGCCCCGCCCGGTAGGTCGCGACGCGGCCGTGCGGCCCGGCCGTCAGCTCCGCGACGCCGTCGCAGGCCAGCACCCGTTCGGCGATCCGCTCGGCGAGGATCTCGGCGGGCGACGGCTCGACCGGCGCGGCCTGGATCGTCTCGGTGTCGGCCTCGGTGTCCGCTTCGGCCTCCGGTGCGGTGTCGGCCTCGACGCCCGGAGCGGCCGACGGGCTCGGCACCGCGGACCGCCCGGGCGCGTTCGTCCACGTGATCATCGGACCCGCGGCTCTCGGACTGCCGCTCCTCGTCGTCCTCGGCGAGGTGCACGTCGTCGACGGCGATGTTGACCTCGACGACCTCCAGCCCGCACATGTGCTCGATCTCGTTGCTCACGCTGCGGCGCACCGCGTTGGCGAGGTCCGGGATGGAGACGCCGTACTCGACGACGACGTCGATGTCCACGGCCGCCTGCCGCTCCCCCACCTGCACCTGCACGCCCTGCGTGACATCGCTCGACATGCCGGGCATCCGTTCGCGCATCGAGCCGATCGTGCGGCTCATCCCGGCGCCCATCTCGTGGACGCCGCCGACCTGCCGGGCCGCCATCGACGCGATCTTCGCGACGACGACGTCGGCGATCGTGGTCTTGCCCCCCTGCGTGACGAGTTCGCTGCGGCCGCCCGAGTCGGGCCGTCGCGCCTGTCCCTGCTGCCCGGGCCGCTGCATCGTCCCGGTCTGTCCCTGGCCGGTGCGCCCATCCTCCTGGCTCACGACGTCCCCCAAACGCGTCGGTAACGTCAGTGTGATGCTCGGCACGGCCGAAGAAAACCGCCAAAATGGACAAAGACCAGGTCAATGGCGTTTTGCCCGGCCGTGCGGAGGGGCCGGTGGCACCCCACCGGCCCCTCCGACGAGAACGCCCGTCCGGCCGCTACCCCTTGAACATGGCGCGCATCTTCCTCGCCGCGTCCCCGGGCTTCGGTGCCGCGCCCTTGCGGCCGTGCGCCGCCTCGCGCGCGGCCGCGCGCTCCTCGCCCTCCGGAGCGGCGTCACCGGCGGCCTCGCGGCCCGCCTCGCCCTGGGTCTTGCGCTCGGTCTTGTCGTTCACGTCACCCACGACAACTCCCCCGAAGTCGTTGCACTGACGAACCATCGTCCCAGTGGTACCCCGAGTCGCGCTCGTTCTACCCGGCGGCGCGGCGCCGCTCAGGGTAGAAACGCACCTCGGGACGCCCGATCTGCCCGTAATGGGGGCGTCGCGCGGCCAGCCCGTTCTCCGCGAGGTACTCCAGGTAGCGGCGCGCGGTGACGCGGGAGACGCCGGCCAGGTCGGCGACCGCCGCGGCCGGCAGCCCGTCGGCGGCGCCGGACAGCGCCGCGCTGACCCGCTCCAGCGTCTCGCCGCTCATCCCCTTCGGCAGCGCGGGCCGCCCGGGGGCGCGCAGCCCCGCGAGCATCCCGTCCACGTCGGCCTGCCCCGCGACCTGCCCGTCCCGCGCCGTCTGGTCGCGGAACCGCGCGTACCGTTCGAGCCGCTCGCGCAGCGACGCGAACGTGAACGGTTTCAGCAGGTACTGGACGATCCCGGCCGACACCGCCGACCGGATGACGGTCAGGTCCCGCGCGGACGTCACGGCGATGACGTCCACGTCGCGTCCCTCGGCGCGCAGCGCCCGGCAGACGGTGAGGCCGTGCGTGTCGGGCAGGTAGAAGTCCAGCAGGACGACGTCGACGGGTTCGCGGCGGCAGAACCGCAGGGCGTCCGCGCCGGAATGCACCACCCCGGCGACCTCGAACCCGGGGACGCGCTCGACGTAGAGCTGGTGCGCCTCCGCCGCGACGCGCTCGTCCTCGACCACCAGCACCCGGATCGGCGTGCCGTTCATCGCACCGTCCCCTCCGTTCGTCGTGCGCGGACCGGCAGCCGGACGGTGAACTCCGCCCCGGACCCGCCGCCGTCGATCCCGCCGTCGACCTCGATCGTCCCGCCGTTGCGGCGGACGGCCTGCCCGACCAGTGCGAGCCCGAGCCCGCGGCCGGCCGCGTCGCCGCCGCCGTCGTGTTTCGTCGTCCAGCCGCGCCGGAACATGTCCGGGACGGCCGCCGCCCGCAAGCCCGGGCCGCTGTCGGCGACCGTCAGGACGAGCGCGTCCGGCGCCGCCCGCACGGTGACCGTCACCCGCGGCTGCCGCCGGTCGGCCCCGGCGATCGCGGCGTCCACCGCGTTGTCGATCAGGTTGCCGAGGATCGTGACGAGGTCGCGCGGCTCGATCCCGCCCGCGGCGCCGTCCAGCGCCGACTCGGTGCCGAGGTCGAGCTCGACGCCGCGTTCGGCTGCCTCGGCGGACTTGCCGAGCAGCAGCGCCGCCAGCACCGGCTCGCTCACCGCGCCGACCACCCGGTCGGTGAGCCGCTGCGCCGCCGCCAGTTCCGACGTCGCGAACTCCACGGCCTGCTCCGGACGGCCGAGTTCCACCAGCGACACCACCGTATGCAGCCGGTTCGCCGCTTCGTGCGCCTGCGACCGCAGCGACTCGGCGAACCCGCGCACGGTGTCCAGCTCGCCGGTCAGGCCCTGCAGCTCGGTGTGGTCGCGCAGCGTCACGACGTTCCCCATCGCGCGGTCCCCGGACCGGACGGGCGAGGTGTTCACGACCAGGACGCGCGTGTCGCCCACGTGGATCTCGTCCGACCGGGGCGCGGGCGACACGAGCGCCTCGGCCAGCGCGTCCGGCAGGCCCAGCTCCGCGGCGGGACGGCCGCGCACCCGCGCGGGCGGCGGCAGCCCGAGGAGATCGCGGGCCGCGTCGTTGTAGAGCACGATCCGTCCGGCCCGGTCGGTCAGCAGGAGGCCCTCCCGGACGGCGTGCAGGATCGCCTCGTAGTAGTCGAACATCTCGCGCAGCTCGCGGGGCGCGGCGCCGCGCGTCTGGCGGCGCAGCCGCGCCGAGATCAGGTAGCTCCCGGCGATCCCCGCGCCGAGCACGGCGACCGCGACGAGGCCGAGGGACAGCAGCCGTTCCCGGAACTCCGCGGAGATCTCCCGGACCGTGATGCCGACCGCCACCAGTGCCACCACGCGCCGCCGGGCGCCGGACGAACCGGCCTCGGCCTCGCCGAACACGGGCGCGACCGTCCGGACGGACGGGCCGAGCGTCCCGGTGTAGGTCTCGCTGAACGTTCGTCCGGCGAGCGCGGGGCCGGTGTTGCCGACGAACCGGCCGCCGATCCGGGCCGGCTCGGGATGGGTGTAGCGGGTGCCGTCCGGCGCCATGATCGTGATGAAGTCGATGCCGGTGTCGTGCCTGATCAGCTCGGTGTAGGGCTGCAGGACCGACGTCGGGTCGGGGGACGCGAGCGCGGCGCGCAGGTTCGGGGAGTCGGCGATGCTCTCGGCGACGGCGGTGACGGTCTGCTCGGCGCGGTCGTGCGCCGCGCGGCGCGCGTCCAGCCCGGCCAGGGCGGTGCCGAGGACGACGAGCAGGCCGACGACGACCGCCTGCAGCACGAGCAGCCGCCGCGCCAGGCTCCAGCGTCCGATCGACGCCGCGGCCAGCGCCTTCACCTTCCGCAAACCTCCGGTCCCCGACGTGCGAACAAAACGTACACAAACGTGACTGGGGTCACAGGACACGCGCATAGTGTGCCCGCCGGATAACCAGAGGAGACATGTTTTGGCTGCCACCCCCACCCCAGCGGGCCGCAAACCCAAGGACCGCGTGCACTACCTGTATCTCGCGGTCATCGCGGCCGTGGTCGCCGGTGCCGCCGTCGGGATCGCGGCGCCGGACTTCGCGGTCGAACTGAAGCCGATCGGCGAGGCCTTCGTCAAACTGATCAAGATGATGATCGCGCCGGTCATCTTCTGCACGATCGTGCTCGGCGTCGGCTCGGTCGCCCGCGCGGCCAGCGTCGGCAAGGTCGGCGTCATCACCATCGGCTACTTCCTGCTGATGTCGACGTTCGCGCTGACGATCGGCCTGGTCGTCGGCAACCTGCTGCACCCGGGCGAGAACATGCACCTCGACCCGTCCAGCGTGTCGTCGGCGCACGAGCAGGCCGAAGGCGGCGAGGGCACCGTCGACTTCCTGCTCGGGATCGTTCCCGACACGCTCGTGTCGGCGCTGACGCAGGGCGAGGTCCTGCAGACGCTGCTGGTCGCGCTGCTGGTCGGTTTCGCGCTGCAGCAGCTCGGCCCGGCGGGCGCCCCGATCCTGCGCGGCATCGAGCACCTGCAGAAGCTCGTCTTCCGCGTGCTGTCGATGATCATGTGGGCGGCCCCGGTCGGCGCGTTCGGCGCGATCGCCGCCGTCGTCGGCTCCAGCGGCTGGGACGCGCTGCGCAGCCTCGCCGTCATCATGGTCGGCTTCTACGTCACGTGCGTGGTGTTCGTCTTCGTCATCCTCGGCGCCGTGCTGTGGCTGGTCGCCCGGATCAACGTGTTCACGCTGCTGCGCTACCTCGCCCGCGAGTTCCTGCTGATCCTGTCGACGTCGTCGTCGGAGTCGGCGCTGCCGCGCCTCATCGCCAAGATGACGCACCTGGGGATCAGCCGCCCGGTCGTCGGCATCACCGTCCCGACCGGCTACTCCTTCAACCTCGACGGCACCGCCATCTACCTGACGATGGCGACGCTGTTCATCGCGTCCGCGCAGGACCAGCCGCTGTCGGTCGGCGAGCAGATCCCGCTGCTGCTCTTCATGATCATCGCCTCGAAGGGCGCCGCGGGCGTCACCGGCGCGGGCCTGGCCACCCTGGCCGGGGGCCTGCAGTCGCACAAGCCGGAACTGGTGGACGGCGTCGGCTTCATCGTCGGCATCGACCGGTTCATGTCCGAGGCCCGCGCCCTGACGAACTTCGCGGGCAACGCCGTCGCGACCGTCGTCATCGGCGTGTGGACGCGGGAGTTCGACGCCGCGAAGGCGCGCCGCGTCCTCGCGGGCGAGGACCCGTTCGACGAGGCCACGATGCTGGACGACGCCCACGGCGGCGCCGACCGTCCGGACGACGCCGCCGCCCCGACGGACGACGCCCCGACGGACGCCGACGGCGCGTCCGAGCGCGAGACGGCGGCGACCGTCGGCACCGCCAAGGGCTGACGTTCAGGCCGTTCCGGCCGTTTCCAGGGGCGCGCGGCGCCGCCCGGAACGGGGGAACACCAGCCGGAACCGGATCACGGCGGGCAGGTCGGGCATCCCGACCGCCCGCCGGTACCGTTCCACCGGTCCGGCGCCCAGCTCCCCGTACACCTCGCCCAGCACGGCGTCGGCCGCGCACACGACCGTCATCCGCAGCCGCGGCCGCTGCACGCTGCCGGTCAGCCGGATCCGCACGTCCTGCACGCCCGGCAGGTTCCGCGCGTCCCGGTCGAGGACGCCCGCGGCCTCCCGGGCGCGCTCGCGGGTGCGGGCGTCCAGGTCGGGGCGCCACTGCTGGACGACCGACCGCAGCTGCGTGATCAGCCACAGCTGCCCGGCGAGGGCGACCGCCTCCGCGACGCCGGTGAGGACCGGCAGGAACCAGAGGCTTTCGGTGGCGAACGCCACCAGTTCCGGATGGAAGGGCGGCGCGTCCGCCAGGCCGAAGGCGCCGAGCCCGAGGCCGAGGGCGGCTGTTCCGCAGCCCGCCAGCACGGCCCCCGTCGTCATGATCGCGATCCGCATGCGGCTCTCCCCTCAGCCCCGCCGGTAGCCGACGCGGACGTCCACCGCCGGTACCCGCATCGGCTCGATCGCGTCCAGCCGCTCGCCGACGGCCTCGGCCACCAGGTCCGCCAGGTTGGCGGGGTTGTGGT
>NZ_MKJY01000074.1 GCF_001942465.1 Actinomadura sp. CNU-125
CGGCCGCGCAGGAACCAGTACCACGCGAGCGCCCCGGCCAGCCGCAGCGCCCGGTCGCAGGCGCCGTCCGCGACGGCCGCGTCGAACGCCGCGCGCAGGTTCGCGGTCTCCGCGTCGAGCGTCCGCAGCCAGGCCGCCTGCCCCGGACCCCGCAGGTCGGCGCGTTCGGCCAGCTCGGCGTAGTACTCGCCGTGCCGGGACCGGACGCGCGCGTGCTCGCCCGCGTCGCGCAGCCGGTCGGCCCCGTAGGCGGCCACCGACTCCAGCAGCCGGTACCGGGGCTCCTCCCCGGGCCGCTCCGCCAGCACGACCAGCGACCGGTCGACGAGCCGCACCAGCAGGTCGAGGACCTCGTCCGCCGGGACGTCCGCGCCCGCGCACACCGCCTCCGCCGCGGCCACCGCGCAGCCGTCGGCGTGCACCGACAGCCGCCGCAGCACCGCCCGCTCCGGCTCGGCCAGCAGCTCCCAGCTCCAGTCGATCATCGCGGTGAGGGTGCGCTGCCGGGGCGGCGCGCCGCGATGGCCCGTCGCCAGCAGCCGGAACCGGTCGTCCAGCCGGTCCACCAGCCCCCGCACCCCCAGCCGTCCGGGACGCGCGTCGCCGCGAGTTCGAGCGCCAGCGGATCCCGTCGAGCCGCCGGCACAGCACCGCGACGGCCGCGGCCGTGTCGTCGTCCAGCCGGAACCCGCACGCCGCCGCCTCCGCGCGCTCCGCGAACAGCCGCACCGCGCTCGAGCCGGGCGAGCGCGGCCGGGTCGCGGGCGTGTCCCGGGCGGGCACGTCCAGCGGCGGCACCGCCCACACCACCTCGCCGGGCGTGCCGAGAGCTCCCGGCTCGTCGCCAGCACCCGCAGCCCCGGCACCCGGCGCAGCAGCCGTTCGGCCAGCTCGGTGGCCTGCTCGACGACGTGCTCGCAGTTGTCGAGGACGAGCAGCAGTGCGTCCGGCGAGCGCCGCGGCGAGCCGGTCGGCGGGCGCGCCGGGGCCGCCCGGCGCGTCCCGGACGTCGAACACGGCCGCCGCGACGTCGGCCGGGTCCGCGCCCGCGGCCCGGTCGAGCGCCGCCAGCGCCACCAGCCACGCCCCGTCGGCGAACCCGTCCGCGAGCCCGGCGGCGATCTCCACGGCCAGGCGCGTCTTCCCGACGCCGCCCGGTCCGGTCAGGGTGACCAGCCGGTCGGTGCCGAGCCGGGCGCGGACGTCGGCGACCGCGCGTCCCGTCCGATCAGCCCGGTCGGCGGGACCGGCAGGTTCGAGCGCGGCGGCGCGGGCCGGACCGGGACGTCCAGGACGGGGTCCCGCCGCAGGATCGCGCCGTGCAGGCCGGTCAGCTCGACGCCGGGGTCGAGGCCGAGTTCGTCGGCGAGCAGCGTCCGGAACCGGTCGAAACCGGCCAGCGCCTCGTGCTGCCGTCCCGCCCGGTACAGGGCCCGCATGTGCGCCGCGCGCAGCCGCTCCCGCAGCGGATGCGCGGCCACCGCGGCGGCGAGCTCCCCGGCCAGCGCCCCGTGCTCGCCCAGCTCCAGCCGCACCTCCGCGTGCTCCTCCAGCGCGGTCAGCCGCAGCTCCTCCAGTCGCGCGGCCGCCGGACGGGCGAACGGTTCGTCCGCGAAATCGGCGAACGCCGCGCCGCGCCACGTGCCGAGGGCCTCGCCGAGCAGGTCCGCCCGCGCCTTCGGGTCCGCCGCCGCGCGCGCACCGTCCACGAGGGACTCGAAGCGCCGCGCGTCCACCCGTCCGGCCTCGGCGGCCAGCAGGTACCCGGCGGGACGCGACTCCACGAGCGCCCGGGCGCCCGGTTCGGCGTCCTCCAGCACCCGCCGCAGCTGCGACACCTTCGCCGACAGCGCGCCCGCCGGGTTCCCGGGGAGCGCCTCGCCCCACAGGTCGTCGATCAGCCGGTCGGCGGGGACGGGCCGTCCCTCGTGGACGAGCAGGTCCGCGAGGAGCGCCCGCACCTTGATGCCGGGCACGGGGACGAGCCCGCCGCCGTCCGTCCACACCGCGAGCGCGCCGAGCACCCCGAATCGCATGCGAAAACCCTAGGCGAGCCCCGGTCCGACCTGGGGCGTATCCGGCGAAACGCTCGACCGTAAGGATCCCGTAAACCATCTGCCGCACAGTGGATCCGACCGGAACGGGGAGGCACACGGTGGGCATGGGAACGGACGGCGCGCGGCTGCGGCTGGCGGTGATCATCGGCAGCACGCGGCGCGGGCGGTTCGGCCCGACCGTGGCGGAGTGGTTCGCGGGGCGGGCGCGCAGGCGTCCGGACCTGGACGTCGACGTCGTCGACCTCGCCGCCGCCGCGCTCCCGCAGACGCTGCCGGACGAGGACGAACCCGCCGCGCCGCCCGTCGCGGCGCTCGGCCGCAGGCTCCGCGCGGCGGACGCGTTCGCGGTCGTGACGCCCGAGTACAACCGGGGCTACCCGGGGGCGCTCAAGACCGCGATCGACTGGTTCTACGACGAGTGGCGGGCCAAGCCCGTCGCCGTCGTCTCCTACGGCCGCGAATCGGGCGGCGCGCAGGCGGCCGCGCAGCTCCGCGAGGTGTTCACCGAGCTGGAGGCCGTCCCGATCCGGGACGGCGTCGCACTGCCCTGCTACTGGCGGGACTTCGCCGCCGACGGGTCGTGGCCCAAGCCCGGCGCCGAATGCGACACGACCGTGAGCACGACCCTGGACCGTCTCTCGTGGTGGGCCCGCGCCCTCCGCGACGCACGCACCGCCCACCCGTACGGCTGAACCCGGAGGAAACCATGCGCAAGATCATCAGTTCCACGTACGTCACGCTCGACGGCGTCATCGAGGACCCGCAGGTCTGGACCGGGCCGTTCTTCGGGGACGAGGCCGCCGCGTACAACCGCGAGCTCCTCTTCTCCTCCGACGCCCTGCTGTCGGGCCGCGCCACCTACGACGCGTTCGCCGAGACGTGGCCGGCCATGGAGGAGCAGACCGGCGACTTCGGCGTCCGGATGAACACGCTCCCGCACTACGTCGTGTCCGACTCGCTGGAGAAGGCCGAGTGGGGCGACAGCACGATCATCAAGCGGGCCGACGCCGCCGCGAAGCTCGCCGAGCTGAAGGAACAGGACGGGCAGAACATCCTGCAGTACGGCTTCGGCGCCGTCTCCCGCACGCTCATCGAGCACGGCCTCCTGGACGAGCTGCACCTGTGGATCCACCCGGTGATCGTGGGCCCCGGCGACACGTCCGAGCTGCTGAGCCGCGACGGGATGGGCGCGTCGTTCGAGCTGGCCGGCACCCGGACGTTCGAGACCGGCGTCATCGTCGCGGTCTACCGTCCGGCCGGACGGGCGGCGTAGCCGAGGACGCGCGGGCCGAGCAGGCCCTCGATCGCGTCCAGCAGGTCGAGCAGGGCCGCGGCCATGGCGTCGAGGTCCTGCTCGGCCTCGGTGCGCTTCCCGGCCTCCATCAGGACCCGCGCGTGCAGCCAGCCGATCTGGCCCGCGACGAGCCCCGGCACCGGATCGTCCGGTGCCGCGCCGGTCTCCGCGGCGAGCAGCCCGGCGAGGTCGGCCTCCATCCGGACGGCGATGTCGTCGAGCCGGGCGAGCAGGGTGGGGGCGGCGCGCATCATCGCGTAGAAGCCGCCGAAGCCGGGCGTGAGGCCGAGCGCGGGGTCGCGCCGCCGCACCTCCTCGCGAAGGCGCCGCAGGACGGCCGCCGCGGCCGCCTCGCCCGGCTCGCGGGCCGCGACGATGTCGGCGAGCCGCCGTCCCTGGTGGGGCGGCAGGACGAGGTCCTCCTTGGCCTCGAAGTAGTTGTAGACGGTGTTGACCGAGACGTCCGCGGCCTCCGCGACCTCGGCGATCGTCACGTCGTCGAACCCGCGCGCCACGAACAGGCCGACCGCCGCGTCCGCGATCCTCCTGCGCGTCTCCCGCTTCTTGCGCTCCCGCAGCCCCTCAGCCATGCCGTCACTCTAACGCGCCCCAAACTTTAAGTCGATTGCAAGTTTGGAGTGCACTGTGGTTTTATGCGGCCATGTCCACGCCAGCCATCGACGTCCGGGGCCTCACCCGGACGTTCGCCCTCAAGTCCGGCCCGGTCCATGCCGTGCGCGGCATCGACCTGACGGCCGAGCGCGGCGAGATCCTCGGCTTCCTGGGGCCGAACGGAGCGGGAAAAACCACGACCCTGCGCATGCTCGCCACGCTGCTCCCCCCGACCGGCGGCGACGCCGTGATCGCCGGACGCGACCTGCGCCGCGACCCGGCGGGCGTCCGCCGCCGCATCGGGTACGTCGCGCAGGCGGGCGGCCTCGACCCCGCCTGCCCGGTGCGGGAGGAGCTGGTCACGCAGGGCCGCCTGCACCGGCTGTCCCGCCCGGACGCCCGCGACCGCGCCGCCGAACTGGCGTCCGACCTCGGCCTCACCGGCCTGCTGGAGCGGCCGACCGCCGCGCTGTCCGGCGGGCAGCGGCGCCGCCTGGAGATCGCGCTCGGCCTGGTCGACCGGCCCGAGGTGCTGTTCCTGGACGAACCCACCACCGGCCTCGACCCCGGCAGCCGCGCCGAGCTGTGGGACCTGATCCGCCGGATCCGCGCCGAGCACGGCACCACGGTCGTCCTCACCACCCACTACCTGGACGAGGCGGACGCGCTCGCCGACCGGGTCGTCGTCGTCGACGCCGGGACGGTCGTCGCCGAAGGCTCCCCCGCCGACCTCAAGACGCGGCACGCCGGAGACCCGGCCGCGAGCCTGCAGGACGCCTTCCTCGCGATCACCGGGCGGCGCCCGTCCGGCGAGCACGCCCCCGTCGCGATCTGAACGGAACCGGAAACCATGCGCCTCTTCCTCGCCGACACCGGCGTCGTCTTCGGCCGCTACATGCGCGCCACGCTGCGCTCGAAGACGAACCTGTTCTTCGGCATGCTGCAGCCCCTGCTGTTCCTGGCCCTCTTCGGCCCGCTGCTCACCCGCCTGCCCCTCGGCGTGGACGGCTCGTCCTGGCAGGCGCTCGTCCCCGGCCTGCTGGTGCAGCTCGCGCTGCTCGGCGGCTCCTTCGTCGGGCTCGGCCTCATCATCGAGAAGAACTCCGGGGTGCTCGACCGGATGCGCGCCACCCCGGTGAGCCCCGCCGCGCTGCTGCTCGGCCGCACGCTGCGCGACGTCGTCCAGCTCGTCGCCCAGTCGGCGCTGCTGGTGCTGCTCGGGGTGGCGTTCGGGCTGCGCGCCCCGGTCGCCGGGATCGTGCTCGGGCTCGTCTTCGTCGCCGTCCTCGCGGGCGCCCTGTCCGCGCTGTCGTACGGGCTGGCGATGAACGTGCGGACGCCGCCGGAGTTCGCGGCCGTCGCGAACACGGCGGTGATGCCGCTGATGCTCGTGTCCGGGCTGCTGCTGCCCATGTCGCTCGCGCCCGGGTGGCTCGACGGGGCCTCCCGCGCCGTCCCGTTCCGGTACACGGTCGACGCGGTGCGGCAGGCGTACCTCGGGAACTACGGCGGCGGGACGGTCGCGGTGGGCGCCGCCGTCACGCTCGGGTTCGCCGCGCTGGCGTTCGCCGCCGGAGCCCGCCTGTTCCGCCGCGGCTGACCGGGCGACCGTCCGTCCGGCCGTCCGGCCCCCGGGTCACTCGTCGAGGATGGCCTGGAGGACGTCCGGGGTGCGGGTCGGGGGTTCGGCCTGGACGCCGAGGCGGTTCAGGGCGTCCTGGTAGCGGGCGATCTCCGACGGACGGTCCGGGTAGACGGCGCCGGTGAGCTGTTCGAGGTAGACGACGTCGGGCAGTTCGGGCTCGGCGAAGCGCAGCAGGGTCACCGGGCCGCCCTCGGCGGCGTGGCCCCCGGCGGCGAACGGCAGCACCTGCACCGTGACGTTCGTCCGCCGCGCCAGGCCGATGAGGTGCCGGAGCTGGTCGCGCATCACCCGCGGGCCGCCGACCGCGCGCCGCAGCGCCGCCTCGTCGATCACCGCCCACAGCTTGAGCGGATCGGGACGGTCGAAGACGCGGCGGCGCTCCATCCGCAGCTCGACCAGCTTGTCGATCTCCTCCTGCGGGACGTCGGGAAGCCGTGCCCGCAGCAGGGCGCGCGCGTAGTCCTCGGTCTGCAGCAGCTCGGGGATCGCCTGCACCTCGTACAGGCGGATCAGCACGGCGCCCTGTTCGAGACCGAGATACGGCTCGAACCAGCCCGGCACGACGTCCCCGTACCGCTGCCACCAGCCGGGCTGGTTGGCGTGCTCGGCGAGGGCGAGCAGCGGCTCGCGGACGCCCGGGTCGTGCACGCCGTAGAGGGTCAGCAGGTCGACGACGTCGCGTTCCTTGAATCCGACGCGGCCCAGCTCCATCCGGCTGATCTTGGAGTGGGAGCCCCGGATCTCGTAACCGGCCGCCTCGGTGGAGATGCCCGCGTTCTCGCGGTGCCGGCGGAGCTGCGCGCCGACCAGCATCCGCAGTACGGTCGGGCCCGCGAGCTCGCTTCCCCGGACGGGCAGGCCGCCGGACGCGGACGACGCCGCGCCGGTTGCACGCGGTGGTTCTCCCACGGGGCGCCTCCTCGGACGCGCGGATCGTGCCGACGGAGAAAAGTTACCCGCAGCCGGTGGCTTTGCCCAATGTCCGGGAGCCGCCGCACGGGTGACCGCCGCGGCCGACACCGCCGTTTCGGGTACCCGGCGACACCTTGACCTGGGATGATGCGATTCCTGAGAATTTCTCGAAGAAAAATCGGCCGGGCCGTCGATCCGGCCGCCCCCTCTTCGACGCGTCAGTGAAGGCCCGGGAGGGACCCGGGCCGCACGAAGGAGACGACGATGCGCTTCCTGCTGATGACCACCGACGACGGCTCGACCCAGGCCGGGCCGCCGGACGAGACGATGATGGCGGAGATGGGCGCGTTCATCGAGGAGCTGACGAAGTCCGGCGTCCTGCTGGCCACCGGCGGCCTCGAACCGGGCGGCACCCGGATCTCGGTGTCCGACGGCGACATCACCGTCACCGACGGCCCGTTCAGCGAGGCCAAGGAGGCCGTGGTCGGATTCGCGCTGATCGAGGTCCGCAGCCGCGAGGAGGCCATCGAGCTGTCCAAGCGGTTCTGGAAGATCGCCGGGGACGGGCAGGGCGTCATCCAGCAGGTGTTCGGCCCCGAGGACATCCCCGGCTGACTTGCGCGGCGGCGGCGCGGGTGCTGTCATCGGCGGCGTGACGACCTCCGACGGCGGACGCCGCGTGCACGCCCGCATCGACGCGGTCTGGCGGCTGGAGTCCGCGCGGATCATCGCGGGCCTCGCCCGCATGGTGCACGACATCGGACTCGCCGAGGACCTCGCGCAGGACGCGCTCGTCGCGGCCCTCGCACAGTGGCCGGAGTCGGGCGTCCCGGACAACCCGGGCGCCTGGCTCATGGCCGTCGGCAAGCGCCGCGCCATCGACCGCATCCGCCGGGCGCAGCGCCTCGAAGGGAAACTGGAGGAGATCGGGCACCGGCAGGAAGCCGAAGCCCTGGACCCGCCGCCCGAGTTCGCCGCCGCCGAGGACCCCGAACGCATCGAGGACGACGTCCTGCGGCTGATCTTCACCGCCTGCCATCCCGTCCTGCCCGCCAAGGCCCGCGTCGCCCTCACCCTCCGCATGCTCGGCGGCCTGACCACCGACGAGATCGCGCACGCGTTCCTGGTCGGCGAGGCGACCGTCGCGCAACGGATCGTCCGGGCGAAACGGACGCTCGCGGACGCCGGGGTGCCGTTCGAGGTCCCCGAGGGTCCCGACCGGGCGGCGCGGCTGTCGTCCGTCCTCGAAGTCCTGTACCTGATCTTCAACGAGGGGTACGCGGCGACCGCCGGGGACGACTGGGTGCGCACCGACCTGTGCCAGGAGGCGCTCCGCCTCGGCCGCGTCCTCGCCGGGCTCGCCCCCGGCGAGGCGGAGGTGCACGGGCTCGTCGCGCTCATGGAGATCCAGGCGTCCCGGTCGCGGGCCCGCACCGGGCCGTCCGGCGAGCCCGTCCCGCTGGCCGAACAGAACCGCGGCAAGTGGGACCTGCTGCTCGTCCGGCGCGGCTTCGCCGCCCTGCTGCGCGCGAAGGAACTCGGCGGGCCGCCCGGCCCGTACGTCCTGCAGGCCGCGATCGCCGCCTGCCACGCGCGCGCCCGCAGCGCCGCCGAGACCGACTGGACGCAGATCGCCGCACTGTACGAGGTCCTCGCGGGCGTCGCGCCGTCCCCGATCGTGGAGGTGAACCGGGCCGTCGCGGTCGGGATGGCGGACGGGCCCGAACGGGGCCTCGCCCTCCTCGACGCCATCGCCGACGACCCCGCGCTGCGCGGCAACCACCTGCCGCCGAGCGTCCGCGGCGACCTCCTCGCCCGGCTCGGCCGCACCGCCGACGCCCGCGCCGAGTTCGAACGCGCCGCCGGGCTCACCCGCAACGCCCCCGAACGCCGCGCGCTCCTCGACCGCGCCGCTGGTATGCATGGGGACGTGTCCGACAGAGAGGAACCCCGATGATCGCCCGACCGGACGTCGAGGCCGCCGCCGCGCGCATCGCGGGACGCGTCCGCACCACGCCGCTGCTGGAGATCGAACCGCTCGTCCCGGCCGGGCGCATGTGGCTGAAACTGGAGTACACCCAGCACACCGGGTCGTTCAAGGCACGCGGCGCGTTCAACCACATCCTGGCCGCGCGCGCCGACGGACGGCTGCCCGAGACGGGCGTCGTCGCGGCGTCCGGCGGCAACGCGGGCCTCGCGTTCGCGTACGCGGCGGCGCAGGCGGGCGTGCCCGCCGAGGTGTACGTCCCGGAGACCGCCCCGCGGGTGAAGGTCGACCGGCTGCGGGCGCTCGGCGCGACGGTCGTCCAGGTCGGCGCCCGGTACGCGCAGGCCGCCGAAGCCGCGCACAAGCGCGCCGCCGACACCGGCGCCCTGTTCTGCCACGCCTACGACCTGCCCGACGTGTGCGCCGGGCAGGGCACCCTCGGCCTCGAACTCCTCGACGGCGCCGAGATCGACACCGTGCTGCTGGCCGTCGGCGGCGGCGGCCTGCTGGCCGGTGTCGCCGCCGCGCTCGAAGGCCGCGCCCGCGTCGTCGGCGTCGAACCCGAGACCATCCCGACGCTGGAACGTGCCATGGCCGCCGGACGGCCCGTCGACGTGGACGTCTCGGGCGTCGCCGCCGACTCGCTCGGCGCCACCCGCCTCGGCGGCATCGCCCACGCCGTGGCGTCCCGCACCGGCGTCCGTCCCGTCCTGGTGAGCGACGACGCGATCGTCGAAGCCCGCCGCGCGATCTGGGACGAGTACCGCATCGTCGTCGAACACGGCACCGCCGCCGCCGTCGCCGCGCTCCGCACCGGCGCGTACCGTCCGGCACCGGACGAACGGGTCGCGGTCGTCCTGTGCGGCGCCAACACCGACCCGTCGGACCTCTAGGGGACGAGCGACTGCAGCGGCATCGCCCGGAGGCCGCCCGCCGACCCGCCCGACGACTTCGCCGTCGGCACGTCGCCGCAGGCGGCCTCCAGCAGGAACCCCGGCATCGCGTAGTCGATCGGATGCGGCACGATCGCGCCGTTCTCGATCTTCTGGTACTTCATGAGGTTCATCGCCACCGACACCTGCCGCTCACCGTCCGGCGTGGACAGCGACTGCGTGCCCGCACCGAACACCGCGCCGTCGTGGCCCCAGAACGTCCCGCACGGCAGGTCCATCGAGTACAGGCCGAGACCGTAGTTCGCGATGAGGTTCCCGGCCGGGTCCGTCCACGGACGGGTGTCCTTCATCTCCGCGAGCGCCTCCGCACCGATCAGCTCGCCGGTCAGCAGCTTCCGGTAGAAGGTGTTCAGGTCGTCCATCGTGGACACCACCGCGCCCGCCGTCCACACCCAGCTCATGTTGTAGACGCTGTAGTCGCGCGGCGGATCGATGTGCTGGTACAGCGACTCGTACATCTTCGGGTGCGCCCCGCGGATCCGGGGCCGCTCCGGGAACGACGTGTGCCGCAGCCCCGCCTTCCGGATGACGTGCCGGGTGATGTAGCCGACGGCGTCCTGCCCGGTCACCTTCTCCAGGAGCAGCCCCGCGATGACGTAGTTGGTGTTCGAGTACGACACGCGCTCACCGGGCTCGTTCGTCGCCGGAGCCTCCAGGCCCCACCGGACGAGCCGCTCCGGCGCGACCTCGCGGAACCGGTGCTCGTCGAGGCTCTCCGGCGACAGCTTCCCGAACGACGGGAACGCCGCCGGGACGTAGTCGCCGATCCCGCTCGTGTGGTTCAGCAGCATCCGGACCGTGACGCGCTCGCCGCGCTCCCCCGGCACGACGTCCGGCAGGTACCGGCCGACCGGCGCGTCCAGGTCGATCCGCCCCGCCTCGAACTGCTGCAGGATCGCGGTCGCGACGAACGTCTTCGTGATGCTCCCCACCCGCTGCCGCATGTGCGCCCGCACGGGCCGTCCCGTCCGCACGTCCGCGTCCCCGGCCGCGCCGTCCCACTCGGCGCGACCGTCCCGCACCTGCGAGAACACCCCGTACATCCCCGCCTCGTGAACGCCGTCGAGACCGGCCCGAAGCTCCTCGCGGTCGAGCCCGTCCGCCGCCGCGGCGGGCGCCTGCAGCAGGCCCGCGCCCAGCACCGCCGCGCCGCGACCGCGGCCGTCGCCGCCCTGCGCCCCGCCCGCCCGAACGTCGCCGTCATCTCTCCCCCTCCGAAGTTGATCAACGTCGGGAACGAGCCTTTCGAAGATGCCCTTCGTATGTCATCCGACGTGCGAAGGAGATCGGCGTCCTGCTCAGGGCCCAGTGAGCCGCGCGGCCAGGCCGCGCGCCGCCCGCAGGTACGCGGCCGACCCCGTGCGAGCCGCCAGCGCGTCGACCTCGGGGATCGCCCCCCGGGCGCCGCACCACCGCGCCGTCCGCGCGCCCAGCTCGAACAGCCGGTCAAGACCCTGGACGGGACGCGTCCCCGGCTCCGGGCACAGCATCGGCAGCGCGGCCGCCAGCACCCGCCACACGTCGGCGAACGCCCCCGCCTCCGCCGCCTGCCTCAACCCGTCGGTCACGTGGGACGGGCGCGCTTCCCCTTCGAGGAGGAGCCGGGCGACGTTGCGTCCCACAGCGGCGGCGGGCAGCTCGCCCCGCGCGCAGATGTCGAGGAACACCTGGTCGGGGCGCCGCTCCCGGTACCCGAACCGGTGCGCCAGGAACTCGGCGACGTGCTCGGCGTACATCCCGTTCGCGGGGACCAGTTCGAGGAGCGCGACCACCGACGAGTTCCACCGCCCGATGAATCGGCCGTGGTCACGCAATTGCGGCACCAGGTGGGCCGCGGCGACCTCCGGATGGGACGGGATCGTGCGTGACCAAGACACCGCCGGCCCCCCGTACTGCGAGGGGTACTGGGGCACGTCGGTGAAGACGGCGTCGACCAGCGGCAACCCGGTCGGCCCACCGTCGACCAGCCCGAGCCGCTCGCGCCGCGAGCGCCGCGGCGACCGGAAGGACGACCACGCGGCCGCGCTCACCCGCACCGTCCGCCCCTCGGCCGGGACGTCTTCCGGCCGGACGACCATCGATTCCCAGGCACCGCGAGCATCCTGGGGCCCGGCACCGTCGCCCTCACCGGACGGGGCACCATCGCCCGCGCCGGATACGGCGTCATCGCCCGCGCCGGACACGGCTCCCCCGGGCGCGTCTTCGTCTTCCTCGTAGTGCTCTGCCAGCAGGACGGAGGAAGAGCGGATCCTGCGGACGACCCCGAACTGCATTCCGCCCGTGGCCCCTTGCCGAGCGCGGGCCCATACCTCGGCCGGGATGCCGGGGACTTCGTCCGCGTCGGACGGGGCGTCGTCGGGGAACGGGAACGTCGTGTCGAGCTCGGGGTCGGCCAGGGGGCCGTCGAGGCCGTCGAGATCGATCACGGTCTCGGGGAGGCCGCCGCCCTCTCTGTCCCGCAGGGACGGGCGCGGGACGGGCGGTGCCGCGAGCCAGCGGGCGGCGGTCCGCGCTGCGGGCGTATCGATCGCGGCGGCGCGGCTGGACGCCTCGGGGTGCGGGCCGGGCGGCAGCCGGAGCAGGGCCTGCTGGAGGTCGGCGGGGCCGGGCTCGACGCCGGCGTCCGCGAGGGTCCGCAGGCGGTCGGCGAGGACGTCGGGGGCGACGTGGCCGGTCGGGGCGGTGGGGGTCGCCAGCAGCAGCGGGGGCAGGGTCCCCCTCTCGACGGCCCCGAGGATCTCGGCGGCCCGGTGGAGTTCGAGCCGCCCGAGGGGGCCGTCCGACCCGCAGCCCATCCGGTCGCGCCAGTCGGCGGGGACCGAAGCGGGATCGGCCAGCATCCCGGCGGCGGCGCGCATCCACTGATGGGTGAATTCCCAGTCGGTACGCCAGCCGTGATACCGCCCGGGAAAGTCGTCGAGGCGGGGCGCGGGCGCGACGGTCGCGCGGACGGCGTCCGGGTCGGTGCCGGCCAGCCGCACGAAGCCCTCCAGGAGCGACTCGATGTCCCGGACGGAACCGGCGAGCGCCCCCGCCGAGCGCGGACGGGTCGTGATCCGCTCCGGCGGCGGCCCGGGCTCGCGGCGGGCGCGGGCTTCCGGGGCCGGGGCCGCCGCCGGGGCGAGGGCCTCCGGCGCCGGGTCGACGTCGGTCTGCTCCGCGGCGGCGAAGTCGCCGCCGAAGCGGGCCGTGACCTGGGCGCGAGGTCGGGCGGGAGGAGCGGGGCGGCGTCGGCGAGCGGGGCGCGTCCGTCCCGGCGGGGAGGGCGAGCGCGAGCCGCACCGCCTTCTCCTGCACGGCGTACGACTCGTGCCCGAACGCGCGGGCGAGGGCGCGCGCGCAGTCGTCCGCCGTGTCGGGCCGGTCGCGGACGGTCGCGCGGAGCCACGACAGTCCCGACCGGACGAGCCCGGCCTCGGGGCGGAACAGCAGCCCGTCGAGCGCCTCGGCCAGCCGGTCCGCGGGCAGGCCGGGCAGTTCGCGGAGCAGTTCGAAGGCCAGGGTCGCGACGGGGCCGGGCGCGGCCGGGAGCAGCCGGAGGTAGTCGCGGGCGCGGGCGGTCGTGTCGCGCCGCCGGGCGGACGGCTCGTCGTGCGTGAGCAGGTGGTGCAGGCGGACGAAGAAGCGCAGTTCGACGTCGGTCCCGCCGCGCAGGAAGCGGCGGACGCAGCCGTCCAGGAGCATGGCGCGGTCGACGTCGCCGCGGGCGGCCATCGTGGCGAGGGTGCGGGGCCACGAGCGGTCCTCGCGCAGGCGCGCCCGACGCCGCGGCCTCGAACGCGGCGCGGGAGCAGGACGGGCAGCAGCGGGTCCTTCGGGCGGGGCGGGCCGGTTCCCACCCAGCCGACGACGAGCGGGTCGTGGTCGGGCGGTTCGGCGCCGGTCTCCGCCAGGAGGGCGAGCGCGAGATCGAGGCCGGTGTACCGGGGCCCGCGCAGCCGGAGGGCGAGGCGGTGCGCGAGGTCGGCGCGCCACTCGTCGTCGCGCGCGGCGAGGACCCACCGGATGCGGTGGTCGTCGGCCTCGTCGATCCGCACGGGGGCGAAGTCGCGGCGGTTCAGCCAGGACGCGGCGCCGCCGAGCGTCCCGGCGCCCGCCGCGCGGACGCCCAGCGGGCGTCGCCGAGGCCTTCCCATGGGTCGCGGCGCGCCCGCGCGGCCTTGAGGTGCCCGGGCAGCGCTGCGGCGACGGCGCGGCGGCCGGCGTCGTCGAGGGCGAGGACCGCCTCCGCGACGCCGTCGGCGTCCGCCGCGTCGATCAGGCGCGCGATCCGGCGCCATGCCTCGGCGGGGTCCGGTGGGTGCGCAACGCTCGTCATGCCGTGCACGCTAGGCGCACCCACCGACAAAGCGGAGGGAGCCTCCTCAGCTCAGCAGGTCGGCGAGGGTTTCGCGGCGGGACGGGTGCCGCAGCTTGTGCATCCCCTTCGACTCGATCTGCCGGATCCGCTCCCGGGTGACCCCGTAGACGCGGCCGACCTCCTCCAGCGTCTTGGGTTCGCCCCCGGCGAGGCCGAACCGCATCGAGATGACGCCGGCCTCCCGTTCGGTGAGCGTCTCCAGTACCGCGTCGAGCTTGCCGCGCAGCATCGAGGACGCGACGGCGTCGGCGGGGTCGCCGCCCTCGGGGTCCTCGATGACGTCGCCGAGTTCGCCGTCGCCGTCCTCGCCGAGCGGGGTGTGCAGCGACAGCGGTTCGCGGGCGTGGCGGCGGAGCCACTCGACCTTCTCGACGGTGACGTCCAGCTCGACGGCCAGTTCGGCGGACGTCGGCTCGCGGCCGAGGTCCTGCGACATGCGCCGCCGGACCCGCGTCATCCGGTTCATCACCTCGACGACGTGCACGGGGATGCGGATGGTGCGGCTCTGGTCGGCCAGCGCGCGGCTGATCGCCTGCTTGATCCACCAGACGGCGTAGGTGGAGAACTTGAGCCCGCGCCGGTACTCGAACTTCTCGACGGCGCGGATCAGCCCGAGGTTGCCCTCCTGGACGAGGTCGTTCAGGGGCAGGCCGTGGCCCACGTACCGCTTGGCCAGCGACACGACGAGGCGGAGGTTCGCCTCCACCATGTGTTCCTTGGCGCGGCGGCCGTCCTCGGCGATCCACGCGAGGTCCTCGTGGTCCTGGGGGTCGAGGGCGCCGCCCGGGGTTTCGAGCCGCTGCCGGGCGAACAGCCCCGCCTCGATGCGCTTGGCCAGATCGACCTCCTGCTCGGCGGTGAGCAGCGCGGTGCGGCCGATGCGGGAGAGGTAGTCCTTCATCGGGTCGACGAGGTCACGGTACGGGCCCGCGCCGCGGGGTGCGGCGACGCTGGACGCGGAGCGGCCGCGCGGTGCGGCGGCGCGCGTCGCGGCGGCACCAGGCGCGGTGGTGGCGCGGGGCGCGCACTGGGGGCGTGGCTGGCGTTCAGGGCGGTGTCCTTTGCTGGTCCGGCCGGGAGGGAACGGGTCACGCCGTTTCGGGTACCCGCCTCCGCCGCTTCCCAACCCCGTGCGGCGCGTATCGGGGGCGCGGGAACGGGCGCGGCGCGGCCGGTTCCGGCCACGCCGCGCCCGCCCGCGCCGATCAGGCGATGACGATCAGCAGGTCACCGGCCTGGACGGGCGCCGCCGCGGGGACGGCGAGGCGTGCGACGGTGCCCGCGACGGGCGCGGTGATCGCGGCCTCCATCTTCATCGCCTCGATCGTCGCGACGACGTCGCCCGCCGCGACCTCGTCGCCCTTCGCGGCGCGCAGCGTCACCGAACCGTCGAACGGGGCGGCGATGTGCCCGGGTTCGTCCGGGTCCGCGCGCTCGACCGGCGGGGCGTCCGAAACGACGGACCGGTCCCGCACCGACAGTGTGCGGAGCTGCCCGTTCACGGAGCAGATCACCTGCCGGACGCCCGCCTCGTCGATCTCCCCGACGGCCTCCAGGTCCGCGAGGACGCGCACGCCCGGTTCGAGGTCGAACGCGACCTCGTGGCCGGTGCGCAAGCCGTACAGGAACGCACCCGTGGGAAGTACGGACAGGTCCCCGTACGCGGCGCGCGACTCCCGGTACTCCTTGGCCGGTCCAGGGAAGAGGAGACGGTCGAGTGTTTCGCGTACCTGGGCGCCCGCGAGGGCCTTCTCCTCGTCCCGGCTCAGTTCCGCGCGCGAGGGCGTGTACTGGCGTCCGGCCAAAGCCTTCGTACGGAACGGCTCCGGCCAGCCTCCTGCGGGCTCACCCAGTTCTCCGTTGAGGAACCCGATGACGCTGTCGGGGATGTCGTACCGGTCGGGGTTCTCGAAGAAGTCGTCCGGGTCGGCGCCCGCCGCCACCAGGTGCAGCGCCAGGTCACCGACGACCTTGCTGGACGGCGTCACCTTCACGAGCCGCCCGAGGATGCGGTCCGCGGCCTCGTAGAACCGCTCGACCTCCTCGAACCGGTCGCCGAGGCCGAGCGCCACCGCCTGCTGCCGCAGGTTCGACAGCTGCCCGCCCGGGATCTCGTGCCGGTACACGCGCCCGGTCGGCGACGGCAGCCCCATCTCGAACGGCGCGTACAGCCGCCGGACGGCCTCCCAGTACGGCTCCATGACCGTCAGCGCGTCGAGGTCGAGGCCCGTCGCCCGTCCGGTGAAGTCGGTCGCGGCCACGATCGCCTGCAGCGGCGGCTGGCTCGTCGTGCCCGACAGCGGCGCGGCCGCACCGTCCACGGCGTCCACCCCGGCCTCGATCGCGGCGACGTACGTCCCGATCTGCCCGCCCGCCGTGTCGTGCGTGTGCAGGTGGACCGGGAGGTCGAACCGCTCGCGCAGGGCCGCGACCAGTGTGCGCGCGGCAGGCGCCCTAAGGAGACCCGCCATGTCCTTGACGCACAGGATGTGGACGCCCGCCTCCACCAGCTCCTCCGCGAGGCGCAGGTAGTAGTCGAGCGTGTAGAGCCGCTCGTCCGGGGACGACAGGTCACCGGTGTAGCAGAGCGTCCCCTCCACCAGCGCGTGCGTCTGGAGCGCCGCGTCGATCGCCGGACGCATCCGCTCGACGTCGTTGAGGGCGTCGAACACGCGGAAGATGTCCACGCCCGTGCTCGCCGCCTCCTTGACGAACGCGCGCGCCACCGAATCGGGGTACGGCGTGTACCCCACGGTGTTGCGCCCACGCAGGAGCATCTGGATGCAAAGGTTCGGGGCGGCTTCCCGGATCGCCGCGAGACGGTCCCAAGGCGACTCGCCCAGGAACCGCAGTGCGACGTCGTACGTGGCCCCGCCCCAAGCCTCCACGGACAGCAGCTGAGGCGTCATACGCGCGAGGTAAGGCGCGGCGTTCACCAGGTCGTACGTGCGTACCCGCGTCGCGAGGAGCGACTGGTGCGCGTCCCGGAACGTCGTGTCGGTGACGGCCAGCGCGTCCTGCGCCCGGAGCTGCTCGGCGAACTTGCGCGGCCCCATCGACAGCAGCCGGTCGCGCGAACCCTGCGGGAACGGACCGTCCATGTTCAGCGGCGGCAGCTTCGTCGCCGGGTCCAGGTCCGTGGGCTGCTCGCCGTGCGGCTTGTTCACCGTCACGTCCGCCAGGTACCGGACGAGCCGCGTGGCGCGGTCCCCGCTCGACCGGGCGGTCAGCAGCTCCGGGTGGTCGGCGATGTACGCCGTCGTGACGCCGCCCGCACGGAAGTCCGATTCGTCCAGCAGTGCCTGCAAGAACGGGATGTTGCTCGCGACACCGCGGATGCGGAATTCCGCGACCGCTCTGCGCGCGCGCCCGACGGCGTCCTCGAACGTCCGTCCCCTACAGGTCAGCTTCACCAGCAGGGAGTCGAAGTGGGGGCTGACGATGGCGCCCCCGTACGCGGTGCCGGTGTCCAGCCGCACCCCGGCCCCGCCCGGCGACCGGTACGCCGAGATCTTCCCGGTGTCGGGCCGGAAGTCGTTCGCCGGGTCCTCGGTCGTGATGCGGCACTGCACCGCGAACCCCGAGACCGTCACGCCCTCCTGCGAGATGCCGAGGTCGCGCAGGGACTCGCCGCCCGCGATCCGCAACTGGCTCTGCACCAGGTCGACGCCCGTGACCTCCTCGGTCACCGTGTGCTCGACCTGGATGCGCGGGTTCATCTCGATGAACACGTGCCGGCCCCGGTCGTCCACGAGGAACTCCACCGTGCCCGCGTTCTGGTACCCGATCTCGCGGGCGAACGCGACGGCGTCCCGGCACAGCCGCTCCGCGACCTGCGCGTCCAACCGGGGCGCGGGCGCGATCTCCACGACCTTCTGGTGCCGCCGCTGCACCGAGCAGTCGCGCTCGCGCAGGTGCACCGTCTGGCCCTCGCCGTCGGCGAGCACCTGCACCTCGATGTGCCGCGGCCGGTCGACGGCCTGTTCGAGGAACACCGTCGGATCCCCGAACGCGCTCAGCGCCTCCCGGCGCGCCGTCTGCACGGCCGCCTCCAGGTCCTCCCGGTGGTCGACGCGCCGCAGCCCGCGCCCGCCGCCGCCCGCCGCGGCCTTCACGAACAGCGGGAACCCGACCTCGTCCGCGGCCGCCAGCTCCCGCCCCTCCTCGGGCGTCACCGACCGCAGCACCGGCAGCCCGGCCCGCCGCGCCGCCGCGACCGCCTCGATCTTGTTGCCCGCCAGGTTCAGCACCGCCGACGGCGGCCCGACGAACTTGATCCCGTTCCGCTCGCACGCCTCCGCCAGCTCCGGGCTCTCCGACAGGAACCCGTACCCCGGGTAGACGGCGTCCGCCCCCACCCGCAGCGCGGTCTCCACGATCCCGTCCACGTCCAGGTACGCCCGGACCGGGTGGCCCCGCTCCCCGATCTCGTACGCCTCGTCCGCCTTCTGCCGGTGCAGCGAGAGCCGGTCCTCGTGCGCGTACACCGCGACGCTGGCGATCCCCAGCTCGTAGGCCGCGCGGAACGCCCGCACGGCGATCTCGCCCCGGTTCGCGACGAGCAACTTCGATATCACGTGTTCTCCCAGGAGTCGGCCGCACGTCCGCCCGCACCCGACGGGCCTCCTGGGCTCGACTTCGAGCCGCGACACGCGCCTGGCCAACCCGGCGGACGAACCGATTTTCCTGGTATCTACCCTCGTGTACGGAAAGGACGGCCGATCGTCACCGGCGAACAAGCCGATAGATGATCGATCGTAGAAAAACTGCAAACCTTTCGCGACGGGCGCTCC
>NZ_MKJY01000075.1 GCF_001942465.1 Actinomadura sp. CNU-125
CCGAGGCCCTGAACGAGCATCTACTATCGGTCCACGAAGCCGGTGTTGCGACGACCGGTTGAGCCCAAGCAATACACATCCTGGGCGTTCGGGAAGCGTCTACGGGATGCCGGGCTGCTCGGCTCGATGGGCACGGTCGGTGATTGCTACGACAATTCAATGATGGAGTCGTTCTGGGGAACTATGCAGTTGGAGTTGCTCGACATCCGCACCTGGAAGACCCAAGAAGAACTTGCAGGCGCTGTTTTCGAATGGCTTGAGTGCTGGTATAATTCATACAGGCGGCATTCCAGTATTGGGATGCATAGCCCCGTCACGTTCGAAGGGCTCAACCTGCCCTCAGTCGCCGTCGAGTGACCTCACCTCGGGTGTCCGTGCAACGGGGGGAAGCTCAGCCGGCATCTGGAGCTGGACCATTATTTGGAGGCCCTGGTCCGCAAGCCGGCGCGCTGCCAGGCGCGACCGCGCTGGAACAGGCCCGCGCCGCGGGCAAGTTCACCCCCGTCCACGACGCTTGGTGGGCGGCGGCCAGCAAAGCCCACGGTGACCGTGAGGGCACCCGCGCGCTGATCGACGTGCTGCTGCTGAACCGGCAGATGAACCACGAGCACGTCGTCGCCGGGATCGCCGCGGCGTTGCGGGCCGGCGCACTCTCCGCCGACGCGGTCGCGCTGGAGGCCCGCAAGGCCGCCGAGGCCGACGACTTCGCTGATGTCCCCGCCCCCGAATCAGCGATGCCGGCCAAGGCCGCGACGGTGACCTCGCTGACCGAGCGGCGGCTGGCGCAGCTGCCGCCCGACCGACGGCCGCTGCCGTCGGTGGCCCACTACGACCAGCTCCTGCGCCGCCGCTCGCCCGGAAGGCAGGGACCGACCAGCCAGGAAGAGGCCCGATGACCACCATCAACCGCAACCGCGGACTGACCGAACAAGCCGCCGAAACAGCCGTGGACAGCGCCTGCCGGATGCTGCGACTGCCCACCGTCCGCGCCAAGTTCCCCGAACTGGCCGAGGCCGCCGTCCGCGACCAGATGACCTACCGCGGGTTCCTGGCCGAGCTGCTCATGGCCGAGTGCGACGACCGCAACCGCCGCCGCTCCGAACGCCGCATCAAAGCCGCCGCCTTCCCCCGGCAGAAGACGCTGCGCGAGTTCGACTTCGACGCCAACCCGGGCATCGACCCCGCCACCGTCCACACCCTGGCCTCCAGCGAATGGGTGAAGAAGGGCGAACCGCTCTGCCTGATCGGCGATTCGGGCACCGGCAAGTCCCACCTGCTCATCGCGCTGGGCACCGAAGCGGCCATGGCCGGCTACCGGGTGAAATACACTCTGGCGACCAAGCTGGTGAACGAGCTGGTCGAGGCCGCCGACGACAAGCAGCTCAACAAGACCATCACCCGTTACGGCCGCGTCGACCTGCTCTGCATCGACGAACTCGGCTACATGGGAACTCCGAGCCGCGGCGCCGAGCTGCTGTTCCAGGTCCTGACAGAGCGCGAGGAGAAGAACAGTTTGGCCATCGCCTCCAACGAAGCCTTCAGCGGCTGGGCCAAGACCTTCACCGACCCGCGTCTCTGCGCCGCCATCGTCGACCGCCTCACCTTCGGCGGCACCATCATCGAGACCGGCACAGACTCCTACCGCCTCGCCCAGACCCGCGCCCGAGACCAGGCCGCCGGCCGACCACACAGACCACGCCACTTCTTACCTCAACAGGCGTGCACTCGGCGTCCAGAAGCAACCAAACCTCGCACAGGCGCGTTGACCGATCATGGATGGGATGCTGGCATGGCCGTTGGCGATCTTGCTGGTCATAGCGTTCGTGGTCGAACGGCTCTGGCGGTGGGCGCGCGGTGTGCACAAGTCCGACAAGTCGGCTTCGGCGGCCGGCCTCGAAGAACTGACGGCCATGTTCTACGGCTCGAAACGCCTGGAGCAGGAACAACGCGAGATCGAGTACATGCTCCGTGACGAAGAGTACGACGGCGCGCCACCCACGAACTCTGTCGACCTCGATGCTGGAGTTGCCCGGATTCGCCGACAGCGCAGAACAGAATGACACATCCGCGAGCGGGTGCGTCATCTCGGGCTAAAGCCTGTCGGCCCCTCGGCATTAACCCTCCGCCCCCGCCCCAAGTCGACTCACCTTCCCGCAACACCGTTACTGAATCTCATCGACATCACCGCATCCAGCAAACCTCAACCGTCGCTCCCTCTGGCGCACAAACGTTGTCGCTTCTCGCGGACACAATCAGGCAGGTCCAGCGGATCGTGGAGGGCCTAGAGATCATCTCTCCCGGCATCGTATCGACGTCCCAATGGCGCATCGGGCTGGACGTTCTGGACCGAGTTCCTCCGCGGCCTGCGCGACTGCGGGCTGAAGGTCGCCACCGACGCCGACCTGCTCGGGGTCGCGCTGGTCACCAGCGACGCGCACGTCGGCCTGAAAGCCGCCGTCAAGGCTCGAACAGTGCGTAGGCCAGGTCGTTGCCCGCCAGCACGTCGTACGCCCGCCCCAGCACCAAGGCCGGCGTGTCGACCCAAGCGTCCATCAGGTCGAGCAAGTGAGGCTCTATCCGCTCAGTCGCCTGCGAGTAGACG
The DNA here is from genome assembly GCF_001942465.1 of Actinomadura sp. CNU-125. Classification (GTDB taxonomy): domain Bacteria; phylum Actinomycetota; class Actinomycetes; order Streptosporangiales; family Streptosporangiaceae; genus Spirillospora. The sequence goes on from NZ_MKJY01000075.1 coordinate 2,603, forward strand.
CCCCCTGGAGCCAGTCCTGCACCTGGTACAGATGGGCGCGGGCATCGTCCTCAAGTCGCAGTGCCTCGCTCAGGGAATCGAGGACCTGTGCTGATGGCCTGTTCTCTCGCCCCTGTTCGAGGCGAATGTAGTGGTCGACGCTGATGCCGGCGTGAGCCGCCACCTCCTCGCGCCGCAGCCCGGGTACTCGGCGCTGCCCGAGCGACATCGCGCCGACCTCGTGCGGCGACACCTGGCCGCGGCCGGACCCGCAAGTACTCTCCTAGTGCCGTCGTCGCCATAACCAAACGGTAGGTCGCCGAGGTGGGATGAGGGTGGGTGCAGTGCTCCTAGGCGCGACGCGGCCTTCTGCACGTGCTTCGGGTCCGGCAGAGTCATTGGCATGCCCCACACGAACTCCAGGGCTACTGGGACGCGCTGGCGGTCGACGCCGTCATCGTCGATCCGCTGGCCGCATCGGCGTGGAGCGCCGGGTTCGGCATGCTCACCGATCGCTTCGGCGTCACCTGGAGCTTCAGCGTTACCGCCTCCTGAGGCGCCCAGCCGCCGTGGCGCGGGCCTCGACGACTTGCGCCACGGCCCCTCCCTCTGTCAGCAACCGAACGTCTCCAAGAGCGAACGCCATGAGGATGCGCTCCCTCGGCCGCACCGGCCTGAGAGGAAGCCCTTAGTCTTTGAGGAACGGCTGGTGCCGGACGGGTTGTGGGAGTTGTTCCAGCGGGTGGTCCCACCCTGCGCCGACGCGACCGCAGGGTGGTGGACGGCGGCGTGCCGACGACCGCAGCGTGCTGGCGGTGATCGCGTTCGTGGCCACCACCGGCTGCCCTCCGGCAGCAGCGAAGCGTCACCGGTCATGTGGACCATCGCCATGGGCAGCGGCCCGGGTCCGGCGGCGTCCACCGCGGCCCGCAGCTTCGCTCCGTCGACATCGGGCACCGGCCGCACGACATAGGTGGGTTTGGTCGGCGATATGACGGTCATGGGCACCGGATTCCTTCGTTCGCTTCGACGAGCCGCTCGTGCGCCACCGGCGTCGCGGCGTGCGGTGGGGGCGCTGCTCGCGCTCTGGCCTCGCTCCTAGGAGGGAGCCCAGAGCGTGGCTGGCGCACCTCCCGCACCGGACGCCGAGGGCACTTACCGGTCCAGCCGGAACGGGAGGGCTGCGAGCACTTCGGCAAGCGCGTCCTCGATGGTGCGCCCGGTCGTGTCGACGCGCACGGTCGCGTCCTCGGGTTCTTCGTAAGGACTGGAGATCCCGGTGAAATCGGGGATGCGGCCGGCGCGGGCCCGGCGGTACAGGCCCTTGCGGTCGCGCCGCTCGCACTCCTCCAAGGGGGTCGCCACGTGCACTAGGACGAATCGCCCGCCGGCTCGCAGCACCATTTCCCGGACCGCCTTGCGGGTGGCGTCGAACGGCGCGATCGGGGAGCAGATCGCGACGCCGCCATGGCGTGCGATCTCGGCGGCCACCCACCCGATCCGCCTGATGTTGGTCTCGCGATCGGCCTTGGAGAAGGACAGTCCGGCGCTCAGGTTCCGGCGTACGACGTCGCCGTCCAGACTCGTCACGGTCCGGCCGCCGTGCTCGAGGACGCAGTCGCACAGAGCGCGGGCGAGTGTCGACTTGCCGCTGCCGGACAGGCCGGTGAAGAACACGACCACGCCGCGCTTCTCCGGCCTGTCCTGCTCGATGATCCTAGAGAGCTCGGCCGGGCAGGGCCCCTCTCCCGTGACGTCCGCGAACACTTCCCCGGCGGCGAAGTTCGCCACGATCCGGCCGCGCAGTTCGGCGTCCAGTTCGGCGTCGTCGTGGCGGGGCAGCGGCACGGCGACCACGTGGGCGTCGCCGAGGAGCGCCGCGGCCGCAAGGGTGACGCGGACAAGTCCCACCGGGCCGATCCCGCGCGATGTGCCCTCACCGCACAGGGCCAGCAGCACCACCGGACGTCCTCGCCGACGCTCGCTCAGCTCGGTGATGTCCCGGGTGCTCAAACACGTATCGACCGGAACGAAGAGGGCGCCGTCGTAGCACTCCCGCACCTGAGCGGGTGTCAGGTGCAGCCGCCGGAACGGTCCGTACTCGGGCCGGCCGAGCGTGTTCAGCGCCCCATCGGCCCCTCGATGGGCCAGCGGAAACCCCTCGGGGTCGACCAGTTCGAGGGGTCCGGCGGGGGCGTCCAGCCGCACCCGGTGGTCGTAACGGTCCAGGGGTGCGTAAGCACCGGTCAACAGCAGCTCGAGGTCATCGAGTTCGCGGGCGATGGGACAGTGCTGCCGTGCGGCGTCATCGGGCATGGGCACACGCTTTCAACGAGGTTCGGGCCGCGGGGGCGACGCCCCGCCGAGTAGAGCCCCACCGCCGCGCGGCAGGAGAATGCGGTCAGATTTTGACGACCTTGCAGGTGGGCAAGGGGTGGCTTTCCGACTTGACCCAGCGGAGCAGCGCGGTGCCTTCTGCGTGGCCCTCGGTGGAGATCCAGTTGCCGAAGCCTGGATTCCTGGACGAAACGACGATGGTGAGGGTGCCGTCATCGTTGAGCTTGCCGGTGTGGTTGTTGATGTAGATGTTCGCCCGCTCGTAGTCCAGGGACTCCATCCACCAGTTCTGCAGGACGAAGTTCCAGTACTCGCAGTCGGGCACCTCGGTCTCGATGACCCACGCCTCGTCCTCGGCCAGCTTCCAGTAGCCGTGCAGGTAGTAGATGGTCGGGTCGCCACCGGCGTTCTGGAAGATGTGCTGGCCCCAGTCGGGGAGCTCGTTGGGACGCGTCATGAAGAGCCGCGTCCAATCGGCGAACGTCTTGGCCATGCCGGTCACGTTCGCCACGGCCCGCCGGACCTGGCCCGCGAAGACCTCGGGATCCAGTGGCTCGGCGGCGACGTCGGTGTCCAGCAGCTCGATCTCGAGCTCGGCCGGGATCTCCGCCTTGCGGTTCTGGAACGACTGCCGGACGGAGATGATGTTGGTGTCCTCGGCCATCGGAAGCCAGTCGCCGGACTCCGGCCGGTCCACGCTGACGATGAAGGAGAACCGCCCGTCGCGTCCGGCGTCAGGTCGTGGCCGTGCAGGTTACCGGTGGAGGCCATCGTGCCGTCGATGTCGTAGCGGGCCGCCCTCGTCCCGAAGGTCAGTAGCGGCACCGTGCCCCGCTTCCCGCTCACCCGGTAGCGGTACTTCCCCGAGATTCTGGCGCGCGAGTAAATGTTGTCCGGATTGTCGGCGCCGATCTTGGTCTTCATGTTCGGGTCGAGCGCCGAAGCGAACGCCGGCGACCGGGGATCGGCGTTCTCGATCTCGTTCAGCGTCGTGTAGCGGAGCAGGCGGAGCAGGTAGCGGACGCCCTCGGCCTGGTCGAACGGGTTCTGCGGCGCCGACTCGGAGACCAGGTGCTGCCCGGCCGCCCGCAACTGGTCACAGAACTCGTCCCACAACGGGTTGCTGGTCGTCATGTGTTCCTCCTTCGGGGGATCCTGCTTGATGGAGCTCCGTACGGGGCCATGAGCGCGGGACGGGGAGCCGTGGACACGGGACCCGTGCGCCTCAGTTCCGGACCACCGCCGGGAAGGCGTCGAGGTAGGCCCCGAACCGCTTGCCGACCTCGTCGGCGTCCAGACCGAAGTCCGCCAGGTCGTAGCGGTGGGACGGCTTGCGCTCGCCGGTCAGGCTGAGGGCGTGGGCCTCGGCGATGGCCGCGCGTGATTCGTCGCTCAGCTCGGCCCCGCAGCGTTCGTAGATCGACTCCACCGCGCCGACCGGGTCGCGGACGAAGTCGTGGTAATAGACATCGACGAACCGGTCCGCGCCGTACCGCTCGCGTGCCGCGAGCCCCCGGTCGATTCCCTCGCTCCACCAGCGATAGTTGGCCTTGCCCACCAGTTCGCTGCCGAAGGTGTCCGACAGGCTCTTGCTCGCGATCCGGCTCAGGCTGCAGACCGAGGCCACGATCGTGCGGGGGTCGCGGTGGGTCTGGACGATGATGGCGTCGGGGTACGCCGCCAGCAGTTCGTCCAGACCGAACAGGTGACCGGGGTACTTCAGCACCCAGCGCTTGTCCTGGTCGTTCAGGCCGATCAGCTGCAGAAGCGCCCGGTGCCGCTCGTAAACCGGTGTGAGGTCGCGGCCGAGGGTGTACTCCACGTAACCGGGGATCCAGGACAGGGCGACGTACTCGCCGGACCGGAAGGTCTGCCGCTCGAGGCGCAGGCACTCCTCCACCGCCTCCGCGTCCTGGAAGTGCACTCCGTTGATCTCCGGCGAGAGCTTGCGGCGCTCATCCATCAACCGCTCGGTCCGCCGGTAGTCCGGGCTCGCCGGCCACTCCTCCCGCCGCGGCCGCGGCTGAGGGGCGTCGCCCAGCCACAGTTCGAGCGCCTGGTGCCGCGGGTCGGCGGCCAGGAGCCGGTGCAGGGCGGTGGTCCCGGTTCGCGGCAGGCCGGTCACGAACATCGGGCGCTCGATCGGCACGTCCCGGTGGCCGGGATTCCGGTCGAGCGCCTGTTGCGCACGCAGGCGGGTCTCCAGCACCCCGAGGATCCTGCGGCGCATCGTCGCCCGGCCGACGTCGTTCAGCCCCGCTTCGGAGTCGAGCGACCGCAGCAGCACGTCCAGGGCCTCGCTGTAGTCGTCCGTGCCGAAATCCGTCAGGCCGGTGTTGCGAGCGGCCTCCTCGTGGAGCTCGGCGGCTGCTCCCACGGTCCGGGAATGTACGTTGGTCATGGCAGAAGGCCCTTCGTGAGGTCGTGGATACCGGTGCCGGACTCGCTCAGTGGTGGGTCTGGCCACAGTCGACGTTGATGGACTGGCCGGTGATCGCGCGGGCCATGTCGGAGAACAGGAACACGACCGCGTCCGCGATCGCCTCGGGTTCGGGCAGCCGCCGCAGATCGGTCTCGGCGGCCACCTCCGCGTAGACCTCTTCCGGGGTCATGCCCCGGGAGGCGGCGAGCCGCTCGAAGTGGGCCTGCACCTTGTCGGCCCAGATGTAGCCCGGGGCGACGGTGTTCACCCGGATCCCCATCGGTCCCAGATCGACCGAGAGTCCCCGCGCACAGGCCAGGAGGGCGGCCTTCATCATCCGGTAGGCGCCGAAGCGGGGCCGCCGGTTGTACAGCACCATCGAGTTGACCATCACCACGGAGCCCTTGGTCTCACGCAGAGCCGGGGTCAGCCGACGCGTCAGATTCAAGGCCCCCCAGACGTTGACGTCGGCGGTGCTGCGGGCGGCGTCCATGTCGCCGTCGACCAGGCTCTCGTGCGGAGGCTGCATGTTGGCGTTGTACACGACCGCGTCCAGGCGCCCCATCTCCCGGACCGCGGTGTCCGCCAGCCGCGCGATGGACGCGTCGTCGGCGAGGTCGGTCGGGACGACGAGGGCGCGGCGCCCGAGGTCCGTGACCTCCTCGGCCAGTGCGTTCAGCCGGTCGGCGCTGCGGGCGGCGAGCACCACGTCCGCGCCGGCGAGCGCGCTGCGCAGCGCGAGCGCACGGCCGAGGCCGGGACCGGCCCCGGCGACCAGCACCGTCCGGCCTTCCAGCAGCAGTTGCGGGAAACTCATGCGTTCACCTTCGCGATAACGTCCGCGGCGTAACGTTCGAGGTTCTCTATCTTCTTCGCCAGCGGCTCGGGGTCCTCTCCCTGGATGTAGGGGTTGCGGAACGTCACCCGGACCTCGTTCACCCCGCGATCCTGGAGCCGGCGGACCCCGTCCGGGGTGAATGCCTCCGGCGAGGTGACCTGGATCGCGAACGGGCGGCCTCCGCGGTCCTCGGCGGCGAGCATCGTCTGCAGCTTGCCGAGCAGGCCATCGAGCTCCTCCCGCGTGCCGCCCGCGTGGATCCAGCCGTCGCCCTTGCGTACCGCGCGCCGCAGCGCGGCATCGCTGTGGCCGCCCACCAGGATCGGGATCGGCCGCGTCGGCACCGGGCGGATCTTCACGGCGGGCAGGTCGTACACCTCGCCGTGATGAGAGAAGTACCCGCCGGCGGTGAGTCCCCGGATGATGTCGATGGCCTCCGACACCCGCTTGCCGCGCCCCTCCCATGGCACGCCCATGGCGGCATAGTCCTCCGGCCACGGGCTGGATCCGACCCCGAGCCGGAGCCGGTCGCCGGTGAGGAACGCGATCGTGGCGGCCTGCTTGGCGACCAGCACGGGCGGCCGGACGGGCAGCTTGAGGACCGCCGGGGTGAACTCGATCCGGCTGGTGACAGCGCCCATCGCGGTGATGAGAATGAACGACTCGGGGAAGTCCTTGTTCTCCAGGAATTCACGGGTGCCGTCAGCGGTATAGGGATAATCCGCGTGCGAATCTCGCGGATAGATGATGCTGTCGGAAACGTTCATGCCGTCATACCCGGCCGCATCGGCTGCCTGAGCGAGCGGTAGGTAGAAGGTCGGGTCGGTCATTGCCTCCGCGTAGATGAAGCGCATCCTGTCCTCAGAACCCCCCTGCCGGGTCCGCCTCCACGTCCGGGAGCACCATGATCTTCGCGATCTTCCCGTGCTCGTCGATGGAGAGCACGTCCGTCGCGGTCAGCGACCGAGCGTTCGCGCTATCGACGGCCCGGACGTCGACCCGGGCCTGGAACGCCGCATGCCGTCCCACCACGGTCACCGGTCCCATGCGCTTCATCGTGAACGGCACCCGCAGGCTCCGCGTGAAGAACGCCCGGATCTCCTCGTGCCCCACGCGGGGCGGTGTGCCGATCGGTTCCTCCTGCGTCGCGTCAGGGGCGAACAGGCTCATGACGGCTTCCACGTCGTCACCGGACATCGCGGCGATGTAGGCGTCGCAGATCCGACAGATGTCGTCTCGGCTGATCACTGCATTTCCCTTCGCACGTTCGGCCCGCCGCCCGTCCCGTTCGGCGGGCGGGGGCGATGGGCGACTTCAGCCGACGTTGTTGATCATTCCGGCGCCGACGGTGCGCCGGTGGCCTCGTCGATCAGGATGAACGACCCCGTGGTGCGGTTCTTGCTGTACGGGTCGCACAGCAGGGGCACCGTCGTGCGCAGCCGGACACGGCCGATCTCGTTGAGGCCGAGCTCCTTGGTCTCCACATCGCGGTGAAGCGTGTTGACGTCCATGCGGTACTGGATGTCCTTGACCAGCGCGCGGCCCGTGCGGGTGGTGTGCTTGATTGCGAGCTTCTGCCGTGGCTTCAACGGCTCGGTGGTCATCCAGCAGATCATCGCGTCGATGTCCTGGCTCGGCTTCGGCGCGTTCGCCGGACGGCAGATCATGTCGCCGCGGGAGACGTCGAGGTCGTCTTCGAGCCGGATGTTGACCGACATGGGCGGGAACGCCTCGCCGATCTCCCTGTCGAACAGGTCGATCCCGGCGATCTTCGAGGTCATGCCGCTCGGGAGGACCAGCACGTCGTCACCGGGCCGGAAGACGCCGCCGGCGACCTGGCCCGCGTACCCGCGGTAGTCGTGGAACTCGTCGGACTTCGGGCGGACGACGTACTGCACCGGGAAACGGGCGTCCACGAGGTCGCGGTCGGAGGCGAAGTGCACGTGCTCCAGGTGGTGCATCAGCGACGGGCCGTCGTACCACGGCATGTTCTCGCCGCGGTGGACGACGTTGTCACCCTTGAGCGCCGAGATCGGGATGCTCTCGAGGTCGGGGACGTTCAGCTTCGTCGCGAAGGAGGTGAACTCCTTGCGGATCCGCTCGAAGACCTCTTGGTCGTAGCCGACCAGGTCCATCTTGTTCACCACGAGGACCAGGTGCGGCACCCGGAGCATCGAAAGGATCACGGCGTGCCGGTGCGACTGCTCGGTCAGGCCATGGCGGGCGTCGACCAGCACCAGGCCCAGGTCCGCCGTCGAGGCGCCGGTCACCATGTTGCGGGTGTGCTGCACGTGCCCCGGGGTGTCCGCGATGATGAACTTGCGGTTCGGGGTCGCGAAGTAGCGATAGGCCACGTCGATGGTGATGCCCTGCTCGCGCTCGGACCGGAGACCGTCGGTCAGCAGCGCGAGGTCGGTGTAGTCGTAGCCGCGCGACCGCGACGTCGTCTCGACGGCCTCGAGCTGGTCCTCGAAGATGGACTTGGAGTCCAGCAGCAGGCGGCCGATCAGGGTCGACTTGCCGTCGTCGACGGAGCCGGCGGTGGCGAACCGGAGCAGATCCATCTCGGGCTTGCCCTCGATCGTTGGGGTGGTGGCCGGCATCAGAAGTAGCCCTCCTTCTTGCGGTCTTCCATTGCGGCCTCGGAGAAGCGGTCGTCACCACGAGTGGCGCCGCGCTCGGTGACGCGGGAGGCTGCGACCTCGTCGATGATTTCGGGGATCGTGGCGGCGGCCGACTCCACGCAGCCGGTCAGCGTCAGGTCGCCCACGGTCCGGAACCGGACGGTGCGCTCCTCGGCGACCTCACCGGGACGGCACGGGTTGTACGCGGACTCGGTCAGCAGCATCCCGTCGCGCTCGAAGACCCGGCGCCGGTGGGAGTAGTAGATCGAGGGGATCTCGATGCTCTCCCGGCCGATATAGTGCCAAATGTCGAGCTCGGTCCAGTTGGAGATCGGGAAGATGCGCATGTGCTCGCCGGTACGGATCCGGCCGTTGTACAGACTCCACAGCTCCGGACGCTGCATCTTGGGATCCCACTGGCCGAATTCGTCGCGGTGGGAGTACACCCGCTCCTTGGCGCGGGCCTTCTCCTCGTCGCGACGGCCACCGCCGAACGCGGCGGTGAATTCGTGTTCCTCAAGGGCGTTGAGCAACGTGCCGATCTGCAGCCGGTTACGGGACGTCTTGCCGTCGTCCACCACCACCCCGTCCTTGATGGCCTGTTCGACCGAGGCCACGATCAAGCGGACGCCCAGGCGGGCGACCCAGCGGTCACGCGTCTCCAGCACCTCGGGGAAGTCGTACCCGGTGTCGACCTGCAGGACGGGAAAGGGAATCTTCGCCGGATGGAACGCCTTCTCGGCCAGCCGCATCATCACGATCGAGTCCTTGCCGCCGCTGAACATCAGGACCGGTTTCTCGAACTCCGCGGCGACCTCGCGGAAAATATGGATGGATTCCGCCTCCAGGGCGTCGAGCTGGCTCACCTGATAGTCGGCATGCGTCGTGGTCAATGATCGACCTTTCAGACATCACGAGTCCTGAACTGATCTCGAATCCGGCATCGCCTACCCGCCCGCTTCAACACCTCGATCACGCGGAAGGGCGACGGCCTGGCATGCCCCTGAACTTAAGCTGGCTCCATGAATGGGCGCCTGCCGGTCCCACTCATCGGGAAGCTCCCGCGTGCGCTCACGACCCCGAGAACTCACCTGGGCCCCGCCGCGGGCGACGGTGTGGTGCGCCCATGGACGCGCCACCGGCTGGGACGGCATTACGGCTGTGTCGTGCACACCTGGCGCTGGGCGAGGAGCGGCTGGTGGGTGACGACCGGACCGTCCGCTGGGGGGACGTGCGCTACTCGGTGCCGGCCGGGCACGAGGGCCGCAAGGTCTGGTGCCGGGTCCACGGCGACGAACTGGTCATCGTCGGCCCCCGCGACACTACCGGCGATGCCTCTGGAGACACGGCCCGCGACGCGGTCGGGCTGGCCGAGCTGTGGCGGCACAAGCTTTCGACGCCCGGCCGGCCACGGATCGTCGAGGCGCACTATCCCGACCATCCCGGCGGCAACGGGCCGCGGGCGCCACGGCCGCGCCCGCAATCGGTGGCCGAGCGTGACTTCCTGGCCATCGGTCCGGGCGCCGAGGCGTGGCTGGACAAGGCGCTGGGGCTCGCGGCGATCCACGGTCGGTTCGCCGAGTCCGACCTGGCCTCGATCTGTGACCGCCTGGCCCGCACCGGCGAGTCCACCGGTCCCGCCCACCTCGCCGACGAGTGCCACTCCGCCCAGCCCGGCACCGGTTCCGGACCCCACGGGCGTGGGGAGCACCCTTTGTGACCTGGGGATTCACACGCGCGCATGCAGTATTTGGATGGTACGGCAGAAGATTCGCTGTTGTCGGTTCCCCGGAGGAGCGAGCTTGGCCTTCGGGGGGAAGGGGCGAGTTGCGTCTGGCCTTCACGCGTAGGCGGAGCCACCTGAAATTGTCATTTTGCGCGACCATAGGCCGCTCTGCTCGACGCGGCGGTGAGGGCAGAGGAGCCCGTCCGGCGAGTATCGCCCGCTCCTTCGACGGGTCCGGCCGAGCCGGACGCGGAACTGACCGTGATCGATGAGCCGGCACCGGCGATCCGCGACGCGACGGTGACGGCACTGCAGGCACCCTCACGCGCTGTGTTGGTGGGCGAGAAGACGCGACAGTGGTGGGCGTACCTGGCCATCGGCGCGGACCGCATGCTGATCAGCGCCGACTCGCCGTACCGGCTGTCGGACGGATCATCGAAATGACGATGACGACGCGGAGGGCAGCATGACACCGAGGAACACCACGTGGGTCCCCCTGGACGTCGCTGCCCGGCGTGTTTCTCGATCAGGTCTTGGGCCTGGTGCCAGGAGAATCGTTCCCTGACAGCCGCAACCTACCGGACCGTTCATCGTCGGGCCCCGGTGTTGACCGGTGCGTTGGAACGGGGGACGGCGCGGTGCGGCGACCACGGGGAGAACGTTGCCGCACCGCGCCGCCTCCGCGGCCCGAGCTCGTGAAAGCGGGCCCTCGGGGCGGCGGCGCAGCCGGGGGAAACGGTCGGTCACGCCGCTGTTCGACCTCTGGCAGGCTCGCGGCGCGCCCGCGAAGGAGTCCTGGGCACTGGCACAGTTCGGCCGGACGGGCGGCGCCGCGGCTGTCCGCCGCCTCGTGCCGCTCGTGCACACCTGGCCGGGACGAGGCGGGCACGCCAAAGCGGTGAAGGGCTTGGAGGTCCTGGCCGAGATCGCCACACCCCAAGCGCTGACCGCCCTGGACCGCATCCAGCGGACGACGAAGTTCGACGGCGTCAAGAAAGAGGCCGCCGAGATGCTCGGACGGGTCGCCGCCGCGCGGGGTTTGTCGGCCGAACAGCTGGCCGACCGCATCGTCCCCACTCTCGGCCTGGACGGCGACGGCTCGGCGACGCTCGACTACGGCCCACGCCGGTTCACCGTCCGCTTCGACGCCCGGCTCCGGCCGGTCGTCGCCGACGAGGGCGGCGGCGTCCGCACGACCCTCCCTAAGCCCGGCGCGAAGGACGACCCCGCGCTGGCCGCGGCCGCCCGTGAACGGTTCGCCGGGCTGAAGAAGGATGTGCGGGCCGTCGCGGCCGAACAGGCCGACCGGCTGGAGCAGGCCATGCGCACGCGACGCCGCTGGACGGTCGAGGACTTCCACCGGTTCGTCCTCGACCACCCGATCGTGGGGCGCCTCGCGCACGGACTGGTCTGGGTCGCCCGCCAGGACGACGCGGCGACCTCGTTCCGGATCGCCGAGGACGGCACCTTCGCCGACGTCCGCGACGACACCCGTACCATCGCCGACACCGCACGGGTCGGCGTCGCCCACGCGGTGGAATTCGGCGACGACCGTGCCGCCTGGGCGGAGATGCTCGCCGACTACGAGGTCCTGCAGCCGTTCCCGCAGCTCGGACGCCGAATCTGCGTGCTCACGGCGCAGGAGCGCCGCAGCGGGCGTCTCACCCGGTTCCAGGGCTTCCACGTCACCGAACGCGACCGGTACCGCCTTTCCGCCCGCGGCTGGGAGGCACGCGGTGACGCGTGGGCGCGGACGCCGCCGAGCGGTCATCGCGTCAAGGTCCACGCTCAGTGGATCAACGGCGATGACATCCTCGGGGAGGTCCGGCTCGTCGGCGCGCGCCCCGGCGACGCCCCGGTGTTCGGGAACCTGGATCCGGTCCTTGTCTCCGAGATCCTCGCCGTCCTGGTCCCTGCGGCTTGATCAGGTTTGTCGGAACATCTCCCTACGGTGGTGGCCCGTGGACGAGAACATGCTGACGATCCCGGACGCGTGGCTCCCACGAATGCATCCGCGCCGGGGCAGCGTGCAGGCGCCACTGCCCCGGCCGTCGGCGACCGCCGGGGCCTCGAACGCGTCTGGCCGGCCCGCGAGCCCGGCGCGGACCGCCTCAGCTCTTTCCTGCGGTTCGACGGGCTGGACCCGGTCGTCGCGTCCGAGATCCTCGCCGAGCTGACCCCCTCACCGACGCATCCCGTTGACCACGGAGGACACGAACATGGAGTTTCCGGACGAGAACGTCCTGACGATCCCCGACACGTGGCGTCGGGCCATGCACCCGCGCCGCGACGGCAGGCCCGTCCCGGTCGCGAAACCGGGGCGCAAGGCCCTGGCCGACGTCCGGCGGTTCCTCGACGGGTCCGACGGCGTCGTCGACGCGCTGCTGACCGGGGGAAGGGGCGACGCCGAGCTGATCGAGGCCGCCCGGCGGCACTGGACCGGGGAACCGGACCCGGCGGGCGCGGCAGTGATCGCGTCGGTCGCCTCGCTGGCCGATTCCCTCGCCCCGGACACTCCCTGGCGCTATCCCCCGTGCAAGGCCGCGCACGTGCTGCGCGCGTTCGTGGACGCCTGGACGATCGAGCACGGCGTCGCGTTCGCGGCCTGCGCCCTGGTCGAACTGCCCACGATGACCGCGAACCACGGCACCGGGGGCACGTGGCGGGGGGACTCGTCGGTGGTCGTCCGCCGCGACCAGCGCGCCGCCCTCGCGAGCCTGGTGCGCGATACCGCCCGGCGCGTGCGGGCACTGCTCACCATCGCCGACGAGGCGGCGTACGCCGACGCGGCCGAGCGGCTGGCCGGGTACCGTACGCGGACCCCGACTGCGCGGTGGCTCGTGTCGTACCTGGTGCCGACGCGGCGCGACTGGATCGGCGAGTGCCTGCACAGCGGCGCCGGTCTCGACATCTACACGCAGTGGCTGCGGCTCTGCACGGTGGACGACGCCGCCATGCTCGGGAACCCGCTCCCGGCGATGGGCTGGTACCAGGTGGATCGCGGGGTCCTGGCCACCATGGTGGCCGCCATGGGCACCGCCGTCCTGCCGTGCCTCCTGCACAACATCGACCACGAGCACATCGAGAGCCGCGGCCGGAAGCTGCTGTTCGAGGCGGTCGCGTTGCTGCCCACCGACGAGGCGTTCGGGGCGCTGGTCGACCGGATCGGCGACAAGTACGGCAGGGCAGCGCTCCAGCAGGCCGCGCAGCGGTTCCCTGTGCGCGGGCTGCGGCTGCTCGCGGCGGCGCGCTCGCCGAAGGCCGCCGGACTGCTGGCGGCGCACGTCCGGGCGAACGCCGGGCTGGTCGCGGCCGTCCTGCCGAGTCTGCCGGACGACGTCCGCGCGGCCGTCGAGCTGCTCGCGACCGCGTCGCCGCCCGTCCCGGAGGCGGCGCGGGACGAGTTGCCGGAGTTCCTCACCGACCCGCCGTGGACGGCCCCGGTCCGGCCGGTCGTTCCGGGTCTGGAGACGCCCGGGGGCCGCGAGGTCGCGTGGGAGCCGGGCGAGCGCGAGCAGTGGCTCGGCGCCGTGCGACATCGGCTGGTCCGCCCGCTCGGGGGCCGCGACTGGGAGGCGCTGGCCGCACGGCACCGGCACCGGGTGTTGGACTGGTCCGACCTGATGTGGCTGCTGCTGAACGGTTCTGATGAGCAGGTCCGCCCGCTGCTGCCGGATCTGCGGATCCCCGACGGCTGGGGCTTGGACGTGGAGCGGCTCCTCGTCGCCCGCCACCAGGCCGACATGCTCCCGGCCGTACTGCGCGCGGTCCACGAGTACTACCCCGGCGAGTGGATTTACGACCGCATCGAGCTGCTGATGCCCTTCCGGAGCGTCGAGGTCGTCGAGCTGATGGCCGCGCGGCTCCTGCGGGAGGACGAGGGGTCGCCGCGCGCCCGCGCCTGGTTCGAGCGGCACGGCACGGCCGTCGTTCCCTACCTGGCCCCGGCGGCGCTCGGCGGACAGGCCAAGCCCCGTGACGCCGCCGAGACGGTGCTGCGCCGCATCGCCGCGGAACATGGCGCGGACGCCGTCGCGGACGCGTTCCCCGAGGCGGCTCGAGAATTGCGGGAGCTGCTGGCCGCGCACCCGGTCCAGACGGGCTTGGCGCGGCAGCCGAGGCTCGGCGGGGTCGACCCGGTGGCGTTCCCGCCGGTCCTGCTGCGCGGCTGCGACCGCGCGCTGCCCGCCGACGCGGTCCGGACACTGCTGGAACTGCTGGGCACGCCCGCCGGGTACGCGCCGGAGCGGGTCCGCGACGCGTTCGACGCCGCGTCGCTGGGCGAGTTCGGCGTCGCGGTATTCCGCTGGTGGGTGGACGCGGGCACGCCCGCCAAGGACAAGTGGGCGCTGACGCAGCTCGGCCGCACCGGCGACGACCGCGCCGTGCGGGAGCTCGCACCGCTGATCCGGGTCTGGCAGGGGCCGGGCGGGCACCGGTACGCGGTAGCGAGCCTGGACGTCCTGGCCGACCTTGGCTCCGACCTCGCGCTGACGCATCTGCGGACGCTCGCGGAGAAGGCGAAGTCACGGAAGCTGCGGGAGCGGGCCCGCACCCGGATCGACCGGGTGGCGCGGGAACGCGGCCTGGACGCCGAGCGGCTCGCCGACCGGCTCGTCCCCGCCCTCGGGCTCGACCCGGACGGTTCGATGACGCTCGACTACGGGCCGCGCAGGTTCACCGTGCGGTTCGATGAGCGGCTCCGGCCGTTCGTCACCGACGCGTCCGGGCGGCACCGCGCGGCGCTCCCCAAGCCGGGAGTGAAGGACGACCCCGTGCTCGCCCCGGCGGCCCGGACGGCGTTCGCCGCGCTGCGCAAGGACGTCCGGGCGGTCGCGGCGGAGCGGATCCACCGGCTGGAACGGGCGATGGTGACCGGCACGCGGTGGACGGCCCCCGAGTTCCGCCGGTACTTCGCCGAGCATCCGCTGACCGTGCACCTGGCGCGCCGCCTGCTGTGGATCGCAGAGGACGGCACACGCGCGACGGCGTTCCGCGTCGCGGAGGACCGCACGCTCGCGGATGTCGCGGACGGCGAGTTCGTCCTGCCAGAGGCCGCACGGGTCGGTGTCGTCCACCCGCTGCACCTGGACGTCGGCTCGCTGCGCGCCTGGTTGGAATCGTTCGCCGACTACGAGATCCTGCAACCGTTCGAGCAGCTCACGCGTCCCGTGCACGTGCCGACCGAGGAGGAGCGGGACGGCGCCGGGCTGCGGCGGTTCGAGGGCCTGACGGTCCCGATAGCGGCTCTGCTCGCGCTCGTCCGGCAGGGCTGGGAGCCCGGCGACGCGGGAGACGGGGGAGGGGTGATCGACATCTCGTTCCGGTTCGCTCCGGACCGCTGGGTGTGGATCGGCCTCACCCCCGGCTTCGGCATCGGACATATGGCCGAAGGGGACGACCAGACGCTCCGCGATGTCGGAATCGGCGCGGACACCGGTGCCCTGCGGCTCGGCGACCTGGACCCCGTCGTCGCGTCCGAGATTCTCGCCGACCTGGAATTCCTGGCCGCCGCGGCCGAATGAACCCTCGAATCACCCTTTGGGAAGAGGAAGGCTCCGGAGCAGGGCTTGTTCGGGCGGGTGGAACTCCCACGCCTCTGCGAGACGTTCATGGACGTGTGCCTGAGTTCGTGGGTCGAGTTTGAACCGCACCGGGTTCGGTGGAGGCCCTATGGGCTGACTCCAGCCGCCGGTTGGGGCTGGTGTTGAGCGTAGTAGTTGGCTTCGTGTTCGGCGGGTGGGATGTCGCCGATCGCGCTGTGGAGGCGCTGGTGGTTGAACCAGTCGACCCATTCGGCGGTGGCGAGTTCGACGTCCGCGAGGCCCCTCCAAGGCCGTCGCGGCTTGATCAACTCTGTTTTGAACAGGCCGATCTGGGACTCCATGAGGGCGTTGTCCAGGGCGTCGCCGACGGTGCCGATCGATGCGTCCAGGCCGGCCTCCATCAGCCGGGCGGTGAAGGCGAACGAGGTGTATTGCTTGGGCTCAACCGGTCGTCGCAACACCGGCTTCGTGGACCGATAGTAGATGCTCGTTCAGGGCCTCGG